>JABWCP010000001.1 GCA_013360215.1 bacterium | reverse complement strand
TCGGTGCAATGCCGATGAGACGAGAGGGCGAAACAACCGGCATGGGAAATTTTGCTAAAACCGTACCTTCGCTTTTTGCGATAAGTGCGCCACGCGTAGTAGAGTATGCCAACCCGACGAGCATAGACATGAGCTCTCCTGGGATATTTAAAATTTCGTTGTTGATGAAAATTTCAAAATTGATGATTTCAAATTCTGTTTGCGTCACGATTTTTCCTAATGTTTTCCCTTCATACTCCGCCGTTACCGAAAGTTTGATTCGGATAAGTTTTTTGGGCGGTATGATTTCTGCATTTCCTTGGTGATGGTAAAGCAACATGTCGGCGTCTATATTTTCTACGTGGCGCGCTTCGTTTTCCAAAGAAAAAGAATCTATAACAAAACCGGTCAGTTTGAAACTTGGTCCCAAACCTTGTTCGATAGAGTCAGACATAATTAGGCTACCGCTTTGGCTTCTGTTTTGATAAAACTGGTTACTTTATTGGTTGAAAGAGGAAAAAAATTGCCTACGGATGATGCGGCGCGAAGGGCGCCAAGATTTAGTGCCGCATTGGCCGGTGTATCCAACGGGAAAAGGGGAATGTACACGACCCTTGGTTGCGTTTGTATCAAATTCTCTTCCAAAACGACCGATAGTTTGGCAATCGTCTTTAGCGTCAAATTTTCATGTCCGGCCAAAAGGCGCGTTACTTGGGACTCGTTCCATCCCATTTTTTCGGCCAGACTCTTTTGAGTCCATTGTTTTTCTTTGATTATTTCGCCTACGCGGATGGCTATATCTCCCTGCATTTGCACATAGAGCTTCACTTCATCGGGAACCTGTTTCAAAAGCTCCTGAAATTTATTTTTTACAGAACTCATATCTATATCTTATCCTTTCCTGTGATTTTTCCGTCGGAGCTAATTTCTATCTCTCCGTTGTCCTCGTATAGTGCAAAACGCTTCCAAAAGTCTTCAAGTAATGTAACGCACGAATCCAAATGAGGATCCTCTTGATAGGTTCGTGTGTTTTTTATGCCACCGCCTCCTATGATCAGAAGAGTAAAACGCATTTTGATACAATATAATCGTAATTTTCCGTCGGGTGCAAAAAGTGCACAAATCGCATTGTCACGTGTGCTTTCATTACGAAAAAAAGAGTCAATGCACCCAAGACGATTGGCCATATCATCAATGCGTGCTAATATTTCCTGAAAACCGGGATCATAACGTACATCTTCTTCATCAGCAAATCTTTCAAACTCTGATATTTCAGAGTCCAAGTTGCGAATTGTGTAGATATGTGCTTTTGGGCCTTCGGCTAATAATTCTATTTTATACTTTGGATTCACTTATAAGTAAAGTTTTTTACAGATATAATCAAGGCTTTTCAATCACGAATCAAACATTTTATTTTCAAGTGTTTAACTGAGGTATTAGTAGATACCGCATTCGTATATTTCCAAAGTCTCTTCTTTGGGTTACCTTATTAATTTAAAATCATCCGATTCAATCATATGATTAAAGTAATAGGTATTTTGAATGATTTTCATTCAAATTTTGACCGAATTTTATATAGAATTCATTTGGTTGTTTCCAATTCATACACTATATTGATATGTATGAACTAGTACAGTTCCAATCGATTGGGGTTTTCCTGATCGGTATGAAAAACTTTGAAATGGATTGGGGTGTCCCCGGTCGGTAAAAAGCCCAGCTTGCTGGGCTTTTTGCTTATGGAAATATTTTTAAACCGAAAAGCTTATTGTTCTTCTTATTCTTATATATTTTCTCTTTGATGATGTCAAATGCAGGGTTTGCCCTATTTGGATCAATCACATATCGGGCCGTAGGATATGCCACAAGATCAGCCACCTGCAATCCTTGGATATCGTCTTTCTTATTTTTGAAGCTGATCTCAAGACCATACTGCTTTAGCCTATCTGCGTTGACATAATAGGTTCCGTTTGCACACAGCCGCTGGAAGTGTTCTTCCAATTTTTTATCTTCGAGACGTCCACGGCGTTCGATGATAACATGAAGTTTAATCGGTTGATGTATTGCGTCGAGGAAAAACACAGCACGCTCAACAATAAACGAAAGCGCGATTTCGTATACGTCATTACTCAGTTTACCATATTGTTTTAAAAAATTGTTTTTTTCAATGGCGGAGGAGATAACAGTATAATCGCTGTCCATCAGAATCGCATTGAGCTGTCTATAAAATTCCTCTTTTAACGATAGATCAAAAAAGAGACTGAATTCACCTTCGCACTTACGAATATCACGTGAGTGGAAAATGACTTTTTTATCATTCCAAAAATATTTTTTCAATTTTAAAATATGAGAGCCCATGTTTTGATAGGCGTTATCCGATATGAGGACTCCGCAAAGAACGAACACAGGAAAGCTATAATCAATATTTCCTAAACCATGATCGCCGGATTCATCCAAAAACAAAAAATATTTGATTGGCATGTCTGACGCCATGGCACGCGATCACTTTCCCTCTACGATCTTGATTTCTTCCTCCGTCAGGCCGTAAAGCTGATAGACGGCGTCGTCTATCTGGCGGTCCAGCGCTTCACACATCATCTCCAGCCGGTCGCGCTCAGATTCGAGCTTGGCCGAAGCGAGTTTTTCTTTCGCGGAAAGCATTTGCTCGACCAATTTCACGATATGATCATGACGTGATTTGTCCGAGGGATCGGAGAAGTTGATGGTGCGGATGGGGAGTGTTTTGATGTCTTGTGGGTTAAGTTTTGGAAAAATATTTTTTCCAAAATTTGGTAGAATCAAGCCACCATACCAACTTAGCAATTTAGAATTTGTTATGCCAAGAATGTAACAGTGGTCATATTTTGTTTCATCAAATAATTTAAAGGGAGTAATACTATGTCCATGGTAAAGGGTCTCAAGCGCCAGAGTAGCTTGAATTCTTTTTTGTTGTCCTGGAACCTCTCTAAATAATAACCGTTTACCGTTAAAAAATTTCGGATCGCGGGGTGCAGCTAACCATTTTCCGTATCTTAACCATTCTCCGCTCCAACCTAACGCGTACCGAGAAACATCTTGCCCATCAATCCATTTCTCGCAAAACTTATCTTTTTTAGTTTTAAAGTGATAAGCTCGATTTTTAATTATATCTGTATCTTGACCTGCATATCGATCATAGGGCGTTATCCCTTGAATTGCGTCTCCAAGAGATGCTAAATCAGTAGCGCGCTTTTCTTTTATTTTAAGAATTAGATGGCTTTCTAATGGTTTTAACCGATAATTAAAAACGTAATTATTATTCGAATCAATTCCGTCGGAATCAATTTCCCAAGTATCTTCTTCTCTTTCAATCAGTATTTTTTTACTTTTTCTTACTTTAGAAAATATAGGTACTACTGTATTTACTACAGCTTGAGAAAATACATTTTCACCGCATATTTTTATTCTATCCACACTAATTGTTTCTGTAACAAATTTTCTTAATGGAGCACAATTCTCAAGATGAAGCCATAACTCAGGCGTAATGTATCCTAAAAAGCCTCCTTGTTTAATTAACGTAATGCCCTTCTCAATGAAATAAATATAACTGTCGAATTTGTATTTATATGACTTATATAAGTTTTGAATGTATTTTTTTTCGACTTCAGCAAATACAGCGCCATAAGGAGGATTTCCAACAATCGCATCGAATCCGCCGCGTTTCATGATTTCGGGAAATGCGGATTCAAAGTCCATGGGTTTAAGTTTTTTTTCTTCGGTGCGTTCAAATAAATCGCCTTCGAGTATATCGGTGCCGATCAGCGAATTGCCGCAGACGATGTTTTTTTTGAGATCGGGCAGGACTTTTTCTTTGAGCATGCCGTACTGATAGGCGTCGTTGCGCGTCGCATCTTCGAGCAGTTTCAGATACAGCGAGAGCTGCGTGACCTCTGTCGCCTGGAAGTCAATATCTACGCCGTAGATATTGTTGTTGAGAATTTCCTGACGTTTTTTGAGAGAGAGTACGATCCGTCCGTCGCGCAGCTGCGTATCGCCGGCTTTGGCGGCTTCGGGATGATCCAGATAGTATTTTTCGTGGTAGGCGAGCAGTTCGCTATAGACTTCGATCAAAAACGAACCTGACCCGCATGCGATGTCCGCAAAAGCCATTTTGGCGATGCTTTCCGGCGTTTTGCCTTCGATCAGTTTGCCTACGGTATTTTGTACGATGTAGCGCACGATATACTCCGGCGTATAGTACACGCCGCCGGCTTTGCGCACTTCAGGTTTTTCTTCGACGACGGCGCGTTTGGCGGTCGTGTGGACGACTTTACCGAGAAAGCGTTCGTAGATACTACCGAGAATAGCGATAGGGATCTGATCAAAGTCGTACACGGCATGGGGATCGGAAAGTTTGGCGCAAATCGCCTTGAAGTCTTCTTCATCCGGTGCATGAAACGCACGGCCGTCAATTACGGGATGCGGTTTGAATACAAGGCCGTTGTATTTGGGCTCCAGCCGTTGACAGTGGGCGAGAAACTTTTTCCATGCATGACCGCTGTCGCCGTAGTGTCGCACTTCATAGTCTTCGATGGATTTGTCTTCCAGAAATCGTATGAACACCAGACGGTCTATGGTCCGTTGCACGGCTTCGGTGAGCGCTTCGCCTTCAAGATCGGGATTGGATTTTTTGAAGGCTTTGGCCAAGATGACGCGGTATTCGTCCAATTCCTCAAGAAAGGCTTCGTCAATAGGCTGTACACCCGCTTTGAAAAGACCTTTTTGTGCGGCTTTGCCTTTGGGGCGGGGTAGTGCGGCAGCGTACTTTTCCAGTGATCCGGTGGCGACGGCCTCGCGGCTAAATAACCAGTAGATTTCGGCAAATTTTTCGGCATCGGTATAGTCGGTATAACGAAAGGCTTTGATCTTACGATCCAGTGCCGTGCCGATATGCGGCTTAAATCGGCAGTCAATGATATGCAATTCTTCAAAATCCGTGAGTACGGCGACGGGCGTTTGCTGGCTCCATCCGTAGCGATTGACTTGAAAATAATCATCGGGATTGGCGATGCTGCGTGAGGGTTTTTTGGCCTCTACGAAAAACTTGGGGTCGCGGAAATTGGGGGAGAGATAAAAACCGTAATCGGCGCGCCGCTGCGAAGCACCGGTGCGAACGGCATTTTCGATGCGCACTTCCTGTTCGTACGGATTTTTTTGAATCTCATGATTGACATCCCACCCGAGAGCGATCCAAAATTTGTCAATGAAATCCTTACGCGCTTCCTGCTCCTGATATTTGGCGTCGAGATAATACGCTTCTTGCGCACGAAAATCCTGCACGAGACGGTTTACGGATTCAAACGCTTTATCGAAAGCCATGAGAAAATATCCCCAAGTAAGAGTAAGAAAAGATGGATAACCATATAGGCAATCTCGTTAAACGAATGAATTTTTGCAAGGGATAGAAATAACTTCAATGAGCAGGGTTGGAAATTCTAACCTCATGGACGATGGCCCCGTTTACATCTATAAACGCGGCGCGTATGCTTTTTTTGGCAATAGAAAGGCGTAGAAAACCGTTTTGTGATAGAGAAAAAACGGATTCGTTTGAAGTGCCGGTCGGGCGCAGCGAAGAGCCGGCTCCGGATATGAAGTAATTGATCTGATTATGACTTAAGTGTTGCAGATCGTGTTCGTGGCCCGCAAGGTATATCGGTACGCGGTATTTCTGGAGCATCGGTTCAAGCCGCGTAATCAATTCGGATGTATTTCCATGTTTAGTACCCGCGGAATATACCGGGTGATGCCCGACCACAATCGTCCAATCACTTGTTGCAGTTGCCAGCGTATTTTCAAGCCAACGCCACTGCGCCGCCGTGTCCTGACCGGAAACGGATTGATATTTTTTGTCGGTGTAGTATTCATGAATAAAAGGATTGGTGTCCAATATCACCAGCCGCAGCGAAGCGCCTCCGATCGTGGTATCTATATGGAAGTACCGCGAAGGCATGCGCCATCGTCGGCTCCGGGTAGAGTACTCTATCTGCGCTTGCGGATTCCCGCGGTAGTCATGATTGCCAAGCGCCACATACCATGGGATTTGCAGCGACTTGTGCGCATAAATATTTTCATATGAAGCGAACCACAGCGAATCATCCACGCTCGTCACACCGTTATCGTAAAAATTGTCGCCGGTCGAAATAACGAAATCAGCGCCGATGGTATGCGCTACTTCGGCCATGCGGTTCGCTGTCACCTGTTGCCCAAATTGGCCTTGCCGCCCCCAATCCCCCAGAACGATGCATTCTAATGTTTCGCGCGAATCAAATCCCGGAGATGGCTTTGTAAAACAACCGACCCATTCCACAGAGCCCGTGACCAGTGCGGATATAAGGATCATGTGTCGTACGTGCGAAATTAGGGGCATTCGAATTGTATCCTTGTCGAATCACGGATGCTCTTTAATGACAGCGCGCCGATGTTTCCGTCATCATGCGCGGCGTAGAAAGCACCGGCTGAAAACGGTCCGAATGATCTGGTTGTAAGGGCGACCCCGTCCGTGTTTCGAATATTGACAGCACAAAACGACGCTACAGGTTGAAGGAATTGGCGGTCAAATATATGGAAAACATTTTCGGTGTGGGACTGATCCGTAGTGATCCAGTACCCGGCACTGTCGCCGCACGTCCACAAGGCAATGCCTTCCGGCTGGGTTTTAAACAGGCCATAGCCGATCACTTGCCCGGTAAACGTGCCGTCTAGCGTATATATTTTTATATTATTTTGTCTCTCGTACTCGTCTGCGATGAGGATGCGATTATAGACCGGATCGACGTAAATGGACTCGACCGTATACAAAACGCCGCTTCCCGACGTATCGCCGAACGCCCGTACGGGTGTCGCGGACAGTTTTCGTGAGCGCATCGTTATGTGATACTGCCGGATGCGCTGTCCCAGCATGGATGGCGGAGGTATTGAGTCTTTGGTCAATTCGTAATTATCCGTGATATAACAAACAATGCTATCCGGCGATGATTTATAAAGCGAAATGCCGTAAGGTTTTTTCAATTCCTGCTCTCCAAATACGAATATGCTTTTGAATTCAGGTAATGAAAAAACCTGCACCCTGTGGTTATCGCGTTCGACTACAAATAACATGTCGTCCAAAACGAGGGCATTATTGGGGCGTCGCAGCTTGCCGGGTTCGGCGCCAGTGCCCCCGATGCGTTTGATAAATTTTCCGGTCGCCGCGTCACTGATGATCAAACCATCGGTTTTTTTTGCCGTGGCAACGAGCCAGTGTTCGCCGTGAGGGCCATGCCAGATCGCCGGAGCGTCCACGTTGTCGGCTTCATTGCGATCGGTCATGAACGTTTCAGAAATGAGCGGTCGATGAACCGCTTTGGAAACCGGCGCCATGGGCGGTTTTGAGCAAGCGCTCAACACGGCGAACATCATAATTGAAACTATTTTTAACATAACCCTACATCTCGATTAAAATGTGAATTTCAAGCCTAATTTACCGGTCCATGAGTAGAATTCCTGTTGTACAGGACGGGACGTTGATCCGCGATAATAACGAAGCGGGGCATTGGTCAAGTTTAATAATTCAAGATAGGCTGTCCAGTTGTGCGTCAATCGCTGGCTCGCGGATGCGTCTAGCTGAAAATGACGATCATAGAATATGTCATCAGCCTTCGTTTCGCCAACTTCATCAAGATATTTTCCGTGGAGATTAGCTGAAATTCTGCCATTGAAACCGCCGCGTTCATACGAAATTGCAAAATTTGCTACATGCTCAGATTGTCCGGGCAATGTCGCCTTGTCTTCACCGGCTTCGCGCGTAGGAAATTCTGCCTCGGACTGCGTATAAGTGTAATTCAAATATACACCCAAACCGCTCCAATACGAAGGAAGAAACGTCATTTGCTGTTGCCAGTTCATTTCAACGCCCCACAATGTTGCGGCTTTACCGTTTACCGGAACGGTTTGTTCGTAACCGTCGTAGGCACCACCGGAGACCTCGCTCACGTTGGCATAAATAAAGTCATTGAGTTTTTTATAAAAGAATCCGCCGGAGATTAAGCCGACACTTTGAAAATAACGCTCAACCATGAGGTCTAAATTTTTGGAAACCGTAGGCTTCAGATTCGAATTACCGGAAGCAATTTCTTCATCTTCACGGGAAACGGACTGAAACGGAACAAGATCATAATAGTCGGGACGCGCAATCGAATTGGTGTAAGCGGCTCTCAGATTAGTATTCTGATCGATGCGATATTTGACATGCAGTGACGGCAACATGTTGAGATAATCAGATTTTCCATTCGAAGCCACGGTGGACTCATAGTCACCGTCTTCGTCAAATACGACGGTGTTTCCTCGGTAGTCAATATTGGTCTTTTCAGCGCGCAATCCTGCTAAGAGAGACCATGGTCCTGCATTTAGAGTTGTCATCGCGTATCCGGCCAAAACGCGTTCTTCCGCATCATAGTTTTGCGCATCGGTTTCTTCGTGCGATTTGTCCGAATCTTCTTCGAATCCGGCAGAATTCGTGTTGAAAAACGTCTTTATTTTTTTAGCGTCCTGGAAGCGACCTACGCGGTATTTTCCATTTAAGAAGTCCTTTCCTTCAAAATTTCCAAGGACTTCATCTAGATACAAATCGCTCGAATAACCGTCATATACGCGGATATCCACATGACGGTCTTTGGATTTGCCGCGATATTTGAATCCGCTTTTGAACATTCCGGACTTAGCATTAAACGTAAACGGGATTTTTATATTGAAAGAACCGGTGTAGTCTTTGTCTTGGGTCGTATATTTTTCTGTTGAAAACTCTTCAAATTCAAACTTGGTTGGATCGTAGATGTCTGAACTGTTTGTGATGTTGATCTTTGGAAAATCATGATCTTTCAGATCGTACGTGAAATCAACGCCGTCTTCGAATTTAAATGTACTGTAGCGGCTATGAGGTTCTTTTTCTTCCGCAAAACTGTATGACAGGTGGTAATCAACGTCCATAAGATTGAAATGTTGATTGCCGCCCACGGCAAAACTACGGATGGATTGTTTTTCAAAACGATCTTTCAGTTCTCTAACCGCTTCGGCGCCCGAAATAGACGCGGAGGTCTCTGTCGCAGCGTCAAAATCGCCTTCGTCAAAGGCATAGATGAGGCGTCGCCGATACTCTTGATCGCTATATTCATTGACAATGCCTCGGAAGTACATATGGGAAAGGTCGTCAAGACGATAATCTAATGTGGCGCTGATTCCGATACGTTTTCGGTCTATCACATAGTCGCGCAGTTGGTATTCGGTGAGCACTTCCTGTTCTTCGCCGCCGCCGATTTCCGCATCGTCGTAGTCGAATTCGTTGTTATCAGAACCGCGATTTGTTTGGTAATAACTTCCGCTGAGGAGAAGGCCGAATTTATTATCTGGACCAAAGCGGCGACCGTACGTGAGACCACCCTGATATACGCCGCCGGTAACGAGATTATTGTATCCGCTTCCTAAGGTACCCAATATGACCGGCTTGTCATAGTCAAATGCGCTCTTTGTAATGAGATTGACAGATCCGCCGATGGCGTCTGCGTCCATATCCGGTGTCAACGCTTTGGTGACTTCGATCGAAGCGATCGCGTCGGCCGGAATGGCATCCAGTGCGACACTCCGCACTTCTGCTTCGGGTGAAGGGATCCTCTCACCGTTGATCATCATGGAGTTTAGACGCGCTTCCGTTCCCCGAATCAAAACATAACGCCCTTCACCCTGATCACGTTGTATGGAAAGGCCCGGCAATCGCTGGAGCGCTTCGGCCGCGTTTGGGTCGGGGAATAGCTGAATTAAGTCGGAGGAAACGACGTTCTTTATGTTGTCGCTGTTCTTTTGAGTGTTCAACGCTTTGGTTTGTCCCAAGCGTATACCTTCTACGATCTGCTCTGAAAACGGCACGGCAGTCCCTTTGAGTTTCACCTCAAGTATTTTCAAACTTCCATCCGTGACGGTAAATTCTATTTTCTTTTCTTCGTAGCCCAGATACCTTGCCAACAGGACATAGTTGCCGGCGGGCAATGACATTGTGAATTTTCCCTGACGATCACTAACAGCACGAAAAGCCGTTCCTTCTATCGTAATAAGCGCGCCCTGTAAATAGAAGCCGCCGTCCTCATCCGATACAAAACCGACCATGCCCGTACGAGTTTGGGAATAAGCTGGAACGCTCAGGAACACCAGAATAGTCAACATTATAAGTTGCACGCATGCTTTGGGGCGCATAATTGTTTTCTTCCGATTTAGGTTCTCATCGTTTATTAGTTTATCGTTAAGAGTAATGTCGGTGTGTTAGGTCTGTATTATTGATCTATAACGATTAGGTTGTCTATGCCCATATCTGCAATGACATTATGGAATGATATCACTGTCACCGATGTGGCCGACGAATAATAGTTTTCGGATCACAACAGGAATTGTGAATGAACATAGGCATCGGATTCGGCAAAGAGGAACAGTAATACGTACAATCGCTTGAATTTTGCAGGAGAACCTTGCGATATAATCGAACCGAAACAAGCCGATAATTATGGCGTTGTAATTCTTTTTTATAGTTTCATATGCGATTATTAGAAACCTTGCAGCAATGGGACAATTGGTTAGTCATACACGCGTCACGTACGTTTTCGCATCGTGTGTTGCATGCGTGGTTTTATGCTATGTCGCGGTTGGGCGACGGCCACGCGTATATTTTCGCTACGGCATATCTATCCTGGACACATTCCGCTATCGCCGGGGCGATTTGGAAAATCGGTGCATTGGCCTTTGCCATCAATCTCACAATTTACAAGCTATCCAAACAAACTCTGAAACGTAAGCGACCTTGTTCCGGGGGAGTACTTGTCATTCAAAAAATTGTTCCGCCGGATGAATTTAGCTTTCCATCCGGCCATACCTCCGGCGCTTTTGTAATGGCATCGTTGATTGCGCATGTGGTCCCCGAAGCCGCGCCATTCGTTTTTGGTTGGGCCGGCATGGTGGGGGTTTCTAGGGTATATTTAGGGGTTCACTATCCTACGGATATTTTGGCCGGTACCGTGCTAGGATTAAGTAGTTTCAAACTGGCGCTGTGGTTAGTTTAGATCTGCATGCTTCATGCTTACTTTAAGAGTCCGTCTCTCACTATCAAGACCCGTAATTCTAATTTAGTGTATTGCCGTGCAATCAAACTGGCCAGTACTACATTACGATTGGGTTGCGCGGGGGCTTAGCGACGCAAAGTATCGGTTATATTTTTCTATCACGCACGGCCATATAAAATGACCACGGACATGTTGCTGGATTTGCGGCTTGGCTTGTTTCATATTTTTTTTCAGCAAACTATCGATTTTATTAGCAAATCCGGCGGCGTCATTTTGTTTGACGCGATATCCGTTTAATCCATCGGTGACTACATCCGTGATACCTTCGATATCGGTTACCACGGCGGGTAGTCCTGCGCGATTGGCTTCCAATAAGACGATACCAAAGCCCTCGATATCGCCGGGTACGGAAATATTGGGCATTACGAAAATATCCGCGTATTCATACAATCCCAGCAGCCAGTCTTCGGGCATTTTGCCAAGTAAAGCGATGGTGTGACGTTTGGGTGACCGCGCGATTGTTTGGCGGATGGTGTCGTATTCGGGGCCATCGCCGACGATAAGATAGATCACGTCGTGATCTAATCTTTGAAGCACGTGCTCGATAAACCATGCGTGACCTTTGCGCAGGACGAGTCTACCAACGGTCAGTAAGACGGGGCGAGCTTCGCGCGGAATATGATGATTTTGAAAAAGAAAATCGGCTATGGTCTTCGGCGGTATCGGGAGCGTATCATAACCGGGAGGTATGGCGTTGGGGATAACCACAACCTGATCTGAAGAGAGTCCACACGCCATACAACTTGCCTTTGTGGCCGAAGAGACGGCAATAACACCATCCAGTTTCTTGAATACGCACTTGAGAATAATCTGATACAGCGGGTTGGGGAGCGTCACGTCGCGCCCGTGGGCGATCGCGACATATTTGGGTGACGATCCTTTTTTCTTGATAAACAGCATGACGGCTGCAGTAACCATACTTGAAAACAACACGATTTCCGGACGTTGACGACGTATTGCGATCGGAAGCCTAAAGATGAGCTTAATCAAAAAGAAGGCTGTTTGAATGTGGATAAACCTCCAGGACGACATAAGTAAAAAAGGCAACACATTAAAATGGACTTCGTTGCGCAGAGCTTCCAACAATTGGAGGCTGGCACGTTGCATTCCGCCAATATTTTCGAGCAGATCATTCGTCGGCGGAATGGAATGCGATACAAAAAACAGGCGAATCACGCTGCGGCCTCATCGCGAAATCCTTCTGCGAGGACGTCATAATAGCTTTGCAGAAGACTTTGATGGATCTGGGACCATGGGCGAAGCAAAGCTGTTTGACGGGCCTGAGCGCTCATTCGCTTTCGTAGTTGCCGGTTTTCTGAAATTAAATTCAGTTTGGCTGCGAAATCTGTCACATCAAGGGGTTCGGCAAGAAATCCATTATGTTCGTTGGTGATCAGCGATCGGCTGCCGGTCGCATCGGCGGCGATCACCGGAAGGCCCGCCGCCAAAGCCTCAAGTGTGACATTACCAAAGGTTTCCGTTTCCGAGGGAAATAAAAAAACGTCGCAGCACGCATAGACCTTAGCCAGATCATTGCCATTTTGTTGGCCTAAAAAAATGGCCGATGGCAACGTATTCTGAAGCTCTTTTCTGGCAGGTCCTTCTCCGACGATGACAGGCCTAATGCGTCGGTTCATTTGCATGGCGAGCGTTAAAATTTGCCCGAGCAATTTCAGATTTTTTTCCGCAACTAGTCGTGATACAAAAAGCACAGCGATTTCATCATCCTTTATGCCTATTTGACGGCGCCAGGCATTGTCTCTGATCTCCGGTCGAAATAAATCAGAATCTACACCTCTCGGCCAAATTTCGATTTTATCGCTAAGGCTCCGGTCAACCAAAGTCTCGGCCATCGACTGTGTAGGCACGTAAACTCGACGCGCTTGTCCGTAAAACCATGTCAAATATTTCCATGCCGATGCCTCGAACATATTTAGTCTGTAGTATTTCAAATAAGCGGTAAAGTGTGTGTGATATGACATAACCATCGGGATATCTTGAGCTTTTGCGTATTCAAGCGCTCGAATTCCCAACAAATCCGGTGTCGCGATGTGAATGAGATTGGGGTCGAATTGTGCCAGCTCGCGTTTCATGGACGACGAAAATCCAATACCCATGCGGTATTCCGATCTACCGGGTAAAGCGATTGATGGCGCCGAAATGAGTTGGCCGGTTGTATGCAGAGCCGGGTGTTTGGCCGTGGGGCTGAATATCATCACAGAGATATTCTGTGAAAGAAGATAGTTTACCCAACGGTTCAACGTCAGCGCGACACCATCTCGTATGTACTGGTAACTTCCCGTAAAAAGGGCCAGCCTTAATTGTGGTTTCGGAGAGATACGCGGCGGTTCAAAAGTAACCGGATACACCATTGAACGTGAAAGCACGGCATTTCTTTCTTTAAATGAATTAATGAATTGTCATAGTATTTGCTACGCAAAGAGTACGCCGAAATGAATCAAAAATCGTGTTACGGTGATATTAGAAAGTAGGCTTTTTGTGAACGATGTATTATGCGCCGGTAACGGATAGATGAAAAAAAATGTTCATGCCATGCGGTGCTTGCATGCGCAAGAAAAATCTTGCGGCGCTTGCCGTTGTATTGGACTATTTTGTTATTTAGATGATTTGCATTGAAAGGAAACAGATTCAAAATATGAGGAGCAGCAGGTGAACAGAGAGGGATACGTATTTCATTCATACGGGGATGAAAAATACGTGTGGCATGCACTCACGGCGATTCATACGATTCGGCGTTACGATGTGACAAGGCCGGTTGCGTTGATCGCTTCGGAGTCGCATTTGGCTGAGGCCGCAAAACACGCGTCGGAGCTGAAGATTACGATTATGGACCGTCTTGCGGACGAGCACAGTTCCATTGTGGGGTTCAAACATCATATCCATCAGTATTTGCCGTTTGATCGCAACTTGTTTTTAGACAGTGACATGATTTGTTGCCGCAATCCGGACCGTCTATGGAAAACACTGTCGGGCTATGAATTTACGATTACCGGGAATCTCCGCGCGGATCATTTTTTTGGCGCGGCCAAAGATTTCGGCGTACTTGCCGATATTTTTCTAAATCGAAGACGACGAACGATGGGTCGCTTTGGAATACGATATTTGCCGCGTATTCAGTCGGGTATGATCTACGCAGCGAGTGCAGAACAAACCGAACGCGTATGCCGGGAAGCACAGGCAATGCTTGCAAGAAAGCACGAGACACACTTTCAAAGCCGGCTTTATGAAAGAGGTCGGGCTTTGGAGTCGTGCGAATGGAGCTTTGCCATCGCAATGGCACGATTGGGGATTCCATTGCTTCCATGGATGAATGGATATGAAAGTCCACAAATGGATTATATTGCTTCTTGGGTCGAGCATGATGCTGATTTTCAAAACGTTCAATGCCGTTATTATACCGATCCGCAAGTCCATCGCTTGTGCGGCGTGCAAAACGAATCCCTTCAACATTTACTACTAAATCTGCATACCATCTGGCCGGGAAAATCAGATGTTATGAGCGTATGTCCGTATTGGCTTCATTTTGGTTGGATGCATCAGAAAAAACCATTCTATGAATTTTCGGAGAAGTTGTGGCATCGCAAACCGTCATGAAAAAAGACGCACATCGCATACTTATGATAGCGCCATATTTTCCACCAAGAAAGAGGGTGGGGTCCCAGCGTCCGTATCGAATGGCCGTGCGGTTGAAGTCATTGGGTTGGCAGCCGGCAATCGTAACCATCGATTCTTCATCGCGATTGGGGGAGGAAGAGATAGCCTTGCTGGAGGGCATACCGATACTTTCCCTGAAAACTCCTCTCGATCGCACCACATCAGGGACAAATCATGGGGCTTCTTATCGTATAGAAGAGACATTTTCATTTATAGCTCGGTGGTTTCCGATTGATACATGGCTACCTTTGCTGTGGTTGCATCGTCGGTCGGTCATAGCCTACGCACGTCAGTTTAATCCTGATGTTGTATGGAGCACAGCTGATCCATGGTCTTCGCATTGGTTGGGACGCACCGTTGCAAAGGCCTTACGGGTAAAGTGGGTAGCGGATTTTCGCGATCCCTGGATGCTATGCCCGGTGCGCAATCAGCGCAGAAGCAGGCTGACGCAAGTCTATGACCGCAGGATAGAACGCCGATGGATTAACGATGCTGATAAAATCATTTTTACGTCGTGTGTTACCGAGGAGCGATATCGCTTATTTTATCCGGCTAGCGCGTCCCGCATGTCCACTATTTATAATGGTTTTGAGAATATGGTTTATGAAGAAATGACCCAGCGTCCGCATAAGTCATCAGCGAATGAAATTCGTATCGTTTTTTTGGGTGCATTTCGATGGTTGTCCCCGGCCATTCCCGTAATAGCCATGCTCAAACGCTTAAAAGAAATCAACGACGGAATAAACCCGTCGGTTAAAATAATTTCTTTTGCACCCCTGACGGATCAAGACCGTATATTGGCGGAATCCGCTGGCGTTTTGTCGCATTTTGAGGTGCACAAACCCGTCTATGGTAATGCCATGCTTGATGAACTGCTAACCTATGATATTCTCCTTGTAAGCGCCTCGGAAATGCGCAATGACATTATTCCAGCGAAACTGTGGGACTACATGCCGATAGGTCGTCCGGTGTTGTCGCTAGCGACGAATTCTGAAATCAGCCATATCTTGCATGATACCGGCATCGGCATCCAGCTGTCGCCGCAGGACGCGGCTGATGGCCTCTTTCAAATTTTGCAAGGCGCGGCTATCCATCAGCTTCTAAGATTCAATCCGCGGATTGAACAAATAAACAAATATTCCTCTGAGAACGGCGCCAGTAAGCTGGCAGAACAATTAAGTACATTATGTCATCTGCATTAGGAAAAAAGGCATTTGTCGTAACCGCTGCCGGCATTGTGACTACGGGTATTGATCTTTTGACAGCCATTATCATCGTTCGGTTGCTGGATAAATCTGATTTTGCCGTGATGAGCTATTTACTTATGATTTTTCAGGTAGGTCGCTTTATTGCGACCATGGGTTTTCCGGACAGCATTTTTTATTTTTTTGAACGAACTGAAATTCAGGCACGCCGCGCTTTAGTCCTTCAGACTTTCACTATTGTAGGGCTGATGGCATTGGTCGTAGGGCTCGCAATAGGCTTTTTGCCCTTGATAATAGAGTCGTTTCTCAGTGCAGAGTGGGAAAAAAGTCAGATTGAATATCTAAAACAGTTTTTGCCCTGGATGTCTCTTGTTATGATTCTGGAGGTTCCGACATGGCCGGTAACCAATATTCTTATTGCGTTCGCTCGAACAACTTATGCAGCATGGTATCAGATTATTACCAGCATCATGACGCTTTTGGCTTTGGCAGTCCCGCTGATTCTTAAATTTCCATTGTCCTATGCTATTTATGGGCTTGCCGCATATGCCTTCATTCGTTTTGTCATGTCATGGTATCTCATGGACCTGATTTTGCCTCCCGATCGTGAGTCCTTGGCCAAAGGATCCGTCATAGCGCAGATCCGATTTTCCGTTATCATCGGCTCGGCGTCGTTGATCAGCCGTTTCAATAAACATGTGGACAAATTTATCGTGGCGGCGATTTTAACACCGGTGGCTTTGGCGGAATACAATATTGGAGCGCAAGAAATTCCGATCGTTGCGGTGATACCTTATGCGGTGAGTTCGGCACTGATCGGTCAATTTGTACGTCATATTATGGATGAAGATCGGCAGCGTTTAACGGCATTGTGGCATAGTGCAATACGCAACGTGACGATGATCGTCGTCCCGATTACGATTTTTTTTATCGCTTCAGCCCAAGATTTCATTTGCCTGATGTTTGGCTCGTCCTATATGGCGTCTATTATTCCATTTCAAGTGTTTTCTTTGATCGTGCTTCACCGTGTCACATCCTATGGCGGCGCGTTGCAGGCATTCGGTGATAAAAGAGGAATTTTGTTCCTGTCGTTATTTCTCGTACTCACAAACACCTTATTGTGCGTTCCGTTTACGTATTGGTGGGGTATTACAGGGACAGCTGTGGCCGCCTGGCTGGCCAATATGGCCGCCTGGTGCATGGCGTTGCGGCGAATCGGAAATCACATGAAGTTGCCGTTTTACAAAGTCATTCCTTTCCATCACTATCTGAAAGTACTGATCTTGGCGGCGCTGTCAGGGCTGGCAACTTGGTTTATACGCTATAGAGTATTGGATGCTTCGCAGCATGCATCAGGGTTTGTGATTTCCTTCGTCATTTATGCGATTGTATTTTTTTTGTTAAGCTGGAAGTTTGGTTTGGTTCACCGGGAAACGATCAGACGTGCATTCATTGCGCTCGGAAAGTGAAATCACGAGTTTTGGATTTTTTACTTTGCAAAACGTGTGAATAAATATCTTCGATCTTTTGAACGGTCGTGTCAATGGAAAAACCGAGTTGTTCGATGCGTTGGCGTGCTTTGACGGAAAGGCTCTTCATTTTTTCTGGCGCCCCAAGTAAATACTTCAAGTGTAGTGCAAGCGCTTGGACGTCATTTTCATCAAACAATAGGCCGTCCGTTTGGTGCCGGATCACTTCCGGAATCGCCGCGTGTCGGGAAGCGACAACCGGTAAACCGGAAGCCATCGCTTCAATAAGCGTATTAGGCAATCCCTCTTCATCGCCATCGCGTGCACGCCGGCTTGGCACAATCATGATATGATTTTGATGTAACGCAAGGCGTATTTGCTCATTGCTTACCAAGCCGTGAAAAGAAACGCGATCCTGCAAGCTCCGTTCCCGGACCAAGGACTGCAACGAAGACAACAATGGACCGTCTCCGTAGAAGTGCATTTCGAACGGTATGCCGTCTTGTTTTAGTATCTGAGCAGCTTGAAGGGCGGTCGAAAACCCTTTTTTTTCCACCATTCGACCGACCAACATGATCCGATTTCCATGCGGTCGTAAATGATGAATAAAACGATTTAGATCTAAGCCGAAATAAACCACGGATATTTTGTCGGGCGGAAACCGGAGCTGAATCAGCTGATCACGCATATGCGAAGATAGTGCTATACTATGGTCCGCATGCGCCGCGAGTCTTGCGTATCGCCGTTCCCATCCAAATTCTCTGGGAAGTCGTGTGACGTCCGATCCGTAGAACCCAACGATCAACGGTGTTTTTGTTTTTTTGGATATTTGTACCATACGGTATGCATCTAACCCGAAGTGTGCATGGATGATATCCGGTTTTTCATCCTCAAATATTCTATCCAGAAATCGGGGTGTCCGATTGAGCATCAATTCATAGCGATTGACTAATCCCGTCATACCATCTTTTGGCATTACATACGTTCGGATACTGTTGGCAAGCGTTCGGCGATTAGCGCAAGCGCAAATAGGCTCATAGGTCTGGTGGCCGGTAACAAGTCGTTCGATAAACGTCTCTGATGGATTGAGAAAATTTGTCTTAAAGTGAAGAACCTTGGGCTTCATAAGCTGCCTATGGAGAAATCATCATAGTCGCCAATGGCCCATGTTTGCGTATCATCGGCATCGCTTAATAGGAGGAGAGAGATCGGATCAGGAACTTCAGCATGTCCGAACAGGCTTTGATAATCGTCTGAGATCGAACGCGTGACGTTGATCCACTGGCCGAGGTCTCTGTTTCCCGAGGCAATGACCACGATCTTCTGACGCCCGGAGGATTTTGTAAGTATGGTTCCGATAGGGAGTGTCGAACTCCATACATAACGAATGACCTGCGGCGGCCTTACCCAATTTCCTTTGTCAAAAACAACATACACGCTCAAAACGGCATCATTTTTTTCATCCAAGGCTTCATTGGCTCCTATCGGAAGTTTCCATGCACGCCACCGCCACGTCAATACGGGATATTTCTTAATTGACCAATGTCTATCCTTGACAAAGTGGAACGCGAGGTGTTTTGCGTGGTATCCATTGTATCGTAAAAATTGGTTGCCGGGCTTTTCCGACAGAACTTCGTATTGGTAACCTCTGCGAAGATCCGCGCTATAGGAATTTGGACGCCCTGTACCGTCGCGATTATACCAGCGGGCGGGAATACCGCCGAGTGCATCGGATTCAAAATCTTCAACAACCAGATTTTTTTGCATCGGCCAAAATGCCAACAATAACCACACGACAATAAATATCATACGGATGCATTTTTGTTAAGGATTTTGCGACTCCCGCTTACTTTTGAGATGTAGTCTAATATTTTGTTTTTCCAAATCGGCCAAGGTAAACCTAAAATAAGGAGTTGCAAAATGAAGGAGTCAAAGCGGATATTCATGGTAAGCGATATGCCGGTGTGCATGGCCACAAGCAAGAGGGTGATGTACGGGCGAAATCGTTTCCACCAAATAAGGAACCCCAGCAATTCCGCAGTGAGACCGAAACCAAGCATCAACGTACCTGCACTGTGATGTGTCAAAACCATTTGCTGAAGCGGATTAGCTTCGTAAATGCCCGTGCGGGCGATTGTGTCTATTTTTTTCTCTGCGATCCACAGAGCGAGGTGCATACCATCAGGCCAAAAAACGCCGGTGGCAATCAGCTTGCATAGCGCGGCGGATACATATCCCAGTCCGATAAAAAAAACAGTCAGTCCCAGTGCCATGCGTCGTCTTTCGCCGTCCTGGCCGCAAGACGCATAGGCTACAGCTAAAGCCAGAACACTCAGACCGATGAAATTAGCGCTATGCCCGATTTCACCCATCGCATCGCGCGCTACGAGTAATAAATGCAACAGCACAAGAATTATTGCATGGGCGTAGCGATGCGCGCGTCCCAAAAAAATGAGAAAGGCCAATGTCGTTATCACGATAGCAAATAAATGCGGAATCATGTTACCATACATGAAGTCTATCGGCACGTGCTGCGCGATACCTAGTGGGTGTATATTGTCGCTTATTTGGCGAATGTAATCAGCCCAAGACCAGGCATAATAAATGCTGCCCGATAAAACAAAAAATTCGAATAGGCGAAAATGAAATTTCTCGTCGTTATCCGACGCATACCACGATTGAAATAGTAGCGCTGAAAGTTGATTCATGGAGTGACCTCGAAAACGGAGCTATCGTTGAAGAGCAGTAGTGGTACAGCCTGAATACGAATTCCATCGATGGTCTTCTGGCCATCAACTCGCATAACAAGCCATTGCTGCGAACTCGGTCGCGATTGTAACAAATGAGATAATGCTTGAAGGCGTTGCGGTGTCCAATGCGTCGTATGGCGAACAAAATCGGCAACGTCAATGGCTTCGACACCATAGGCATCCAACGCAATCGGGAATCCCGGCAATTCATCAAGTGCGTAATAATCATTTGAAGGCGCGGCCTCTACTTTCCTTATCACGATGCGTTGCCAAGGTTGTCCTGCTTTGGAGAACATCGGAAAAATAGAAAATGGCCAAAATTCGCCGTCATGGGTTGCAACGAGCAGTACAAAAACTGATATCACGAAAATTAGAATATTCCGTCGTTTCACATCGATGGCGTCCATGGTTTTGGCCTATGGTTTTTGTGGAGAAGTAAGTTGCAAGCCGACAATTCCAAATACGATTAATCCGACGAATGCGACTCTTATCCAGGAAGTCGGCTCTTTGTATACAAGAACACTCGTTAGCGTCGTTCCCGTTACGGCAATTCCCATCCAAATGGCATACGCGGTTCCTACGTGCATGGTTTTAAGTGCTTTGCTCAAGAAAAAGCGGCTAATAACCCGAAAACAGCGTAACCTATCATCGGGATCACGCGTGTGAACCCCTCGGATAAACGCAGGCAAATAACCCATCCTATTTCTAAAACACCGGCAATGAGAAGATAAATCCAAGCCATCACTTACGACTTTCTGAATGCATAAAGGAACTGCCTAAAAAAACCATTCGGAAAATGTGAATGATCCAAACCATACGCTTCGGGCTTTCGATCTTTCGGAAAAAATGCGGTACCGAACATCCAATCCCACATGGCCAGCTTTGTAGAAAAGTTTTTGTTATACGCCTGGGTATCATGGACAGCATGATGCCAGCGATGCATTTCAGGACCGTTGATCAAATATTGCAGACGTCCTGACTTAACGTTGATATTCGAGTGAATATACATTCCCCAGATCGCGTCAATGGCCGCCTTCCAGACGATGATCTCCGGTGAAGCGCCAAGTAAAACGATCGGCGCAAATTCTATCGTTTGGTTAATCAGAATTTCTAATGCATGCGATCGCATACCCGAGACCCAGTCCACACTGCGTGCGGAGTGATGTGCTTCATGAATGCGCCAGAGTATCGTAATGCGGTGTTGCCAGCGATGAAACCAATAAATATAGAAATCGTGAAGTACCAGGAAAAATGCAAGTTGTCCTAGGAACGGCCATGCTAAGAAGAATGGGATGTGAATTCTGCCGCAAACAGTATCCAACCAGCCAATTATGGCGGATATCACGAGGCCGAGAATGAAACTTTGAAAAGCGTTGTAGTAAAAGAAATCCGTCACTAGTTCCTGCCGAAAAAAATGCTGCCGTGCATCGTAGGGCTTGATTCTTTCAAGGCCAATAATGATCACCGCGCCGACAAGTACAAGTACGGTTGCTGCCAGGCTGGTATTAGACATAGGACTAGACAGCCTTTTGACTAATAGCGGACGCCGGCACACGTCTTAGTTTCTGCATAGGTGAAATTTCACTCATATAGACTTTCTTCACGCCGTCGCCGAGCGCTTTTTCGATATCGCGAATGTCACGCACGAGATGGTGCAATCCGATAATTTCGACCGAAGCGGCTTGATCGGTGCCCCACATGGCGCGATCCAGTGTGATATGCCGCTCGACAAAACAGGCACCCAGACTCACGGCCGACCATGTCGGCGTCAAGCCAGTTTCGTGCCCCGAGTAACCGACAGGGATCGTAGGATATTTTTCACGCAGCGTTTGAATCATACGAAGATTTAGCTCTTCGGCTTTACAAGGATAGGCGGAGGTCGTGTGTGCGATCAATAACTGTTCGTGCGGAACTGTCGCGACCGCGGTCTCAATCTCATGGATGGTTGACATCCCTGTAGAAATAATAATCGGCTTTCCGGTTTTTTCCAGGCGCTTCAGCAATGCGATATCCGTCAAGCTTGCGGAAGCCACTTTGTAACACGGCGGATCAAAATGGTCGATAAAATCGACGGCTTCTTCGTCCCAACAAGATGCGAACCAGTCAATCCCTTTTTCCCTGCAATAAACATCAATTTGCGCGTACTCTTGCGACGTAAACTCCATACGATTACGGTATTCGATGTAACTCATGCGTCCCCACGGCGTATCGCGCTCGCTGTACCACTGATCTTTTGGTACGCAAAGTTCAGGTGTTCTTTTCTGAAATTTAACCGCATTGCACCCGGCAAATACGGCACCGTCAATCATTTTTTTGGCTACGTCGAGGGAGCCATTGTGATTGATGCCTATTTCCGCGATTACATAGACGGGGTGCCCGTCGCCAACGGTTGATTTACCGATTTTGACTTCTCGCTTGCGCATGACATTTCACTCCGATTGGTCTATGGTTTGTATTCTATGATTAGCTCAGCCAGCTCGCGGAAGGCACCCTGGCCGCCGTTGTGTCGGCACCAATAATGTGAGACATTGATGACCGGCGGCATGGCATCGGCCGGGCATGCCGAAAAACCCACCGCGCGTAACACTTCAATGTCATTGAAATCATCGCCTATATAAGCGACTTCATCCCAGGTCAGGTTTCTTCTTTCAAGTATTTGAAGTAGGGTGTTGTATTTATCGGATATGCCTATGTGTAATTCTACAATACCGAGCTTAGCGGCGCGATGAGTGACGGAAACAGAAGTTTCTCCGGTGATGATTCCCGTCTCGACAGATCTCAGTTTTCGCAAACGATCCACGCCCATGCCGTCGCGTATTGAAAATCGCTTTGCCGCTTCGCCTTGATCCGTATAGTACACGCCGTTATCAGTAAGTACGCCGTCTACGTCGGTCAGCAATAATTTGATGGGCGCGATGCGTCCGCGCAGGGGCGCATTGTCTACCATATCGTCCATCCTCCGTCGACGACGAGGTTCGCGCCGTTCATATAGCCGGATGCATCACTCGCTAAAAAGATCAGCGCACCCTTATAGTCTGTAGGCCTTGCCATTCGTCCCATTGGCGTTCGTGCCGCGTACGAAGCGATAAAAAAATCATCTTGCCCGTTTTCTACGCCGCCGGGCGATAGCGCGTTGATGCGTACGCCCGTACCTCCCCAGTACGCCGCGAGATAACGTGTCATGGACAAGATGGCCGCTTTACTAACGGGATACGATACGGCCTTGTAAAAGGTTTGCTTTCCCTGCGCGTCCCGATATAACCGCTGATCCGGTGCCACGATGCCGTAGGTGGATGCAATCTGGATAATGCTTCCGGAACCGCGACGCGTCATCTCCGTTCCCAAAATCTGATTGCATAAAAAATTGCCGGTCACGTTGACGTCTATTGATTTTTTCCAGTGACTCAGTGCATAGTTTTCGAATTGCGACACGTCCGTCTTTGAAACGCTATGCTCAACGGCGTCATTGATGGCCGCGTTGTTGACGAGAATATCCAACTTCTGATATCGCTTTAGAGTTTCGTCCTTGAGAGTGCCGATCGAATCCGGATTTGTGATGTCGACGCCAATACCAAACGCTCCGGGGCCCAGCGTTTCGGCTAAAGCACGGCACTTGTCGCCGTCCAGGTCGCAAACGACAACCGATGCCCCCGCTTCGGTCAGGGCGCGGCAATGCTGTTGACCGAGCAACCCCAACGCACCGGTAACTATGGCCACGCGGCCTTGCAGTGAAAATAGATCAACTGGCATATTGGAAGCGGAAGATGTCATAGTGTTGTTAACGATCGGTTTAATTATTTCGTAGTAACATCCGGTTTTGTGAGTGATACAGCCGGCTTAGTGTTAAAATTTGTAGTTTTTCGAAATACCGGTTCGATGGGTAGTCCGGCAAGTTTTTCACGCACGGTATGATCACCGACGGCTTTTCCCAATATTTCCAGAGACTCCGCATAAGCCGCAAGTGTGGTTTGAATATCTGCTTCCGAATGACCATAACTCATATTGTGAAATCCGCCCCACAAGATACCGCGTCGAATCAACTCCTGTTGTAGCAATGATTTCATCTCAAGAGGGTTGCCGGCCGCTGGATCAAATGTCACCATACTTCGAAATGGCAAGCCGACGCACTTGGTAAAGGCTAAGTTCATGTCCTGTGCGATTTGGTTATAACCGTCTTTGATTTTTATACCCATCGACCTGAGATAAGACGGCACATCATGGATGCTCAACTCGGCCAGCGTTGCTTTGCAGGCCGCTAGGGAGAGCGCTTCACCGCCAAATGTCGTAAAGAAGAAAACATCTTTTTCTAGAAGCCGCATGATATCGGCGCGCCCCGTTAACACCGACAAAGGCATGCCGTTAGCGATAGCTTTGGAAAAGCAAGCGAGATCGGCATGGACGTCAAAATATTCTTGAGCACCGCCAATGGCGATACGAAAACCGGTCCACATTTCGTCAAAAATGAGCAGTACCCCGTGGCGATCGCATAATGCACGCAGTTTATGCAGAAAGTTGTCTTGAGGCTCTTCAAAAACGATCGGTTCGAGTATGACACACGCCGTGTTTTCGTCTATAGAGGCCTCGACCGACGCGATATCATTATACGCAAACGTGAACGACATCGCGCGTACCGCGTCAGGTATTCCGAGGTGACGGTCTGTCACGCCGATATACCAATCGTGCCATCCATGATATCCGCAACACAATACCTTGTCGCGCCCGGTATAAGCGCGGGCAAGTCGGATTGCGGCACTTGTTACATCGGCCCCGGTTTTACTAAATCGTACGCATTCGGCATTGGGCACCACGTCGTGTATTAACTCAGCGACTTCGACTTCCAATGGATGCATCAACGAAAAAGTGATTCCTTTTCTCAGTTGATCGGATATCGCGCGATCTACCGCAGGGTATGCATACCCGAGGGATAGCGGCCCTACGCCCATCGTCCAATCAATAAATTCATTTCCATCCACATCCCACACGTGCGCACCTTTTCCGCGATCGAGATATTTGGGGGCAAAACCGTTCACATATTGACCCGGTCCTTTGGCCAGCGTTTGCGTTCCCGCCGGAATAAGCGGCAAAGCTCTTTGATAGTATTTTTCCGAGTTCGCAATATTGAGGGGATGTGATGTCATGGTCATAGAGTGTTATTACGCGTTAATTTTGGTTATAACGAGTGAGAATACGCTGGGCAATATGTTCGCCGGTCATCCGTTCATGCTCGAGTACGTCATTGAGCAAACCAGGTTTGAACCAAGTCGGAAATGCGATAGATAACAGCGGGGGATACGTCATGGTCTCCTGAACCATAATTTCGGATAGAATGGTAGATAGCCCGCCCGTCTCAAAGTGATCTTCAACGGCTACCAAAAGCGATGTTTCACGCATTGCGCACAGCAGGGCTTCCTTGTCAATAGGTTTAAGCGTTCGCAAATTGATTAGTCGCACGGAGATACCTTCATCTTCAAGTATAGTCGAGGCTTGAAGGCATTCATTGAATAAAGCGCCGTATGTGCAAATAGCTATATCCGAACCGGTTTTGATGACTTCGGCCTTTCCGATGGCAAATTGATCACTATGTACATAATTGGCCGGTCGATGATTGTAACGGATATAAAACGGCCGTGGATCAGTCAATACCGTTCGAATGCCGATCAAAAGATCATCAATATCAGCGGGACAGAAAATACCGACGGGAGGAATAGTGCGCATGATGCTTACATCTTCGATGGCCTGATGGGTGGGCCCATTGGCGTCCGACAATATCCCGGGTATGTACCCTACCATTTTGACCGGGAGTGCTCCAATGCCAACATCCGTGCGAATGAATTCGAATGCGCGCATGGTAAGAAATGAAGCTAGCGCATGCGCGACGGGGATGCGTCCGCGCAATGCCAGACCGGCGGCCATACCGATCAACGTTTGTTCGGTGATGCCGGTATCTACAAAACGCGAACCGATGCGATCCGGTATTCCTCGAATCGGCGCTCGATTTTCTGCAGTTAGCGCCATAAACCGATTGTCTTGATGGACTAGATCGGTCAGGATATCTTCGTAGGTTTCATTGATTTTAATTTTCATGATGTGTAAAGATAACCTTCAATTGTAGCGCTAAGATTATGCCGATGTAGAAGTTTCTTTATGGAGAAAGCAGAAATGTTATCTAATCAACGTAATTGTTACCGGACCAATAAGGTGTCACTAGTTAGTTCCGCCGATTGGTTGGTATGAAGTTCATTGATCAACTGCTGTACCTCGTCATGAGAAAAATTGCAAAACCAACGATCCGCTCTCGCTTCGATGCTGGGGACGCCCTTGCCGCGAACGGTATGTGCAATGATGGCGGTTGGTTTACCATCTGCCATCGGAATACGGGCAAAGGTTTCCTCCATGGCCTCAAAATCATGGCCGTCAATAGAGGTTACGGAAAAATTGAACGCTGAAAATTTGTCTTCGAGAGGTTCTAGCGGAATTAAAGATTCAGTGCGCACGTTGGCCTGAAATGCATTGCGATCTACCAACAAGATCAAATTATCAAGACGGTAGGCCTGAGCCACCAAGCACGCTTCCCAAACCGATCCTTCGTTAAGTTCACCGTCGCCTAACGCCACGACGATTCGTGATGGTGACGAATGAAGCTTGCAATCCAATGCAACTCCAGCCGCGACGGAAATCAGGTGCCCTAACGATCCGCTGTGAAATTCGATGCCGGGGATGTTTCGGTTGGGATGCCAGTATATTGTGTCATGACTCGACAAGTGATTGCTAAGACGAGCGCGTGCGATAAATCCAAGTTCTGCCAGCGTCCCA
This sequence comes from bacterium, assembly GCA_013360215.1. Taxonomy (NCBI): domain Bacteria; species bacterium. The sequence continues at coordinate 318,159 of JABWCP010000001.1, read as the reverse complement.
TAGAGAGCAGGGACATCGTGACCCTTGGATAGAAAAAAATAATCGCGATCCGGATCAAAGAGATTATCAATAGAGACATTTAAAAAGCGTGTATACAAGTAGACGATCAGATCGGTACACGACAAGGAAGCGCCGGTAAAACATCCGCCGTCGGTGGACATACGCAATATGTGTTCGCGCACATTTTGTGCGATGATGGGCAGTTCGTCCAGTGCGAGTCGGCGCATAACGATTCCTATAGAAAAGTTGGATTGGTGCTTTTGGAAGTGACTGTTTTCAATTCATCCAAATGATGACGATACCAGTTCACGCCCAAATAGCGTTGATTGATTGTGGCCAATTCTGGTCGGGTTTCAAGCAAAGTCAGAATTTGTGCGATAGTAAAAGGCACCTCGTCTTCTTTATATAAGGCGTCGTATATCCGGCAAATTAATTCGTAGTCCTCCGCATAGTCCAATGTCCAACGGTGCGACATGGAATAATCTAACCCCGATTCCCAAGCCACATTACCGATCCGAAATCGCTCGCGATTCTCCCAAAAAAACGGAGTCGTGTGTTCGCGTTCCATGGGACGGTGCGCCTCTTTCCATGCCGTGGTCAAAGCGGCAATGTTCATGATTTCGACGTCATTGCCATCCGGGTATGTCGCCGGATGCAAATTACTCACGTAGTCGTATTGATCGGAGTGTGCAAGATAGTATTCAATAACGCGATCAATGATCGCCGGATCAATCAGCGGGCAGTCGGAGGGAATTTTGACAACGGCTTGCGCACGATATAGGCGCGCAGCCATCAGATGTCGGTCTAAAAGATCGGTCGGATGTCCGCGGAAACATTGAATTCCTTCTTTTTGGCAAAAGAATTCTATCGGATCGTCGGACTCATTGCTGGTAGTAGCGACGATGACTGTGCCGGCATATCGACTAGATTGGATACGACGAACAATATGACCTAGAAGAGGCTGGCCGGCGGCATGGAGCAGAACTTTGCCTGGTAATCGCGTCGAGGATAACCGGGCTTGAACAATCGTTACGATGTGCATGATATCAATGTTTTATTCATGATCGAGGCTAACCGCTTTACCGCTTTGGCGTAGACGGAGCGTCCCGAACTAAGCAAAGCAGGATAGCGGGTTTTGCCGTTTGATTTTGGAGAACGATGAAGAACCGATTCGCAGATCAATGCGATACGGCGTGCGGAGTCGCCGCCGTTTTGCATCGGCGCCATCTGATGTAATGTGTCGTGATCAAAATATGAATGCACTTCCTTTCCGAATACAATCCCGGCATAAACCACGGTCGAATATTGGGTAATCAATACGTCGCAGTTTGCAATCATCGCCATCGTATCCCCGTCCGTATAAACCTTGGAACCGGGCGCGTAAGTTTCGATTTCGCGCTTCGCACGGGCAAAATTTTCATTGGGGTGCAATTTGAATATCAATGGCCGTCCGGCTGCGATCGCGACGCATTTGCGGATGAATTTTTTTCGGTTATCCAGTTTATAGGTTTCCCGAGCGTCCGAGGTCGCCACCAAAACAAAGTGATGATGCGGAAAGTTGTTTTCTGTGTGGCGCGCGAGATCATCGTAGTTTGGTATGCCGGTTACCGCTATTTTTTCAGGACGCACTCCTTTTCGTACAAAAAAATCTTTGTACCCCTGCGAGGCGACGCAGAACATTTCGTAAGAATCGGACAAACCATTGGTCGAAGTACTGGCCAGAAATCGGGGAAGCCGTAAGGTACGAACAAGATGATACATGAGATTCTCAGGGTCGGTCATGCCTTCCTGGACCAATACGATTTTTTTAGTGCGGATATTCTTTTGTATGATCAAATCGGAACATGTCACTACTAGATCATAGTCGTAGAGAAGGCCTTTGTAATCAACCGCTACTCCCATCCGACTAAAAAACTCTTCTGTTACTTTCTTATGAATCCCACCGATCGGCGTAAAATCAAGCATACCCGCTTTAGCAAAAAGATCAAGTACACCATCGCAATAGTGAGGGGTAAAATAACATTCGTAGTGCTTAAGATATTGGGAGATTGCGAACATCATCGTCGATTGATTGTAAGAACCTCCGATAAATAAGATTTTTTTTCTATGCAACATGACTCGCAGGTTTTAATGTGATCAATATCAGTAGCCAATTGGCCCCGACTGGATGTAATGATAGGAGGCAAATGTTAAATCATTATTTCGGATTTATTAGCATTGTGTCCAAAGATTTTACTTTATGATCAAAATCGAACCGAGTCATCGTACCCGCCGTGATTCACGCAGGTACTTCGAAACAGCAATTAGGTTCATTGTATCTGTTCATACGCGCGTATTGAATATGCCCTTCGTCATTTTTGACGTAAGCGAAGCAATATCGCCGCCGCCTTGGCGCTGTTTCGGTTTTTTGAAAAAAGGGAATGGTAATTTTTTGTCGGCAAGTCTCGGCGAAATGGAGGTGTATCAGAAGGAAATAATTGGGGGCGCGGTAACACCGTACGGCACGTTCGTCAAGTGATCATAGGAACGATGTCGCGGCAATTGCACGCTTTTTAATTTACATTGGAGATGAGGTCGTTGGTCTTTAAGTCAAATGCATTTTGATGCGGCGGATCGTTTTTCGTAGATAGGGCAGTGGGATTTGAATGGCTGTGATTTGACGGTTGTGGCGTCGTTTTTTGAGATTCCTCCGTTTCATTCATTTTAAAAGGCATGAGCATTTCTTGCAATCCGCGCGTAACTTGCAAAAAGTAATCCGTGGAGCTATTGATTTCTTGGGTACCTTGCAAAATCCGTTTGGATGAGTGGTCTATCATGCGGATACGTTCTTCGACTTCGTTGGCCGCAGCCGCATGGCGCGATGTTGCGTCCACGATTTTGTGTACGTGATCGGTGACAGCGAGAAATTCCGTCGCGATATTGCCCAGACTCTTTTGCAATTCATCCATCTGTCCGGTGCTCGCGGCCGCCTCACTTTGTACGCCGTGAATAAGGTCTACCGATTCGTTTACGTTGATTTGTATGGATTTTACAATTTCATCAATGTCGTGGGTCGTCTTATCGGCGCGCAGGGCCAAAGCTCTTATTTCTTCAGCAACGACATCAAATCCCTTGCCGTGTTTGCCGGCTTTTGACGCCTCGATAGACGCATTGATACCCAGCAAGTTAAGTTGTTTGGCTATGATACGTATAAGATGTAGCGCTTTGCCGATATTGCGGCTGGCAATATGAAGATCTTCGATTTTTTTAGAGGATACAGAAATGATGTCGGCTCGATGCCTGATTCCTTCGATAGAATGATTGATAGTCTGTTGTCCGATCGAAACGCGACGCTCGACGTCCGTGATTAAATGCCGCGCATTAAGTGCGTTTTCAGCAATAAGATGTACGGTGGTCTGCAGATAATCCATACTGGCGGAAGAGGCCGAACTTTGTTTGTTCTGTAATAAGGATTCATCCGCAATCGTGCGGGAACTCTCCGTCATTTTTTGCGCGATGATCACGGCTTGGTGAGAACTTTGCGCGGCTTCTTTGAGTGCGGCCTTGGTCGTATCAAGGAACCGGTCAAAAGCTGTTGCCATTCGTCCGATTTCGTCCTTGCGGGAAAGTCTGATGCGTGTATCTAGAACAGCATGCTCCATGATCCCGGCCATCATCCGAATGGGATTTGATACAGAACCAAACAAATAAAGCCCAAGAAATACCGGGATAAGCGTCGATGCCAGAGCGACGATAGTGATGACCCATGCGCTCATATTCAATTCATCCGCGCGGCGGGCAAGCGTATCTTGGAGGTATCGATACACAACGTCTTCATAAACCGATGCCGTTGCCAAGGTCCGACGAGAAAGGAGTGCAAATTCTGCAGGGTTCGCTTCGCGGTTTTCGGCCGGATTCAACTGGCTTTCTAAAATTTCAACCATATCACTGATCATGGAACGCAGCTCCTTGACACGGGCAAGCAGCGGATCCTGATTTATTAATTCATTGGTTGATGCGATTTTTTCAGCATCCCGTTCGACTTTAGCCATATTGTCGCGCAAACGTCCGCATAGAAGGCCGATTTTCTGAATATCGGCTGAGAGTGGTTTTCCGGATCGCCGCTGTTCCAATAAACAGGCATCCGTGATGCTGTACATTAGGTTCGGAAGATGCTGCATGAGATTCGTTGCGGCCATCTGAATATCGGCCTCCGCATCCGATGAAAGTTGCGCTATCGCACCGATTTCGTTGAGGTATGGCAGAAACGATTGTTCCGCAAGATAGGTATGGTAATTATGCACCGCATCCGCTGACGTGGTAGGGTCTAGTGACGAATACTCTTTCCATCGTTCAGCCAATGTTTGGTATGAGGTTTCAGCAGAGGATTGAAAGCGCCTTTCTTTGTCGGTTTCGAGGATATCCTGAAGTTCCTCAGAACCCTCTGAAGTTGTCGTTCCATGTTCAATTCGCAAAAGCGTGTAACGATGCATGGATGACTGAAACTTCAGGACAACATGCAGGTGGTTCAGCCCGTAGAGCTTAAGATTGGTCAATTGGACGGATTCTATTTTTTCCCAGATGATGAATCCCAACATGATGATCATCGGGGTGACAAAGCATAAACTGACTGCAATAAATTTTTTTCGTAGAGAGAGGTTATTTATAAAATGTAACAATCCGGTTTTCTCTAAATTAGTCTTGCCGTAATAATGCTTTATATGTGTTACGTCTTGATTACGGAAGCATTATAAGAATGAGTATTCTTATTAGCAGATATTCCAGGCAATAGTGTAACGTGGTGCGGATCGCACGCGTTGCCGAATTATATCATTTTCGGTAACTGCGTTCCATCATTTCAATAGATGCTTTTTCCGAGAAATTTACTCAGAATCAAGCTTAATATTCTTTTGGTCATTAGTGTAACTTGTATAATCTACAGCGCGCTATTTTTTTTGCCCCGTTGTATTCATAGCGAAACGTGGCGGCTAATCAAAAAACAGGCTGGCTATAGCGTAACCGGAAATGACCTATGCAGGTCATCTCATGGTCGAATGAGTCTCTATCAACAAGGTCTTTAGAAAGCTCGCATTGCAGAGACCTTGCGAAATATGATCCAACCGCTTGAACTTCTTTACCTTACCTTTCTAAGATACAGATCAAGATTTGCAAGAATTGCATGAAAATTTATACTTGACAAAAAAATCAATTTATACTTGACAGTATAGTACAGATTGTTTAATCTTTCGCGTGTTAGAGTCAACAATAGGAGTTTTATGAATACCGAAACCAGTGAACTGCAACAACTGGCTGACCGCGAATACAAGTACGGCTTTGTAACGGATATCGAAGCCGATGCCGCCCCCAAAGGGCTTAACGAAGACATTATACGCTTCATTTCCAAAAAGAAAAATGAACCGGAATGGCTTTTGGAGTGGCGACTCAAAGCGTACAAACAATGGCTCAAAATGTGCGAAGAAGGCGAGCCTACATGGCAAAATGTGCATGTCGCCAAAGTGGACTATCAGGATATCATCTACTATAGCGCGCCGAAACAAAAGAAAAAAAGTGCTGACGAAGTGGATCCGGAATTGCTGAAAACGTACGAGAAGCTCGGCATTCCGCTCAATGAACGCCTTGCCCTCGCGGGAGTGGCTGTGGATGCCGTATTTGACAGCGTATCCGTCGCGACGACATTCAAAACCAAACTCAAAGAACTCGGTATCATTTTTTGTTCATTCTCTGAAGCTGTGCAAGAACATCCCGAATTGATCAAGCAATACATCGGTTCGGTCGTACCGCCGACGGATAATTTTTACTCTGCGCTCAATTCCGCGGTATTTACCGACGGTTCGTTTTGTTATATCCCCAAAGGCGTACGGTGCCCGATGGAACTTTCGACGTATTTCCGCATCAACGCCGCCAGTACGGGCCAGTTTGAACGCACGCTCATCGTGGCGGACGAGGGCAGCTACGTCAGTTATCTCGAAGGATGTACCGCACCGATGCGCGATGAAAACCAATTGCATGCCGCCGTCGTCGAAATCTATGCGCATACCAATGCACAGGTCAAATATTCAACGATACAAAATTGGTACCCGGGCGACAAGGACGGTAAAGGCGGGATTTATAATTTTGTGACGAAACGCGGTTTGTGCGCGGGTGACAATTCTAAAATCTCCTGGACGCAGGTTGAAACCGGCTCCGCCATCACATGGAAATATCCGAGTTGCATTTTGAAAGGTGATAATTCGGTCGGAGAATTTTATTCCGTCGCGCTCACGGCCAAACGTCAGCAAGCCGATACCGGTACGAAGATGATTCACCTCGGCAAAAATACGCGCAGCACGATCGTTTCCAAAGGTATCTCCGCAGGCCATGGCCAAAATACCTATCGCGGCTTGGTGCGCGTGGGCAAAAACGCGGAGAATGCGCGTAATTTTTCCCAATGCGATTCGATGCTGCTCGGTGATCAGTGCGGCGCGCATACTTTCCCGTATATCGAAGTGAAGAACAATACCGCTCAGGTAGAACATGAAGCATCCACGTCGAAGATCGGCGAAGACCAGATTTTTTACTGCAATCAGCGCGGTATTTCTACCGAAGACGCCGTGTCTATGATCGTCAACGGATTTTGTAAAGAAGTTTTCAAAGAACTGCCGATGGAGTTTGCCGTCGAAGCGCAGAAACTGCTCGGCGTAAGCCTCGAAGGCAGCGTAGGTTGAGGATGAGCGATTTTTTCAACATATACTTTGACTGGTTTTTGGGTTATCTCTTTTTGGTATTACCCGGCATCGTCGTGTTTACACTTATGATCGTCAAGCTTTTTAAGATCGTGACGAAACGCAACCGCTGGATTACTTTTTCTGCGATGGCATTACTGATACATACGATTTTTTTTGTGTATTATGACCATCAGCTCTCGCGTATGGGTGAAGTGACGCGCATCATATCGGCGGATGATGTGTTGATGGTAGAAGGCGTACTTACCAATACCGGATACCGGAGCAGCCGCGGCAGCGCGTCCGGATTTCGTGAAGACCCATCTACGACAACACAAGCGCAGAAAATCTTCGTGTTTGATAAAAAAAGCGGAAATATTCTGCAGCGCATTGAGGATTATCAGGTGGCGCATTATGCCGAACGGCGCGCATTTTTAGTGCCGACCATCGCCACTAAATCGTACGCAATTTTTGATACCCGTGTATCCCGATTTGATCGTTTTTTTATATCGAGTGAGCTGCGTTCCGATATGCCGGAGTTGGCAAACCGCATAGATAAGATCACATACGACCGTTCATGGATGCTCAAGCCCGATATGTCAGGCTCCGGGTGGGACGAAGCCATACCTTATTTTGAACTCACCCTGTCCGATGGGGCCGGGCTTTATTATGATGTGCTCACGGGCGAAACACATCCCCGCGATAAAAAACAAACGACGTGGACCGATGAAAAACGACCTGCTCTGTTTACGGAGTATGCCGATTTTACGATTGATTCGTCCTCAACCGGAGTCGTACGTGCGCTCAAAAAACGCGCTTCCGAAAACGGCTTTGTATTATTTGCTGTGCGTGCGGACGGACAAAAAAAATGGACCGTAACAGCCGATCAGATCCATCCTGAGATCAAAGACGATCGGTTTTTTTTCAGCGAAAACCCGGGTTCGTATCTGGTCGAAGACGGTAAACTTTATTTTTTTACATACCGCTTTGCCGTTGCGCTGGATACGGAAAACGGAAACATCCTTTGGCAACAAAGTATTTAGATTTATTCATATAATCATTTATAGCAGAGAAAAGAAGACATGCTCGAAATCAAAAATCTACACGCAACCATTGACGGTAACCCGATTCTCAAAGGAATCAATCTTTCCGTCAAAGCGGGCGAAGTGCATGCGATCATGGGACCCAACGGTTCCGGCAAAAGCACTTTGGCTCACATTTTAGCCGGTAAAGAGGATTACGAAATCACGCAAGGCGAGATCATTTTTAACGGAAAAAGCCTCACGGAACTTGATCCCGAAGATCGCGCGGCAGAAGGTGTATTTCTCGCGTTTCAGTATCCGGTTGAAATTCCCGGCGTCAATAATACGTATTTCCTCAAAGCGGCGCTCAATGCCATTCGCAAATACCGCGGCGAAGAGCCTTTGGACGCGATGGATTTTTTGAGTCTTGTAAAACAAAAAATGAAGCTTGTCGAAATGGATGAAGACCTGCTCAAGCGCCCCGTGAATGAAGGTTTTTCCGGCGGTGAGAAAAAACGTAATGAGATATTTCAACTCGCCGTACTCAATCCGAAATTAGCGATTCTGGATGAAACCGATTCAGGTCTCGACATTGACGCACTCAAAATCGTTTCAAACGGCGTGAATAAATTTCGCTCCGGTGATAATGCGACCATCGTCGTGACGCACTATCAGCGTTTGCTAAACTACATCGTGCCGGATTTTGTGCATGTGCTGATGGATGGACGTATCGTCAAGTCCGGTGGCAAAGAGCTGGCGCTCACCCTCGAAGATCGCGGTTATGACTGGATCAAAGAACATGACGGAGTGGTAGCCTGATGATCAACCAAACCGAAGCTAAGAACTGGTTTCAAAATCAGTTTGCACGTTTTGAATCCGCACTAAACGGGCAAAAATCCGGCGTTACCCATGCACTGCGACGCGATGCGATGGCACGCTTTCAGGCGTCGGAATTTCCCACGATGCGTCATGAAGAATGGAAATATACGAATCTAGAATCCCTCTTTACCCACGGACTGCACCTCGCTTCACCGGCGGATAGTGCGTCGCATGCGCTCGACATACGGGATGACTTGACGCTGGATACAGAGGCGTACACGGTTGTTTTTGTGAATGGATATTACGATGCCAAGCGTTCGACGATAAACGCACCGGAAAAAGGTTTACAAATTCGATTGCTGTCGCAATGCAGCGATGAAGAAAAGGCCGGCATTTTGCGTGCGCTGGCAACGGAAACGGATGAATCGGTGTTTAATACCATGCACATGGCACTGGTATCCGATGGTGTGGTGATAGATGTGGCCGGTGGTGCAGTGATCGGTAAACCGGTTCATATCCAATACTTCACCGTTGCCGAAGAATCGGCTCCGATGACGCAACCATTGACGCTCATACGCGTGGAAAAAAACGCCCAATGTACGGTGATCGAAGATTACAAAACCGTCGGAGAAAAGCCGTTTCTCACTAATGCACGGACTGAAATCATCGTAGCCGAAAATGCCGTAGTGGATCATGCACGCATTCAAAATGAATCCGTCAAAGGATACCATATCAGCCTGACACGCCTGCGGCAAGCGCGCAGCAGTAATTTTATGACGACCAATATTACGTTCGGTGCGGCGTTGTCCCGCAATCTGACGATCGCGCATTTGGATGGCGAAGGCATCGAATCTACGCTTAACGGATTATACATGCCCAAAGGTCGTCAGCATACCGATAACCGCACCATCATTCATCATGCCAAGCCGCACTGTAACAGCCACGAATTGTACAAAGGCATTATGGATGACCATGCGACGGCAGTTTTCAACGGCAAAATATTTGTTCATCCCGATGCGCAAAAAACGGATGCTAAACAATCGAATAATAATTTGCTCTTATCCAAAGACGCGACGATCAATACCAAACCGCAGCTTGAGATATTTGCCGACGATGTGAAGTGTACGCACGGCGCGACGATCGGGAGACTGGAAGAAAAAGGGATGTTTTATCTTCGCTCACGCGGTATCGGATACGACGAAGCGCGCAGCATCATGACTTTGGCGTTTGCTGAAGATATCGTGTCGCGCATTCGTCATACGGCACTGCGTAAACGCCTGGATACGATGTTGCACGAACGGCTTAACATGAAGTTTGAATAAATGAACAGTACCGAACAAATAAAACCATTCTCCGATGCGGAGGTGGCCGCTATGCGACGGGATTTTCCCATATTGTGCGAACACGTTCACGGAAAGCCGCTGGTTTATTTAGATAACGGTGCAACCGGACAAAAACCGAAGCAAGTGATTGATGCCATTGCGCGTTATTATAGCCGTGAAAATTCCAATATTCATCGCGGCGTGCATTATTTGAGTGCGCAGGCAACGATCGCATACGAAAACGCGCGGAAGAAAATTCAAAAATTAATCCATGCGCCCTCCGACAATGAGATTATATTTTTACGGGGCACGACCGAAGCCATCAATCTGGTAGCGCAATCCTACGGGCGAACGTATATCCAACGTGATGATGAAGTGCTCATTTCGGCGATGGAACATCATGCCAATATCGTACCCTGGCAGATGCTCTGCGAGCAGACCGGTGCCAAACTGCGTGTCATTCCGATGAATGAACGTGGCGAACTGCGCATGGACGCGTATCAAACGATGCTCACCGAAAAAACGAAAATCGTTGCGATCGTGCATGTGTCCAATTCGCTCGGTACAATCAATCCTGTCAAAGAAATGATAGCACTTGCACATGCCAAAAATATTCCCGTGATCATAGATGGCGCCCAAGCGGTGCAACACATGCCCGTGGATGTGAAAGATTTGGATTGTGATTTTTATGCGTTTTCAGGCCACAAAATGTTCGGACCGACCGGCGTGGGTATTCTCTACGGAAAAAAGAAGTGGCTGGACGCCATGCCGCCGTATCAAGGCGGAGGGGATATGATTCGTTCGGTGACGTTTGAAAAAACAACGTACAACGACGTGCCGCACAAATTTGAAGCCGGCACGCCCCATATCGCAGGCGGTATCGCTTTAGGTGATACCGTTGATTATTTGCAAGGTATCGGTTTGGAGCGTATTGCAGCGTATGAAAAAGTATTGCTGGACTATGCAACGGAAAAACTGAGCGCCGTTTCGGGTTTGCATATTATCGGTACGGCGCAAAATAAAGCCGGCGTGATTTCGTTTATATTGGACGGCGTACATCCGCACGACGTAGGTACGATGCTGGATCAGGAAGGAATAGCCATACGCACCGGACATCATTGTACGCAGCCGGTAATGCAGTTTTTTAAAGTACCTGCGACGTCGCGCGTTTCGCTGGCATTTTATAATACGCACGATGAAATAGATACGCTGGTGAAAGCCATTCACAAAACAATGGAGATGTTTCGCTGATGTCGGATTTGCGTGAATTGTATCAGGAAGTGATTCTTGATCATAATAAGAACCCCCGAAATTTTCGCGTTATGGAAAATGCGGATATTGTCAAAGAAGGTTTTAATCCGTTGTGCGGTGACCATTTGCATCTTTATCTCAAGCTGGATGGTGATGTGATCCAAGACGTAAGCTTCGAAGGAAATGGCTGTGCTATTTCCAAATCATCCGCATCCCTGATGACCACTGTGCTCAAAGGCAAAACGAAGTCGGATGCCGAAGTTTTATTTAAGCGGTTTCATGATTTGGTAACGGCCGATATGAGTACGACCGTGGATGAAGAATCGTTGGGTAAGTTAGCCGTATTTGCCGGCGTACGCGAATTTCCCGCCCGCGTGAAGTGTGCGAGTTTGGCCTGGCACACGATGCATGCTGCGATTGCCAATGATACGACCATCGTTTCTACGGAGTGAACCATGATCGAAGAAACCAAACTCGGCCCGACCGGCATGGAAATACAAGTGATCGAAGCGATTCGTACGTGTTATGATCCCGAGATACCGGTGAATATTTATGATCTCGGTTTAGTCTACGAAGTGAAAGTGGATGCGGCCGGAGTGGCGTCTATTCTGATGACGCTGACTTCGCCGAGTTGCCCTGCGGCAGAAAGTTTGCCTCCGGAGGTCGAATCCAAAGCACGCGCCGTGCCCGGTATCACGGATGTAAAATTGGAATTGACGTGGGAACCGCCCTGGGACCCGACCCGCATGACCGAAGCAGCACGCCTCGAACTGGGTATGATGTAACGATACGGAAAAAATATGAAGTTCAGTACACAAGAAGAATACGGATTGCGATGCCTTTTGCAGATCGCCCGCAGTACGAATAAAAACGGTATGACGATTCCGCAGATCAGTCAGGCGGAAGGTCTTTCGGAAGCCAACGTTGCCAAAATGTTACGTATCCTGCGTATGGGCGGTATTATCGAAAGCGCGCGGGGTCATGAAGGCGGCTATCGTTTAGCGCGGACGGCCGATCAGATTCGTATCGGTGACGTGCTTACGGTATTGGGCGGGCGTTTGTTTGATCATGAGTTTTGTGAAAAACATGCAGGGGAAGAAAATATTTGTTCGCACGGTACGGACTGCACGCTGCGCCATGTTTGGCAAACCGTACAAACGGCGGTGGACGATGTGTTGATGCGACTGACCCTTCAAGATCTTGTGCATCCTGCACAAAAACCGATTACGGAAATTAAAATACCTTCCACGCTCGTATCTACCACTTAAATAAGTATTCCTTATGCCGACGGTGTTTCACAAAGCAGAATCGCGCGGGTTTGCCGATCACGGCTGGCTCCGTTCGTATCATACATTTAGTTTTGCGGGTTATCATGACCCGAAGCGGATGAATTTTGGCTTGCTGCGTGTACTCAATGATGACACGGTGCGTCCGGGATCGGGATTCGGTGAGCACCCGCACGATAATATGGAAATTATTTCGATCCCGCTGGAGGGTACGCTCGCGCATGCCGACAGTACCGGCAGCGAAAAAGCTATTCGTACGGGCGATGTACAAATCATGTCCGCCGGTTCAGGTTTGACGCATTCGGAATACAATCACAGCGCCAGTGCGCCTGTTAATTTCCTTCAATTGTGGATTTACCCCAAACGCAGAAATATCGAGCCGCGCTATGATCAAAAAACGTTTGACCTTGCTTCACGAAAAAATCAATGGGTTACTGTCGTGGCGCCGGACGAGAATGCGGAATCGCTCTGGATCAATCAGGATGCTGTATTATCGTTAGCCGAGGTTGAAAGCGGCGAAATTTCATACACGCCGCGTTTCAAAGAAAACGGTATTTATATTTTTATGATCGACGGCAATGCGCAATATGAGAGTCAACTTCTTGATCGTCGCGATGCGATCGGGATACACCCGGCCGGCGATTGTAATTTAATAATACGGCAACCGTCGCATATATTGCTTATCGAAGTGCCGATGAATTTTTAGGTTTTTATTGTTCGGCGCAGTATCATAAAACCGGTCAGCCCTGAAACGATAGATGCCGCCAAAATAGCCGCTTTCGCTGTAGTTTGTATGCCTTCCTGATTCTCGAAAGCTAATACTGCGATAAATATAGACATTGTAAAACCGATACCCGCCAGAAAACCCGTACCTATCAAGTGATGCCACGTGACACCGTCGGGCAATGCAGCCAGATTAAGTTTTGTACCGATCCAGCAAAACATCAGAATGCCGCAAACTTTGCCAAAGAACAAACCTGTAAAAATACCGATGCTTAGCGTTGAAAAAAGTGCGGCCCATACCGATGCATCCATGACAATTAAGGTGTTAGCTAGTGCAAAAATAGGCATGATAAAAAACTGAACCGGTTTGTGCAGTGCGTGCTCCAGCGCAAGTAACGGGGAAGATGTCTCATCTTTGGAATACGGTATGGTCATGGCTAAAATGACTCCGGCGATGGTTGCATGAATACCCGACTTGAGTACGAAGTACCAAAGCAGAATTCCCAATCCAAGATAGATTGCAAGAGAGCGTATGCCTAATCGATTTATCAAAATCAAAACAAGTACAGTCACTAAAGCCGCCGCTTTATAGTTTAAAAATAATGTAGATGAGTAAAACAGGGCGATCACTATGATCGCGCCAAGGTCATCGATTATCGCAAGCGCCGTGAGGAAAACTTTTATCGACACAGGTATGCGAGAACCCAATAATCCGAGTATGGCTAACGCGAAGGCGATATCAGTGGCCATCGGGACACCCCAACCGTTTTCATATATCGTACCCTGATTGAAGCTTACATAAATTAATGCCGGTACAAGCATCCCACCGACTGCGCCAAAGAGTGGCAGACTGGCCCGACGCAGAGAGGAAAGCTCGCCGCTCACGATTTCGCGTTTGATTTCAAGACCTACCAGCAGAAAAAACACCGCCATCAATCCGTCATTGACCCAGTGCAGAATGGTTTTATGGAGATCAATATTTTCTGTAGCAAATCCGATACGTGTGTGCCAGAATTGATAGATGGGCTCGTTGAGAGGCGTATTGGCTAAAGCCAAAGAGACAATCGTACAAAAAATAAGGACTATTCCAGACGACTGTTCGTAGTGAATAAATTCCTGAATGGGGTTTAATATTTTTTTCATGTTGTCAGATTTTACTTTCATTAGCGGGGTACAGGAACAGTATTGAGTACGTCCCGAATTATGTCATCGGGGCGCAGACCTTCCATTTCGGTTTCCGGTTGTAGCACAAGGCGATGACGCAGTACGGCAGGCGCCAGATCTTTGACGTCATCCGGTATGACGAAGGTGCGATTAGCCAACGCGGCCTGCGTTTTCGCGGCCAAAAGCAAGTTGATCGTAGCGCGTGGGCTTGCGCCGACCATGATGCCGGAGGTTTCGCGCGTTTTGCGAACAACCTCTGTGATGTATTTTAGTATTCCGTCATCCACCACGATCTGTCGTATCAAATGACGTGTCCGTGCGAGCATTTCCGGTGTACACGGGTTTTCTATTTTTATTTGGTCTATCTGATGCGCATCGAAGCCGCCGTGGTATGCGCGAAGCACTTGCTCTTCCTCACTGGCGGAGGGATACGGCACAATAAGCTTAAACATAAAACGATCAAGCTGCGCCTCAGGCAAAGGATAGGTCCCTTCGTATTCGATAGGATTTTGTGTAGCCATCACCATAAAAGGTTCCGGTAAAAGATAACGCGTGCCGTCAATCGTAATTTGTCGCTCTTCCATTACTTCCAGTAATGCCGATTGCGTTTTAGCCGGTGCGCGATTGATTTCATCAATCAGCGCAATGTGGGTAAAAATAGGACCGCGTTTGACATTAAACTGATTGGATTTTGGATCAAAAACATTGGTTCCGATCACGTCGGACGGCATCAGATCAGGCGTAAACTGAATACGCTTGAATTCACAAGACAACGCTTTGGCTAACGTTTTGGCTAGCAGCGTTTTGGCTATACCGGGTACACCTTCCATCAAGATATGACCGCCGCTCAGCAGTGCGATGATCATTTCGCGTTTGATCTCCGACTGGCCTATGACGGTAGTATCAAGAGCGGCCGAAATCTGCCGATACAAATCGGCTGCGTCATTGAGCGGTGCATCGCTATGGGGTGTTACTGTCAAATCGGACATGGTATATCCTTAAGATTGGGTTGGATAATGTAAAAAATAGATGTGATCCAATTGTTTTGCACCGGCGATCAATTCTTCATCGTCAATGCTTACCTCTCGTTTTTGTACGGGATCGTTTTTGAGGTCGGGCGATTTGACGACGATCGTTTTACGTTCGATCCAGGCGAAAAGTTTTTTTGTTTTTTGAATATCCAGTGCAAATCGTCGGTGGAGAATGAGCGCGAGTTTGTCCGGATCGCGTGTGGCATAGCGCCTTTGCAGATCGGCCATAACCCACTGGTACCAATGATGAAGTGCGAGCGTATGCGCGGACGAATTTTGATATACGCCGGACACGGAGTGCACGTAATCTATCGAAGCACGTCGTGACGAAGTGATAACCGGTACGGGGCGACCCCAACGTTTGGCGCGTGCGTGCACCCACAACAAAAGACTGATCGTACTGAGGATCATGCCCCACTTGATCGGCCAGGTGTCCAGAGCCGCGACGAGGGATTCGTAGTCTTTATAGCCGTGATGATATTCATCCCAATAAATGATACCCGGTTCACGTTGGTTTCCACCGGGATCTACTTCCAAGATTCTAAAAATAATATCGGCATTATGCCGCAGTTGCAAACCGGCGTTAGTTACATAATTCGGTGAATTGAAAATAATTAGCTTTCCTTGTCCATGATGTATTTCAAGAGCAGTATGACCGTTTAATGTGCTGTAAAGCGGCATGATGGCCGACGAATCTGAATTAAAATAGACGTATTCGTCGTCAAAACGGGCGTGCGTCGTCGAATCGGAGGTTATTATGTGAGGATGCAATGTGTCGCCGCTAACGGTATTTCCCAGATAGCCCGACGGAAAAGAAATCATGGACGAATCGGTATTACAACGGACGTGCAGTTTTTGAAGTAAATCATCCAAAGCCGAGCTATAAAAAAGAAACGCGGTATGGCCTTGATGAATAAACGATATTAAAAAATCCGTTTCCTGCGACGAAAGGGCGTCACTCGGCGCGATCATTATTATGGATTGCGCTTCCTGTGCTACAGGTACCGAGTTTATTTTTTTTCGCCAACGCTCAACGTTGTAGCCGTTGTCGGTAAGAAGCTTGTAAAATATTTTTGTGCCGCCCGGTTGAACAGAATAACTTGTAGGGGAATCGGTATGTATAGTGGCGCCCGGGTCGGAAAAAAAAAGAAGAAGCAAAATAGCTAGGCCGCAAAAAATGCTGAGGCTCAAGAATAAACGATTATTTGCCATGGCTTGCCGTATTATATAAATTCCTTGCTTCGTTATACCATAGTAACAAACGTTCAAAATCAGCGCGATCCGTTATTTGATGGCCGTACCAGGAGTACTCAAATTGTGCACTGGATTGAATCAACAACCGTAAAAGTTCCGGCATGATGGATTGGTTTTTGGCAAAAGTAAGATATTCGTTGATCGTGTAGGCTTTATCAAACCGTAAAATCAATCGGGCGTCAAGTTCCAAAATCAAAGCAATATATAAGTGGCGGATTGCTTTTCGGTAATCTCCGGAAACCGCATATTGTGTTGCCAATGAAGCATGTACCTCGTAATCCGTAGATTCGCCGGGTTCGATGATGCTATGTGTCGCCGTGGCCGGTAACATTTCATCGGCCGTTGTATTACGGCGGTATTGTTTATACGCCCAATAAATAATATAGACTAGCAAAGCTAAACCGATCGCATAGATGCTGTACAGCAAAATCGTAGCCAGCCATCCGTAGTCGGCGTTGTTGGTTTGTTCTTTTGTTTCCGGTGTATCGGGATTGCCAGGAAAGAGGCGACGCAACCATTCAAAAAATTTATCAATGAAATATGAAAAGACATTGGTTTTTTGTTCAGGTTGGAAATCTTTGTCCGCGGCGATTCGCAAAGCGACTACACGGTAATCGGTGCTATCCAAAATAATTCCGTTTTCAGCCAGTTCGTCCAAAGCATACAGGCGGTCGAGCAACTCTGTTCGCAATGCATCGCGATAACTGGTTCCGTCGGGTTTGATACTTTGTTGCATCAAACGCTTCAAATAACGGTTGTCAACGCGCATGATGCCGGTATAAAGTGAATCGCCGCCCATACGCATACGGTAGCTATATACGACGGCATAGTGAACTGGTAATTCGTCTTCGGCTTGGCGCATGATTTGTATGGCAGGGTTTTCTGTATCTGAGCCGGTTATGCGATACAACGAATCAGCCGCTTGATAAATGGACTGCATTTTCAATTGATAGGCTTCCGCTCCGATGTGCTGTATCGTATCGGATTGCATTGCGCCGGCATGTGCGGCCATCGTACCGGCTAATATCCAAAGAATAAAAATATGTTTCATAGTTTTTGAACCATTCGTTCGATGTCTAAACCTTCACGGCGTGCACGGATGTCAAAATACAAAACAACGGTAAATACCATTTGCATCGGCAACAGCAGTACGGATACGACGGCACCGCCGATCATAGTTAGCAGGTTCTCATCGGCTGTTTGACCGCTAAGCCAGGCTAACTGACCGAGAACCAACTGATACACGGCAGCAAAAAGGTAAGTCAAAGATAAACCGAGTATCGCAAGTAAAAGAAACGTGAGCAATAAAAATCCAAGCATTCGCCACCAGTCGTTCTGCGACAAATATTTTGAACGCGTCCAAATATCTGAAAAAGAAGTTAGTTTTTCATATGTGATCAGAGGCGTCACAAACATAAACATCACCCCGGTCCAAATGCCGGGTAAAATACATAAGCCAAATCCGATGATAATGATTAGTTCCGCTATAAACGTATTAAACAGGAGCGGCCATAATTCACCCCACGGCAAAAGTTTGGTATGTCGGATCGGTAAAGTATGCGACTCGGCCATCATCGTCACATAACGGCAGATTGCAGCACCGCATAGCGTATTGGCAGCGCTGTCCAAAAGCCATACCATGATATTGGCCGGTGTGTACGATTGAACATAGAAAAAGCCGAACGAATTGAAGACGCGTTCAAAAGGAATTAAATCCAACACGAAAAGAACGTATTTCAGGGAATAAAGCGGTACGAACACGATCAACGTGGTGATACATAAATCGTAATAACGATTACGGCACAAAGCCAAACCGGCATCCACGGCGTCCACCACGGAGCGCTGGCGTATTAATGTATGTATAAGTCGCGCAGATGGATCCATAGTTCGAGGTTAAGCATCTTTGCGTCGTTCGATACGTGCTCCCAGTGCATTGAGTCGCTCATCAATCCGTTCATACCCGCGATCCAGTTGGCGAATATTTTGGATCGTGGTAGTGCCTTCGGCACAAAGCGCGGCGATCAGAAGTGACATACCGGCACGAATATCCGGACTGGTTATCAGCTCGCCATGCAACGGTGTAGGGCCATTGATAACGGCACGGTGCGGGTCGCATAAGACGATACGAGCGCCCATTGAGATAAGTTTATCTGTAAAAAATAACCGGCTTTCAAACATTTTTTCAAATATCAGTACCATACCTTTGCACTGAGTGGCCGTAACAACCATGATACTCGTAAGATCGGCAGGAAATCCCGGCCAGGGAGCATCATCAATTTTGGGGATGGCGCCATCCATGTCGGACATGATTTCAGGCTCTTGTCCGCCGGGGATAAATAAATCTTCGCCGCGAATTTCGACGCGCACGCCGAGGCGTTCAAATACCAAAAGTATCATGCGCAGATTGCGGGGTGTCGTATTTTTGATAAGAATTTCACTTTTGGTCGCCGCGGCTAAACCGATGATACTGCCGATTTCAATGTGATCGTTGGTGATCGTATGGGTGCAACCGTGCAGCTTATCTACCCCTTCGATGGTGAGTATATTGCTTCCGATACCGCTTATTTTTGCGCCCATCGCATTGAGCATTCGGCAAAGGCCCTGCACATGCGGTTCACCGGCGGCATTATTGAGTATCGTGGTGCCTTTGGCTAATACCGCGGCCAGTACGGCATTTTCCGTAGCCATCACGCTGGCCTCATCGAGGAAAATATCCTCGCCGATTAATCGGCCGCGGGATTCCATCGTATAAAACTTTCTTCCCAAATCCATGTGTGCGCCGAGTTTTTGCAAAGCCAGGATATGCGTGTCAAGGCGTCGTCGTCCTATTTTGTCGCCGCCGGGTGAAGGTAAACTCACGCGGCCATGACGACCGAGTAGCGATCCGGCAAATAAAAATGAACCTCGGATTTCCGACGCCAGCGCATAATCGGGTTCGTGCGTGCGAATGTTTTTAGCTTGTACTTTCCATTCCGACGGGCCAAGCCGGGTTACTTCAGCGCCGATATTGGCTGCAATATCCAGCATGTGGCGCGCATCGCTGACATCCGGCATATTTTTTAAAATGATCGGTTCGTCCGTCAGCATACACGCGGCAATAACCGGCAGCGCTTCATTTTTATTTCCTGCAGGTTGAAAGGTGCCGCTAAGACGATGACCACCTTCGACTATGAATTTTTCCATAACTATAGAGGTGAGTTAAAATTGAATAAAGTAAAGTGTTAGGACAAGGATAGGAAATTTCAGAGCTAACTTCAACGAAATAGGGGACAAGGAGGTGTGTTTAGCGATAGTCGTAATCGTCAATCACGCCGACGATAACAGCTTGTACGGGAAGTTTTTTTTGACCGAAAACAATACGCGCAGAACCGCCTTCACGCATAACGAGAACAAGGTCACCGACACCGGCACTGACTTCGTCCAGAGCAAGCATATCACTGCCGATATGATTTTTTTCGAGATCCACAGGTTGTACGACCATGATTTTATGACCGTGCAAATGCTCGTTTTTATGTGTCGAAACAACAGAGCCTGTGACTTTGCAAATGATCATACTGATAAACCGATCAAGTAATGACGTAAACGATCCAACGCAAATTGGGATAATCGTTCTTTAAAAGCAAGACGTTCGATGGAAAAGGGAAGCGGGCTATGTTTGAAAACATGCGTGCCCGAGGCGGTCGCCAGCGCGATGTACGCCAGCCCGAGCGGTTTGGTTTCGGTCGCACCTGTGGGGCCGGCAATTCCTGTTGTAGCGATCGCGATATCGGTTTGTGCAACGCGGCGCATACCTTCGGCCATGGCACGGACAACGGGTTCACTTACGGCGCCATGTTCATCCAGCAGCGTCTGGGTAACGCCTACATGCTGCACTTTTGCGGCATTGCTATAGGTCGTGATACCTTGCATAAAATATCGGGAACTGCCCGGTACATTGGTCAAGCGGTGAGCGATCAAGCCGCCGGTGCAGGATTCGGCAGTGGCGATGGTCAGATTGTGACGAAAAAGTAAATCGGCGACAACGTCTTCAAGGGAAATCGTTCCTTCACCATAGACGCCATGCGGATAGGCCGACTCGATCGTTTGACGAAAAGCTTTTTCCGTCTCGTTCAAGAGCGAATCGGCCTTTTCAGCCGTCATATTCTGGACTGTAAATCGTAAATCTACACCCACGGTGAGTTTGGGGAGAAAAGCGATATCCAAACGTTCACGATAAGATTGCACCTGCGAACGCAGGGTTTCAAACAAATTCGATTCGGGAATACCGGTCGTGCGAATGGTTTTGTAGCGAACCACGTGCGATGACGGCTTTTTTTGTACAAATGGAATAAGATAGTTTTCGGTCATCCATTCCATTTCTTTGGGGACGCCTTGAAAACAAAAAAACGCGGTATCGCCTTTGATAAAGTGAAGACCCGGCGCGGTGCCGCGTTCATTACTCAGATACATCGCACCCTCGGGAATCATCGCTTGCACACGGTTCGTAGCACTCATGGTACGCCCTGCTTTGACATACAGGGTTTCTATTTCTTTTAATGCGCTTTCATTGAGTTGCAGAGGTACGTTGAGGAATAAAGCAGCCGCATCCCGCGTTTTATCGTCGTGGGTTGGACCTAAACCGCCGCAACTGATAACCAAAGAGGCTCGACTTGATGATGCATGGAGCGCATCCGTGATAATTTCTGTTTGATCACCGACTTTGGTAATACGCGTGACGGCGACACCGTATTGAGCAAGACGACGACTGATATAAGCGGAGTTGGTATCCGTTATCAATCCGAGTAGGATTTCATCGCCGATGACAAGGATTTCTGCATTCATAGTGTGTCCTCAAAGTAAAACAGCGCAAGGCTTAACGGTTTATACCGGAACCCTGCGCTGTAAAAATGTTCTATGACAACTAGCGTATCGCGATCAATTCGCTGTGGGCAAAAAAGTATGCGATTTCATTTTTTGCATTATCATCTGAATCGGAGCCGTGGATAACATTTTCCGCTTTGCTGGATGCAAATAGTTTACGAATCGTGCCTTCAGCCGCTTCTTTGGGATCTGTAGCGCCTATAGTTGTACGAAATGCCGCAACGGCATTGTCTTTTTCTAAGACCATCGGCACGCAAGGGCCGGAGCTCATAAACTCGGTGAGTTCACCGAAAAAAGGACGCTGACGATGCACTTCGTAAAAGCCTTCAGCTTGGGCTTTCGTCAAACGAGTCTGTTTCATCGCGATGATTTTGAATCCGGCTTTCTGGATTTCGGCGATCACGGCGCCTTGTTGATTGTTACGTACACAATCGGGTTTTAGAATGGCCAACGTATGGCGGCTCATGCGGTACTCCTCGGGTCGTGTTTATGCTTGAATGTTGTTGTCTTTTTGTATAGACTATTTAATAAGCGCGCGGAATATAGCGGTTTGACTCGTTTCTGGCAAATCATTTTTTGTAGCTGTGCCGTTAAACCTTTAATCATTTACTGCGTATATCTCTTAGTCATTTCCAGGTTAAAATATTCCTTTGTAAGGAGGTTTCGTATGCGGAGTTTTTTCAGGCTCCCCGTTGGTTTTATCATGTTGACCGTCTATTTATTGACCGGCAAAGTCGCAGCCCAGGAAGAGCAAAAATGGTTTGGCCAGAATAAGGTACAATATCAGGAGTTCAACTGGCGTTACATTCAATCCAAGCACTTTGACATTTATTATTACAAAGGCGGCGAGGACATTGCGCGTTTTACGGCCGAAGTTGCCGAAAGCGCATACGTTCATATTAAAGAGTGCTTTCGCAATTATGATATTCAAAGCCGCATCGCTTTGGTTGTTTATAACTCGCATAACCAATTTCAACAAACCAACGTCCTGGACGAATATATGTCCGAGGGCATCGGCGGTGTTACGGAATTATTTAAAAATCGGGTCGTCATTCCGTTTGAAGGCTCTTACGAACAGTTTCGTCACGTGATCCACCACGAGTTGGTACACGGGGTGATGAATGATTATATGTACGGTGGTTCGATCCAAGGTATTATTTCCGGCCGGATTCGCGTGCAGGTGCCGCTGTGGGTCGCCGAAGGTCTTGCAGAGTACTCGTCGCGTTATGGTGCATTTAATACCCAATCGGATATGTTTGTACGCGATGCAGTGATGGAAGCTTACTTACCGCCATTGAATCAAATGGGTGGTTATGCTGTTTATACGGCGGGACCGACCGTTTTTCGATATATGGAGGAAAAATACGGGCGAGAAAAAGTAGCTGAATTTATGACCAAACTGCGTGTTGCAGGAACACCCAATGCTACATTTGAATCTACCTTCGGTATGAAAGAAGAAGAGTTTTCCGATAAGTGGGCGACGTATCAGCGTAAAATTTATTATCCTGATATTTCACAGATGGTTTCAGTAAAAGAAATCGGTAAAGCGTTGACCAATCACTTAAAGGACGAAAATTTCTATAACATGACGCCTACGATTTCTCCGAATGGTGATAAAATCGCATATCTTACGGATAAATCGGGTTACGCGGATATTATGTTAATTTCAGCATACGACGGCATGCCGTTGAAAAAGCTCGTGTCCGGAGAAAAAACACCTAACCTTGAAGAATTACATTGGCTCAGTCCGGGTATGAGCTGGTCACCGGACAGCAAAAAATTGGTCTTTGCAGCGAAAGCCAGCGATAATGACGCCTTACTGGTCGTAGATGTGATGACGGGAGATATTACAAAATATAGTTGGCCGGATCTAGAAGGCGTATTTGGCGGTTCGTGGAGCCCGGATGGAAAAAAAATCGCCTTTTCCGGAATGCGTTTTGGCCAAAGCGATGTTTTTGAGTTTGAATTGGCGAGCGGTAAATTATCTAAACTGACAGACGATGTGTTTAGTGATAGTCGTGCGGTTTATAGTCGCGATGGCAGTAAAATCGCTTTTGTATCGGACCGACGTGATATTCTGGGTAAACAACCCGACGGTTTTAAAATGATCAATTTTGAGTACCGTCAAACAGATATCTACGTGATGAATGCGGATGGTTCGGGTATGGAGCGCATTACGACGGATGAAATGAATGACTCATGGCCGGAGTGGGGCCCGGATAATAGTAAACTTCTTTTCACTTCGGATCGAAATGGTGTAAGCAATATTTACGTTGCTGATCTCAAAGAGAAAAAAAATTACGCTATTACCAATAACTTAAGTGGTATTTTCCAACCTTCTCTCAGCAAAGATGGTAAATTTTTGACATTCTCAGGCTTCAATAGAAGTGGGTTCGATGTTTATACGTTGAAGAACCCGTTTGAAATGAAACCTGTAGAACTGCCGATTACGATTTCGATGAAAAAATTTCGTAAAGATCATGATTTACCTGAAACTTTAGCGGATGAAATTGGTATTAAAAAACATGACAAGTTAGTTTCATCCAATGAAGGGGAGTCTTCAACGGTGACGGACCCCAAAGTTGATTCTTTGAAAATACAAGAATCGCAGGTATCTTATCGAAACTTCGTATTTGCCGGACTAGAAGATGAAAATAATAGTTCCTCCGTTAAGGATGAAGAAGAACCGGAAGAAGCTGTGGAGTTACCGGAAAATGTTTATAAAAACGAAAAAGGTGATTACCGTGTTCGACGTTATCGCGTAAAATTTTCACCGGATATGGTATATGGTACCGCCGGATTCAATACGATGACTGGTTTTCAAGGTGTAACACAATTTGCATTTAGTGATATGCTGGGTGATCACAGGCTTCTGTTGGGAACTAATTTATTTTTTGATCTCAAAAACAGTAGCTTTACCGGTTCATACTACTATTTAGCCAATCGTACGGATTATGGTATTACAGCCTTTCATTCAGCGTATGCTTTTGCGACGGATTACGTAGATGAGTTATCTGCCGATCCGATAACGGGATACCCTATCTATAATCGCCCCGATGGTATTTACGATAGTTTTGTGCGTTTTCGTTTTTATGGTCTTGGATTAAATGCCTCGCGTCCTATTAATAAGTTTAATCGGGTCGATTTTTCAGCAACGCAGATCGTTCTGGCGCGAGAGACATCGTGGAATGCGCGAGATCGTTATGATATGCCTCGAAAAGATACTACAGGCTTAGGATCGTCGCGACAGTCCAATAACACGGTTTTTTCTTTGTCACTGGTCAATGATAATGCTCTTAACACATATTTCGGTCCTTTTGACGGCCAACGTGCTCAAATATCATTGACGGCTAGCCCGGGATATGGGCAAAATGGACTTCGCTTCGTAACAGCTACCGTAGATGGTAGGAAGTATTTTTGGTTCAAAAAGTTTTATGCGATTGCGACCCGTGCTAGTGCTGGTGCAACATTTGGACGTGATCCGCAACGCTTTTTTGTAGGTGGATTGGATAATTGGATTCTTCCCCGATTTAATAACGGTGATATTTTAGTGGATACGTTTGAAGACTTTCTTGCCACGTATGTTTCCCCGCTGCGCGGAAGTAATTATTATGAACTTCAGGGTACACGATATTTTATCACCAATTTTGAGTTTCGTTTCCCACTCGTTCACTTCATGCAGTTGGGTTTTCCCCTTCCCATGTTCCTCCAACAAATACGCGGCGTGACTTTTGTTGATTTTGGTGCGGCTTGGGGAGGTAAAAATCGGACATTTGTTGATCCTATTACGGGTGATTCCACAAGAGCAAACTACCGTTATATAGACCGAAATGGAAAAATTGTGTATAACAAAGGCCGCTTTAACTGGGGTCAGACCTTGCAAGGTGAAGGGAACCCCGTATTTCAGGATGCTCGCATAGGTTATGGTTTCGGTATACGTGCGTTCGTAGGATTTTTTATCCTGCGCTACGATCTGGCTTGGAATATTCGAAACCCGCGTTTTCGTGGTGATAATGCCAAACATTATTTTTCGATAGGATCGGATTTTTAATTTAGAAAAACATTGAGTATCATAATCCCGCCCTGTGCGGGATTATTTTTTTAACACATGACAGACTTTAAAAAATATTTGCAACCCGATGTGGTTGCACGCCTAGCCAACCTGGAGATGATTGCGCGTTTCGTAGTCGAAGGATTTATTACGGGACTCCATAAAAGCCCATATCACGGTTTCAGCGTTGAGTTTGCGGAGCACCGGCAATATATGCCCGGTGACGAAATACGTTCGATAGATTGGAAAGTGTACGGCCGTACTTCGCGGTATTACGTGAAGCGGTTTGAGGAGGAGACGAATCTCAAATGCCATATTGTGCTTGATACAAGTGCATCCATGACGTTTGGAACGGGCGAGGTGAATAAGCTTCAATATGGCGGATATCTGGCGGCTTCGCTGGCGTATTTGATGATTCATCAAAAAGATGCTGCCGGGCTTGCCATTTTTGATAAAGTGTTGCGTAAGTATTTGCCCCCCCGTGCAACGCTGGGTTATATCAAAACGATCGAAGAGGCTTTGCAGAATATATCATATCACGAAACTACGCGCATTGCGGAGAATCTTCATGCCGTAGCCGAACGCATCAAACGGCGAGGGCTTGTAATTCTGATAAGCGATCTTTTGGATGAAGCGGAGGATGTCGTGCACGCACTACGGCACTTTCGTCATGACGGCCATGAAGTGATCGTGTTTCATGTGCTGGACCATGCGGAGCGCACTCTGGATTTTGAAGGCGATGTGGTTTTTGATGACTTGGAAACCGGAGAACAATTGGCAACGCAGCCTTGGCACATTCGCAAAGCCTACGCTCAAGAAGTAGAATCGTTTTGTGATTATTATCGCCGCCGGTGCAGAGAAAGCCGGGTCGATTACGTTTTGCTGGATACTAAAACGCCCTTTGATGTGGCCTTGAGGGAGTATATCGCAAAACGGTCTAAAATCGGAGGATAATCTTACCTCAATCGCAACTCCATTTTGATCGTGGAACGTTCATATTTGGATGGCTCGGGATTAGCAACCAATACAAAACCTAATTTGCGATACAAGGCTAACGCGGCATCCAATTTTCGACTTGTTTCTAAAACCATTGTTTTACCTTTGCTTTTCTGTGCCCACGTGATCGCATGCGATCCGAGTTTCCATCCGATGTGTTTACCTTGCGCTTTTTCGGTTACAGCCATTTTGGCTAGTTCATAAATTCCGGCTTTATTGTTTAGTACAGCGCAAGTGCCAACGATTTTTCCATTCCACTCGGCAAAAAATATTTCACCGCCGTCTTTTATGATGGTTTCGGGATGGGATAGTATTTTTCGATCCAATGGCTCAATTGTAAAAAATTTTTTTAACCATTCGATATTGAGCGATTTGAAATATTTTTTGAAACGCGGTGCATACGTATGAATTACAATATCAGAGGCAGAAGAAACTTTTGTCGCGTGGGTGACACGCTCATAGATGTCACGTTCATCAAGTATTTCTTCGTAGCGCTCAAGCGTGGAAAGTAGATCCATACCGATTTCGCGACTGATCTGGCGGTGCGCTTCTTCGATTTGATGCCATACCGGTTTCAAATGACCCAGCATTTCGATGCCTTTGGCCGACAAAGAAATCAGACGGCGACGCTTATCTGTGGTATCGGTAACGGATGCGATCAATCCAACCTTAATTAATTCATCCGATAGTTGGATAATAGCCGGATGTGTAAAACCGGTAGCTGCCGCAATCTCTGTAATAGACATGGGCGACTTGAGATGCAATTGGTAAAACATCAAAAACCAACGCGTTTCAAAATTTAACCCGTGTTCCTGATAGATACGATTTACATTGGCTAAAAGTCGGTCACTGAGTCGGCGAAGTCTGCTTCCGATGGCAAGCTCACCCAAGTGTTTTACTGTATCCATAATTGACTCTATTTATACGTAATATGTTACGTATAACCTATAGAATATAGGATTGAAATGCAATGAATTTGGGCGACAATTCAGGAAGTTGGCAATATGGATTTAAATAAGCCGCGCGGTGTTAAGGGGGCTTCGAAAAGTGCGTCGCCGAGTACACGGTATTCATGATGTTCTGCATTTTTGCAGGCTTCGGAGCAACTGCGTTGGTTGGCGCGGTCACACGCGGCACATATATAAAAACTTTTGTGACAGTCCAAGTGTGCACAGTTGACAAAGTGGTCTGTCACAGCTTCACAGTATAAACACCGAGTAATGATGGACGCTGTTTCTGTATGGTTGACTTCGACGCCGATGCGTTCATCGAACACATACATTTTGCCTTCAAAGTCTCTGCCCTGCGTATCAGGATGCTTGCCGTACATTACAATGCCGCCATGCAGTTGATAGACGTCTTTAAATCCTTCATTGATTAGCAAACCGGTAAATTTTTCACAGCGAATGCCGCCGGTACAATACGTAAGAACCTTTTTATCACGATAAGAACTGAGGTTTTGGCGAACCCACGCGGGAAATTCTTTGAAGTTACTTACATCAGGTCGTATTGCCCCTTTAAAGTGACCCATATCGTACTCGTAGTCATTACGCGCATCGATGATCACAACATCCGGTTCTTGCATCGCGGCATAAAAATCAGGTGGTTCTAAATAGCGACCTGTTTTTTCGACCGGATTGACATTATCCGGGCCTAATGTAACAATTTCTGTGCGAGCTTTGACTGAAAGGCGGCGAAAAGCATGTTTATCGGATGGATCGGACTTAATAACCATATCCGAAAAACGCGGATCCGACAGGATTGTTTTTTGGTAAATGTCGGTTTGTTCTACCGTACCTGAAACCGTACCGTTTATACCTTCCGGAGCAACGATGATCCGCCCCAAAAGGCCGAGCGATTGGCATAACGCAAGATGCTCGGCCGCAAATTTTTCGTAATCCGATATTTCAGTAAATTTATAATATAAAAGTATGCGATAGGGCATCATGTGCCGATCAAGCTTTCTTATAGGCTTTGGTGATTTTTTGATCTTGTAACGGTTTATCCATCGGATTAGTTTTAACCCCTTCCAATTTCTTTACTACATCATACCCGCTAATCACTTCACCGAAAATCGTATGACGGTTATTGAGCCACGGTGTGGGAACTGTCGTAATAAAGAACTGGCTTCCGTTGGTGCGCGGGCCGGCATTAGCCATGGCAAGAATACCCGGTTTATCAAATTGAACCTTGAAACTGAATTCGTCATCAAAAGGCATTCCCCACACGGATTGGCCGCCGCGCCCTGTACCTGTAGGATCACCGCCTTGTATCATAAAATCTTTAATGATGCGATGAAAAATAATCCCGTCATAATAGCCCTTTTCGACAAGCTGCTCAAAATTTTCCGAAGCTTTGGGAGCAATGTCAGGAAATAGTTTTACTTCGATTGTACCTTGCGTGGTTTCTAAAACGATGATCGTGTCTGGCATAGGATCTCCTTAATTTTGGTCGCAATATAATAAAAAAGTCTTTTTTTACAAGCGGGATTTAGAGAGTGAGAAGTACCCACCAAAATGGTAACGTAAACATGGATACGATGATACCTATACCTACCATCAGGGAGGCCAGTTCAGGTCGCAGATCGTGCTCTGTGGCCAAAATAGCCGCCGTGATCATAGGCGGCATCGCAGCTTCAAAAATCGTAATGTCAAAAAGCAAATCGCGATCGGCCGTTAGCGCGCTATACAAAATAAAAAGCATAGCCGGCGCGATGAGCAATTTGAAGCTCAAACCTAAAACAAGCGGTGTACGAAGTGAATTTATTTTAGAAAAACGAACCTGGAAACCTACAGAGAACAGCGCAAGCGGTGCCAAAGTTTGTCCAAGCCGATCTAGCGTATAGGTCAAGGGTACGGGAAATTCATAAGGTATGAGTGCTACAGCAAGCATGAGTGCTATAAATGGCGGGAAAACGATGACGCGTTTGATTAACGATTTCATCGCGACGCTTTGACCCTGGTAATAATTGGCTGTCCAAATACCCAAGGTTGATATAACAAGAAATGAGCCGAGTTGGTCCACGACAAGCCCGATCGGAATGCCTTCTTTTCCGAAAAACGTTTCAATCATCGGGACACCAAGAAAAGAGGTATTTCCAAGGCCGCCGACAAGCATCATACAGCCGGTAGTGCTTCTATCCCAATGGAGTAAATGGCTGAGCCCATAAAAAGTTACAGCAGAAATTGCAAAGAAAAACCATGCCATGCTGGCGGGGAGCCATATATCAGCACTTACTTTTAAAGTGTGGACATGTAGTAATGTTAAGGCTGGTAGGGCGATGTGAATAATAAAAGCATTAAGCACGACCGCCGTTTTTTCATGGAAACGTCCACTTTTACGCAAGCCGATACCCAAAATAAAACAAATACCGAGTAGTAGTATATTATTCAAAGCAAATCTCCTCGCATTGGAACTAAACAAATTAACTAAAAAATGCAACATTTTTGGAAGATACACGTTCTTATCTATGGACATTATTTTGAATCAGGAGATACCATGGAAACAACAAAGCAACTTTTTAAGTCGCGTCGTGATAAAATGGTGGACGGCGTGTGTGCAGGTCTATCCGAATATTTTAATGTGAATGTAGCTTTAGTGAGACTTTTGTTTGTTGTTTTTGCGTTTGTGGATTGTATTAGTGTGGTGGCTTATATTACGGCGATGGTTCTTGTACCCCGCGAGCCCGTCAGTTTGACGCAGGATCCTGATATGGAATTGATAGAAAAACGAAGTGCTGTAAACCATGGTTTTTTCTGGGGCGCCATATTGATATTGATTGGTGCGATAATGTTCCTTGATACGATGAATCTTTTTAATTTCCATTTTTTCTGGAGGCACTTTGGATGGAAATTTTTAGTACCGACGGTATTTATTATTGCCGGAATTCTTTTGATAGCATCGCGTAACCGGTTTGCCGGTTCAGTCGGATTTTTTAATAAAACAAGTGAAAGTACATTTCGTCGTGCGTCTGAAAATAAAAAAATATTCGGCGTTTGTGCCGGCGCTGCTAAACACTGGAATCTTGATGTTTCGATTGTGCGTATCGCATGGGTGCTTATCACGATTATTGCATTTC
The DNA here is from genome assembly GCA_013360215.1 of bacterium. Lineage (NCBI taxonomy): Bacteria > bacterium. Next base: position 287,601 of record JABWCP010000001.1, on the reverse strand, counting down.
CCGTCGGCTTGATCGCGTATGCGCTCGTAGGACTTCTGACACCGGATGACAAAGATCAAAAAGTTTTTGGCGCCGCATCGGAAAAGAAATTATAGGAGATCGTTATGCAAACGGAAAGCGAATACAACGCATCAGACGCCGCGGTATCAGATGTGAAGTCCGATAGCGCATCTGACAGCAATAAGAAGTATCTGTTTACAGGTTTATGGCTTATTGTGATCGGTACGTTTTGGATACTATGGAATATGAATGTACTGAGCTGGGGTTGGATGGAGCGTTACGGATTGATTATCATCGGTGGCGTGAGCATAATCAAGACGATCGTAACCAAAAAATATTATGTGTTTTTTGGCCTGACGTTATTGTTGATCGGGGTATTCCACTTGTACCTTGACACACAGGAAGGACTCGCCATGCGTACGCTATGGCCCGTATATTTTCTGATAAGCGGTATCGCTTTTGTCATCAATTTTTTCTTCAATATGCGACGCTGGTTTTCGTTGGTTGCAGGACTTTCTCTGATCGGTTTTGGAGGAATTCATATTTCACGTAATTTTTATATGTTTCCATACGATTGGGTATTTATCATCCGTACGTATTGGCCGTTGACATTTGTAGTGTCGGGCATTATACTGGTCTGTGCAGCTTGGTATAAGCACAGAAAATTGCCCAACGATTGAGGATCATTTGTCGGAATTAACAGGAAAACAAAAACGTTTTTTACGTGGCTTGGGAAACGCCATTAAAGCAACCATTTCGGTAGGAAAATCCGGTATTACGGATAACACGTACTTATCCGTCAATAACGGTTTTAATACCAAAGAATTGATCAAGGTCAAAGTGCAAGACGGCTGTGATTTGGATAAGAAAGAAGTAGCTGAAATGATCAGCGAGGGGACACAGTCACAAATTGTTCAGATTATCGGCAATAATATTTTGCTATATAAATGCCACCACGAAAAACCAATCATTACGCTTCCGGATTAACCTTCCAAAAGTTTTTCTTCATCTGAAATGATTTGCATTATTTCATCGGCCGATTGGGCATCGGTCAGTTTTTTCCGAAATGGTGCTTGATTGAGCAACCGCGAAATGCGGGATAACATTTTGATATGCAGACTGGAAGCCTTTTCGGGTCCGACGAGCATAAATATGATACGTACAGGTTTGCCGTCTAATGCGTCAAAATTGATATCCTGAGCCGTGATTCCCAAAGCTACTTGCAGTTCTTCCACGCCGGAGGATTTCCCGTGCGGGATAGCAACGCTGTTACCTATGCCGGTGCTCATCATTTGTTCGCGTTCAAGAACGGATTGTAATACCTTTTCCCGATTGCTTATTTTTCCGGACGCAACCAAAACATCCAGCATTTCTAAAATAATATCCTGCTTGTTAGATTGGAGTAGCGGGATACGAATGAGTTTGGCGTTAAGAATTTCGCTCAGTTTCATACAAAAATATCCACTCTATTTTTCTTCAAAATGGCTGAGTTGTTTGAATGCAAGAACGCGATCAAAAATTTTATCTTCGGAAAGCTCCTTTAAGGCATTGATACTAAAGTCTTGTACGCAAAATGAGGCCATCGCGCTGCCATAGACTACGGCACGCTTGAGATTTTCAAATGATGCATCATCTGTTTTAGCGATATAACCCATGAAACCACCGGCAAAGGTGTCTCCGGCACCGGTCGGATCATACACGTCTTCCAAAGGATAAGCCGGCACATTAAATTGTGCATCAGGTGTTATGAGTGCTGCGCCGTATTCACCTTTTTTAATCACAATCGCTTTAGGACCCATTTTAAAAATTTCTTTGGCGGCTTTTATCAAATTGGGTTGATTGGCCAGTTGTCTTGCTTCGGAGTCGTTGAGAATAAAGATGTCAATGCGTTCAAGAACTTTGCGTAATGCTTTTTGACTGCCTTCAATCCAAAAATTCATTGTATCTAAAGCGACTAATTTAGGCGATTGGACTTGATCCAACACATCAAACTGTAATTCAGGAGCGATATTGCCTAAAAACACATATTGTGATGATTTATAAGCATCGGGAATATGTGGTTTGAAGTTTTGAAATACATTGAGGTGGGTGTAGATTGTGTCGCGTTGATTCAGATCATAATTATAACGACCTGCCCAGCGAAATGTCTCGCCTTGTTCAACTTGTAATCCTTTAAAATCAACACGGCGTGATTTAAGATATTCGATAGCATGCATAGGGTAGTCGTTACCGACGACCGCCACAAGATTGACCGGAGCAAAATAACTGGCCGCTGCACTGAAAAAAGTAGCAGAACCTCCGACGGCGTCTTCGACTTTACCAAAAGGTGTTTCTACTGAATCTAAAGCGACCGAACCGACAACCAATATATCCACATTTTTCTCCTGAAATTTTCAATTAAATGCGGCGCAATGTATACAACGCACCACGGAAAGTCAATTTATTTCAAACTGTTTCATCAACCTGATCACGCGCCATATATTCCGGAGCATGGATGCCTAAAATATCAAGACCTCGACGTAAAACGATGCGAACGGCGATACATAAAGCAAGACGTGCTTCAGATAAAGCTTTATCCTCTGTGATAACACGCAGGTCTGGATTTTTCTTGCCTGCCGTCTGATAATGGTGATATACACCGGCCAATTCCTCAAGATACGTAGTGAGCGGATGCGGTTCGAGATTTTTAGCAAGCCGCGCAGTGAGTTCCGGAAATTGTAGAAGTTTTTCAATGATGGTGGTTTCCTCGTCTGCTTTCAATAGATCCAATTTAATTTCATTGGAAACAGAGAACAAAATGCCGCGTTCACCGGCTTTTTTCTCAATTGAACAAATACGCGCGTGGGCATTTTGTATGTAATACGCGGGATTTTCCATAGACTGCTTTTGAGCCAATTCGAGATCAAAATTAAGATGCGAATTGTGACTGCGCATGATGAGAAAATAACGAAACACATCAGGCCCAAGCAAATCAATTAATTCATCAATAGTTACGAAATTAGCTTTACGTTTGGACATTTTGAGGATTTCTCCTTCTTTCATCAATGTCACAAACTGATGAATGAGAACGCGCACATGCGAGGTGTCATAACCTAAGGCCTTAAGTCCGGCTAATACATCGGGGTATTCGGCGATATGATCCGCGCCGAAAATGTCAATGATATGATCAAAGCCGCGCTCAAATTTGGTAACATGGTAGGCCATATCCGGCAAACGATAAGTTGGCTCGCCGGTTGATTTTACGATGACTTTATCATTTTCGGGTTTAGGTCCGTGATCATAAGAAAATTCGGAAGTTTTTAGCCAGGTAGCGTTTTCTTTGACATAGGTTAGGTTTTTAGCCGCAAACGATTTGAGCAAAGCTTCGATTTTTCCATCTTTGTACAAGGAGTCTTCATTGTAATAAACGTCAAATTTTAGTCCGATGCGACCTAAGACTTTTCTGATATTGGCAAATAATACATCCTCGGCAAAGGACTTGAAGGGTTCGAAATCATAAGATTTCCAGGATTCGCCGTATTGTGATTTTATATCGGCAGCGATGTCGCGTATATATTCGCCTTCGTAATGTTTTTCAGGAAAAGTGATGTTCTCACCCAACAATTCCAAATACCGTAGGCGTACGGATTCGCCTAATTTTTTCATCTGAACACCGGCATTATTAAAATAATATTCGCGTGTAACTTGATAACCGGCATTGGATAATAATCTGCAAAGAACATCGCCGAGCACCGCCTGACGCCCGTGACCTATAGATAAAGGACCTGTTGGATTTGCGCTGACAAATTCGACATCAACCCGTTGATTCGTCCCAAAACGATGACGACCATATTCTTCACTTTGCAGCAGTATAGTTTTGAGTTGAGCAAAAAGGTAATTGGGGCTGAAAAAAAAATTGATAAATCCGCCACCGGCAACTTCCGCTTTGGTGACTAAGGATGAATCAAGCTGGAGATGGTCAACAATTTTTTGCGCCAATTCGCGAGGATTCGTTTTTTGAGTTTTGGCGAGATTCATTGCCAAATTTGTCGCCACATTACCAAAACGTTCATCCTTTGTTTTAGTGAAAATTATTTCACAATCGGGCACTATGTTTAATGCTTTTAAAGCGGAGTGGAGCTGTTGTTCGAGGTAACTTTTCATGACTTATTATTGAACGACTTTTTGTTTGAGGCAGGCTTCGATAAACATATCAATATCACCATCCATGACAGCCTGCACGTTGCTTGTCTCGGTATCGGTGCGGTGATCTTTTACGAGATTATACGGATGAAAAACGTAAGAACGGATTTGATTGCCCCATGCGATATCGGATTTGGCGCTCTCAAGTTTGTCTAATTTATCTTGTTCTTCTTTTTTACGCATTTGATAAAGCTTGGAGATCAGAAGCTTCATAGCCAGATCGCGGTTTTTATGCTGTGAACGTTCTACCTGACACGCCACGACAATGCCGGAAGGAATATGCGTCAGTCGCACGGCTGTTTCTACTTTGTTTACATTTTGGCCACCTTTACCCCCAGAGCGATACGTATCCATTTTGATATCCGCGGGATTAATTTCGATCTTGGCTTCGACTTCCTCCATTTCTGGATAAGCATATACTGACGCAAATGACGTGTGACGGCGTGCGTTGGAGTCAAAAGGGGATATCCGCACCAGACGGTGTACGCCGCTTTCACATTTGAGCAGACCAAATGCAAATTCACCGGAAATTTCCATCGTCACGCTCTTAATGCCTGCACCATCACCGTCAAGAATATCAAGAATCTGGCACTGCATGCCGCGATTGGCGGCCCAGCGTTGGTACATGCGCATAAGCATCTCCGCCCAATCCTGGGACTCTGTTCCGCCGGCACCGGGGTGAATCGTAAGAACAGTGCTTTTGTTATCTTCCGGATTAGTGAAATAAGCGCGCAACTCCAGGTGTGCAAGCGCCTTTTCGAGTTCGGTCAGTTCGGTATCAATGGACTTGATTGTAGCTTCGTCATTTTCCTCTTCAGCGATCTCTAAAAGCATATTCAGATCTTCGCATTGCGCATCCAGCTTTTTCCATTGATCGACCCATGCGCGCTCAGAGGCAATCTGTTGCATGATCTGTTGCGCACGCTGATTGTCATTCCAAAAACCTTCAACGGTGGTCTGGGCTTCGAGGTTGGCTATTTTTTGATCACGTTGATCGACGTCAAAGAAACCTCCGCAATTCTGAAATTTTAAATTGAGCGAGTTCGAGTTTTTTTTCGATGTCGGAAATTTCAATCACGGCAGTATGATTCCTATGGTTAAAAAAATGCGTGCGAAATTAACCAATTCGCTCAGAAAAGTCAAAAATAAAAAAGCCGATGCGTGAGCACCGGCTTTTTAACAGAGTGGAGTTCAAACGATCACATATCGTAGTACAAAGCAAATTCATACGGATGCGGACGCAGACGCATGGGGTTTACTTCGTTTTCATACTTATAGCTGATCCAAGATTTGATCACATCTTCTGTGAAGACATCGCCTTTGAGAAGGAAGTCATGATCGTTTTCTAATGCACGCAATGCTTCATCCAACGATGCGCAGGTCGAAGGTACTTTGGCCAATTCGTCCGGAGCAAGGTCGTAGATGTTTTTATCTAGGGGATTACCCGGGTGAATTTTATTGAGAATACCATCAAGACCGGCCATCATCATGGCTGCAAACGCAAGATAGGGATTGCAACTCGGATCGGGGCAACGGTATTCTACACGTTTCGCTTTAGGGCTATTGGAATACATCGGTATGCGTACAGCCGCCGAACGATTACTTTGTGAATAGGCGAGATTGACAGGTGCTTCAAATCCCGGCGTAAGACGCTTGTAGGAGTTCGTCGTAGGGTTTGCCAAGGCGTTGAGTGCTTTGGTATGTTTTAGAATACCGCCAATAAAGTACAGTGCGAGCTCGCTCAGTCCTGCATATTGATTGCCGGCAAAAAGAGGTTGTCCTGCTTTCCAAAGGCTCATGTGAACGTGCATACCCGAGCCGTTATCGCCGAAAATAGGTTTTGGCATAAAGGTAGCCGTTTTACCGTACTTCCAGGCTACATTTTTAACGATGTATTTGAAAAGCATAAGATCGTCACCGGAACGAACAAGGCTGTTAAATTTGTAATCAATTTCTGCTTGACCGGCCGTTGCGACTTCGTGGTGTTGACGTTCGACGTGAAGCCCGCATTCGTGCATGATCATTATCATTTCATTACGCATATTTTGAAATTGATCAGCCGGGGGAACGGGGAAGTAACCTTCTTTGTTTCTAATCTTGTAACCTAAATTGGGGTTTTCATCGCGGCCACGATTCCATACACCTTCGATCGAGTCAATGTAATAATAGCCGGCATTTTGTGTCTGATCAAATCGGATACTGTCGAAAATGAAAAATTCGGCTTCCGGACCAAAGTAAGCCGTATCGGCGATTCCGGTGGATTTCAGATAAGCTTCGGCAGCATGAGCAATACCGCGAGGACAACGACTGAATCGTTCTTTGGTAAGCGGTTCGTGTACATCGCACACAATACTCAATGTCGAGGGTTGTTGAAAAGGGTCAATCATGGCCGTATTCGGATCGGGGATAACAAGCATATCGCTTTCGTTGATAGCTTTCCAACCGCGAATACTGGAACCGTCAAAACCGAGACCTTGTTCCCAAACTTCATCGTTAAGCTCATAGATAGGGATGGTGAAATGCTGCCATACACCAATAAAATCCATAAACTTGAGATCAACGACTTGAACGTTGCGGCTTTTAGCAAGGTCCATAGCCTTTTTGATGGCTTCTTTGCTCATCGATAGCTCCTTTGTTGATAAGTGAATTATTACTTACTTAAGTTAATTAAAATCAAAAGCCCCTGATTTTCGGTCAGGGGCTAAAATTCCTATAATATACTTTTTTTGGCGATAGAGACACTTCGGATGTCTCTTGTTCGCCGTCGAACGGCTCGTATGTTAGATCGCTTCTTCACCTGATTCTCCGGTACGAATCCGGATCACTTCCTCTAAATTGGTTACAAAAATCTTACCATCACCGACCTGATCGGTTTTAGCCCGATCTATAATCATGTCTATGGTCGTGTCTAACATAGCATTTTCAACTACAATTTCAAGTTTTATTTTCGGTAAAAAATCAATGCGATATTCATTACCTCGATATAACTCTGTATGTCCTTTTTGTCTCCCGAAACCGCGTACTTCTGAAATCGTCATTCCTTTTACACCGACTTGAAGAAGTCCTTCTTTGACGTCATCAAGTTTAAACGGTCGAATGATTGCTTCGATTTTTTTCATTTACTGTATATACTACTGTCCGCCTTCCAATTCTAATCTAATTTGCTCAAGTTCTTTTTCGGCATTAACTCGGATATTCTTTAGTTTATCAAGTTGATTGGATGCACGCTGAGCCCCTTTTTCTTCTTCCATAAGGCGATCTAAAAGTTTTTTGCGGCGTTGTTCACCGCCGGATGCTCCACCAGAATTACCAAAGGTGGCAGGAAGGATATTAAACCCAAGTCCGAAGCCGAAACGCCAAGTATTGTAGTTAGGAGCACCTTTTGAGGAAGAATTTGCAGGTTGACCTGGTTTAGTAACGCCATATAATTTGCCATTCCCATCATAGCTCGTCTTGTCAGATTTTCCTGCTAATTGGAAGTCAAAGAAAGTTCCAACATTTAACCATGAGCGAAGATTGTAGCGTAAACCGAAAGAAGAATAAGCAAACGATTCACGACTAAATACATATTTGGTAGGAGCGGTGAGGTAATTTAGGCCATACAAATCCAACATAAAATGTACTTTACTAACGGGGATTTGCAAACCTAATCCATATTGAAGTGCAAGAGCATTGACGTCACTTTCAACTTTTGAATAATTTGGATCATCCGATGGCGTAACTACAGTGCCATTATCGTTGTGACTCCAAAATCCCAAATTTAAATTAAGACTATAGCTCTGATCCTTGTAATATGGATTACTATAGTACGATAACAATCCCATTACACCGAATTCGATATTCTTTGAACGATATACTTCAAAAGGAATATTATGCTGTCCTCCGGTTGGAAAACGTCCTGTGACGGATCCACCATATTCCAAACTACCTTCACCAATTTGATAACTTCCAGTTCGAATCGAGAGATATAAATCGCCTGGTACCAATGACTGCGAACCTCGAACAGTACGAATATTGATGTCTTGATATGTAATAATAGAAACTAAAGCATCAAAATTATCCATGAATCCATATGCTGCTGTGAAATTGTTGGACGCATGATACAAATTAACATTTTTGATTGTTCCAAATCCGCTCTGTCCTGCCACTGCGAATAAACGTCCCTGATTGTAAGTACTCAAGAAGCCTGAACCCATAACTGATGCGGAATAGGTGTTAAACGTACCCATACGCCCGGTACCAAGCCCATTGCCGATCTGCGCGGAAACCATGGCTGAAGTTGCCATTAACATACTCAGCCAAATCAATTTTTTACGCAACATACATTCCTCCGAATTTCGGATGTTTATAAATAAATTTTAATATTAATCAGTATAATTCTTGATTTAAGCTATTAAGCTATTAAGACGGTAATTTGAGAAAAAATAAATGATTATTGGTGCAATGTCAAGTATTTATTAAAATGAACTTTAAGTCGACTTTTGTCAAAGGAAAGTGACCTATCCAATTGTAATTATACTAATACAATAATACAGTTTTTTTGTCTTATGGTCACTTTTAGCGTATAGCGTTTATGTGACGAACTAAACCTTTACCTAAACCCTCTGCTAAATTTTTATGCAACATTTCAGATTGTGATTTTGTTTTAAAATCATCATTAAAACCGACTTCTACCAAAGCGGCTGTAGCTTTAGTAGACAAAATCGGTTCGAGTTGAGGTTTATTATTTCGTTGCTCATTGAAGACGCCGTGATAGTATACGTCCGTGTGATCATGCAATGCTTTGGTAACAGTAATAGCCAAAGCTTTGCACTTTTCGGAATTAAGCTTACGGGAGCTGCGATAAAACCCGCGTAAGCCCACACCTTGGGATTGCCTGTAATAATTTAGATGTACGGTCAAAAAAATATCTTCAGGTTGCATCGTTTCAAGTACGGTGGCGGCGTTGGAGGTGGTTATTACTTCCGTTTTTCGATCCCGTATGTCAGATTGGTTGTTTAAATATTCTTGTAAATATTTTACGGTTAACTCTGTGTTAGATGAGCCGGTAATTTCATTACCATACGCGTCTGTTCCGGATTGGAAGCCGACTCCGGCTTCGAGATAAATTTTCATCAAATATTTCTCCTAAGAAAAGTGCTTGAACATGGGAAAAGTATTACCGATACAATAAAAATTCAAGTTAAAACTAACTTATTGTAAAATTTGTGTTTTAATAAGTCTTGATATAATAAACAACGTATACTATATTTTCCTCATGAATACAAAAGAATTAGTAGAAGTCGGTGTGATTGGCGGTGGAAGTTTTGGGACAGCCATGGCTATTCATTTGGCACGTAACGGTTATCCTGTTACAATTTGGGCACATGATGCACAAGCCGCTGAATACATGCAGACCCAACGGGAAAACAAAACCTATTTACCGGGTGTCGTTTTACCTAATAGTCTGACGGCTACATCTGATTTACAGCAAACTGTGCGTGGTAAAAAACTGGTTTTGCAGGTTAATCCATCCCATGCAACGCGAGACGTCATGCAGCGTGCCGTTCCTTTTTTGGAAGACGATGCGATCATTCTCAATTGTACCAAAGGAATTGAAAATGAATCTTTGTTGACCATGTCGGAATTATTGCTTCAGATTATTCCACCATCAAAACACAGTCAACTGGCCTTTTTATCGGGACCGAGTTTTGCACGCGAAGTGGCACTCGGTGCGCCGACGGCCGTTACGATTTCTTCTAAAAATCCGTCCGCTGCTCAATATTGCCAGAAAATTTTTTCCAGTGAGCGTTTTCGTGTATACACAACGGATGATATTGTCGGATCGGAACTGGCGAGTGCGCTCAAAAATGTTATCGCCATTGCGGCGGGCATCAGTGATGGGCTTGGTTATGGGCATAATACTCGTGCGGCGCTCATAACGCGAGGTGTTGCGGAGATATTGCGTCTCGGAAAAAAAATGGGAGCCAAAGAGATGACCTTTTTGGGTCTTTCGGGCATGGGAGACTTGGTTCTGACATGCACCGGTGATCTGAGTCGAAATCGCAGCGTCGGTATTCAATTAGGACAAGGAAAAAAACTCGAAGAAATTTTAGCCTCCATGAAAATGGTTGCCGAAGGCGTTAAGACAGCCAAAGCGGCTTATGCGTTAGCTCAAAAACACGGCATAGAAATGCCCATTATAGAACAGGTATACCGTGTTATATTTGAAAATAAAGATCCGCGCGCGGCGGTATATGATCTGATGACGCGCGAATCCAAATCGGAAGCCTGAGCCTCTTTAACAAGGCAGAAACAAGGAAATCAATATGCCACAGGAAGGTTTATCACGCGAATTTAAAGTAAATCTGATAAAATCGGTTTATAGTAAAACAGCTTTTGACGAAGTTATTGCAAAAGCTAATCCGTATCAATTATCAGACATTCAAGAATTTATGTGGGATGCGGCGCTTTACATCGGGCGCGACGAAGCAGGTAAGCCGATAACGCGCGAAATGATCACATCGCACATGATGCCGACCACGGAGTATTGGCGCGGCCAACTTTGTGGCGAACCCATTGATACTTGCCGCGGACGATCATGTTTTGTTTCACATCCGGTATGCGCAGGCAATAAATTACGCGCTCAGATTGAGGTTATCCGCAGTTGTTTTGATCGCCGTAAGCAGCGTTCACAACAAAATGAAGAAGGAATTCTGATGCTGCTGATGTATCATATTAATGAAAATCATTATGCGGCCGCCGGACTGTATGACATTCAAAAGCACCCAATCAAAACGGTCGGTTCCCGCGTGTTGTCGGGCGATTCGCTCCGTAATGTCATCCAAGCAATGAATGTAGCCGTAGGACAAGGATTTACCGATTCGCATATGATTCAACCTGTTATCATTGGTGAGGCCAAACTTATGGTTGAGGCCAAACTCATCGGTAGCGCGCATGGTGACTGCGTGTTGGCTTTGACTGTCCCGGAAGACGAAAGTACTGAAAAACGAGAAAAAATTTTCAAAAAAATCGAGGCGGGCGTCCGGCGTATTACGGCGAGCGCAAAGGCGTAATTATTTGGCATGGAACCTCGGACTGCTATCCCGCAAATATTGAACTCAAGTAAACTCTTTCGCTATAGTGAATACCGGTTTACCTACCGTCGGCGACCTACCCGCGAGGTGATGGTGGGCGATATCGGAATCGGTGGTTCCAATCCCATTCGAATCCAATCCATGACGACTTCGGATACATTAGATACCGAAGCTACAATCCGTCAAGTCATTGATCTTGTGAATGTTGGTTGTGAAATCGTTCGCATTACCGCGCCTTCGATCAAAGATGCCGAAAATCTAGGTGCGATACGCGAAGGACTGCGTAAACGCGGTATCAAGGTTCCGTTGGTTGCGGACATTCACTTTACTCCGAATGCCGCTTTAAAAGCCGCCGAGTATGTAGAAAAAATACGTATCAATCCCGGTAACTATGCAGACAAAAAGAAATTTGCCGTAATCGAATATTCCGAAAATGATTATACTCGCGAACTTGAACGTATCGAAGAAGCCTTCAAACCGTTGGTTCTCAAATGCAAAGAACGCGGCGTCGCAATGCGAATCGGCACCAATCACGGTTCGTTATCCGATCGAATAATGAATCGCTATGGCGATACCCCGCTTGGTATGGTGGAGTCCGCGCTCGAATTTGTTAGAATTTGCGAACACTACGATTATCACGATATTGTTCTTTCGATGAAATCGTCGAATACGCAGGTGATGATCGCCGCGTATCGTCTGCTTGCCGCGCGGATGTATGAATTGGGTATGGATTACCCTTTTCATCTTGGCGTAACGGAAGCCGGCGACGGCGAAGACGGCCGTATCAAATCAGCGCTAGGCATAGGTACATTATTGGAAGAGGGTATCGGTGACACGATACGTGTTTCGTTAACCGAAGATTCAATACACGAAATACCGGCCGCCCGCGCCATAGCGGATAAATTTAATCGTCAGAACGTAATTTTTGATGCAGAAAAAGCTGCCTTAGAAATTCGTCTTAAAGAACCGCGGGACCCGTTTCAATACCATCGAAGATGGACGCAAGTCGTTGAAACAGCGGCGCTTAATGCCGGCGGTGTGCATCATGTGCGTGTTGCTCTCCCGCTGCGGAGTGATATCCATGATACGATGCAGGTTGTAAATGAAATCAAACAGCTTTCCGCACACCAAACCGATAATCCCTTTAAAGCCGAGATGTTGTACGCACCGGTACGCAATTATCAGGATATCACGGCATGGAAACGCATGCGTGAAACGATTGAAAAGGATTTATTAACTGTAGCTTTGATGGCGGATTGTAGGCATTCGACAGATATGGCTTGTGCTGTACTTCCTTTTACTGATGGCGTACGTTGGACTCCGGATAAGGCGTGGACGGCCGATGTGTACGAAGCGCATGTTCGTAAACTTATCGAATCAATAGCCGGTTTCGAGAAAAAAATTTTGCAGATTCATTTTTCACCGACTGAGATACCTTCTTTCGTTGATCGACATGTCCAATCATCATCGGAAAAAACAGGCTGGATGGCGATCCGCGTTGCTCAGATAGCACACGAAGCGGGATTTAGTAATTTGATTATTTCGATTCAAGATAGTGATTTTATTGCTTCACATCGGATACTGATTGCTCAGCTGAATGCAGCCGGTTTTAATACGCCGATGGTTTTGCATTTTGAACATAAAGCGAATCCCTTATTTGATGCAGCTTCGCACATTGGTTCTCTGCTTTCCGATGGCATTGGCGATGTTATTTATTTAGATTGCCGGGCTATGGCGTCGGAAGAAACCGTGCGCTTAGCGTATAACATTTTGCAAGCGGCTCGCTTACGTGTTTCCAAAACGGAATACATTTCGTGCCCCTCGTGCGGCCGAACATTGTTTGATTTGCAGGAAGTTACTGCACGTATCAAATCCAAGACCGGTCATTTGAAAGGCGTTAAAATCGCTATTATGGGTTGTATCGTCAACGGACCGGGCGAAATGGCCGATGCTGATTTCGGATATGTCGGAGCCAGCGCCGGGAAGATCAATCTGTATATTGGAAAAGAATTAGTCGAGCGTAATATTGATATGGCCGATGCCGATCAAAAGCTTATTGATCTTATTCGCCGCGAAGGACGATGGATCGAACCGGCATAATTTTATACTTAGGATGGAGTAAACGTAGTGGAACATTTATGGGCACCCTGGCGCATGCGGTATATCAAAGCCGGCGACAAAAATGAAGGCGAAGGATGTATCTTTTGTTTTAAACCGCAAGAAGATCGGGACCGTGAAAACATGATCCTTTTTCGCTCGACGCATAATTTTGTAATAATGAACTTATATCCGTACAACAACGGTCATTTGATGGTGGTGCCTTACCAACATGCTCCGGACATCAATGCTTTGCCGCCCGAAACGCTATTGGACATGATGACGACCACACAAAAATGCGTTACAGCATTTCAGCGCAGTGTCAAACCGGATGGTTTTAACATCGGATTTAATCTCGGACGAACCGCCGGAGCGGGCATTGACGACCACGTCCACATGCACGTCGTGCCGCGATGGAACGGCGATACCAATTTTATGCCGGTAATCATGGACACCAAAGTGATGCCTGAATACTTAGAGCAGACGTATGACCGTCTGTTGGCTGAATTTTCGCAGATGAAGAAGTAAGGAGTTTTATGTCTGAACCGACGAACAATGATTGGTCCAAAAAATATCTGGATGATCTTAATGCCAAGATTAAGGCCAACAAAGATGTACCCAAATCGCCTACGGATAATAGCCCGAAAGAGCAAGTAAAACCTCAGGTTACTCCTAAAGATCAACCTCGCCATCAGCAACAGCAGCGCGATCAGCAGAATAACAATAAGCCGCAACGCGATAATCAACGCAAAGAGTCTTCACGCGAGGGCAATCGTAATAACCCGCAGGACAAACGATTTTTTTCTGAAAAACCTTTTAAAAAGAATTTTCAGAATAACCGCAATGATCGTGATCGCAAAAACGACGGCCGGCCCAATGATCCGAATCGCGATCGTAATGAGCAGAAAAAGAATAATAATGTACCAAAGAAAAGCGAAGCGCCTCGTAAAGAGGATCGCCGCGGCGGTCAGCAGCGTCCCCAAGATCGCGATCGCAGACCGGAATCTAAACCGCCGGTTGTACAGAAAAACCGAGTTCTTGGCGGATATATCTGCGGAATGAACGGTTCAGTGTACACTGTTTTAGCGGAAAATAAAGAATATGCATGTACGGTTCAGGAGTATATCACGCGTCAAGGCCCATTGTATATCGGCGACCGTGTCCGAATTCAAATCCAACCTGAGATGCGCGGCGTGATCGAGAAATATGAACCGCGTCAGAATTTTGTGTTAGCTCCCGGTGCACGCGAACGTCAGGGTGATTTGGTATTAGCAGCTAATGTCAACCAAATCGTTTTAGTCCTGTCGGTGATGGAGCCGGTGTTGCGTACGGATTGGCTGGATCGGCATTTGCTGGTGTGCGAGCGTAAAGGTTTCAAACCACTGATCGTTTGTCATAAAATTGATTTGGCCGATGATAATATGTTTCTAGAGCAGATGGAAGTCTATAAACAGATGGGATATCGCGTCATATTTACCTCGTCCGCCGTGCTCTCCAGTGTGAATGAGCTCAAAGCTGCCGTCAAACAAAAGGCTTCGTTATTTACCGGTCATCAAGGAGTCGGGAAAACTACGCTGGCGGAGCTTATACTCGAAGAAGAAAGTGCACGATTGCCGGATAATCCCGAAGAATATGACTTGACGATCGTAGATGATATTGTGGAAACTACCCGCCAAGTAAATTGTTTGCGCGGGAAGGAAGGAATTGTTCTGATCGATACGCCGGGTGTTACCGAATATGAGATATCGAGTATTGAGAAAAAAGATCTTAAAAAATACTTCCGTGATTTCCGAAATTACAATCACCAATGTTCTATTCCCGATTGTAATCATGCGGATGAACCGAATTGTAAAGTCAAAAAGGCCGTAGAAACCGGAGAGATTTCAGAAGAACGCTATCAGAATTATTTGAATATTTTGGATTCGTTGACGGTGTAAATTTTGGCTAACTTACCAGCTATTTCGTACAGTACCTGCTGCGAACGAATTTTTTTACGATCATTTTTGACTCGTACATAAGTCCCGTCGGCTGAAAACCGGCGGGCTTTTACATTATCGCCGAGCTGCGTTTGGAGTACGGTCATCACCGTTTGCTGATGGCGCGGTTCCAGTATAGGAAACATGACTTCGACGCGTTGGTCCAAGTTACGCGGCATCCAGTCCGAACTGGCGAGCCAATACTCCGGTTGGTCATTGTTGTGAAAATAAAAAATACGCGCGTGCTCAAGAAAACGATCAATGATACTGACTACTTCAATGTTTTCTGACAACCCCTTTACGCCGGGTTTCAAACAACAAATTCCGCGAATGATGCATTTGATCTGAACACCGGCCTGGCTTGCACGATACAATTCCAAAATAATCTGTTTATCTACCAAGGCATTCATTTTGGCAATGAGAAGACCGGGTTTACCATCACGGACGTGATTGACTTCACGTCGGATTTTATTGATAAATGTATCGCGCAAATCCGTCGGAGCAATTTTGATGCGATGAAATTTGGGCGGGGCAGAATATCCGGTCAAAACATTAAACAAATTGGTCAAGTCTTCACCAAAACGCGGATGCGCCGTAAATAAGCCCAGATCACCGTATATTTGCGCCGTGCGTTCATTATAGTTTCCTGTCGATAAATGACAATAACGACGGATTTTGTTTTTTTCCTGACGCACGATAAGGCATACTTTACAGTGTGTTTTAAGTCCGGCCATGCCGTAGATCACATGCGCTCCGGCATCTTCGAGTTTGCGTGCCCATTGGATATTGGCTTCTTCATCAAAACGTGCTTTGAGTTCTACTAGGACGGCTACTTCTTTGCCGCGCTCGGCAGCTAACTGCAATGCTTGCGCAATCGGGGAATTAGCCGCAATACGATAAAGCGTCATTTTGATTGCCAGTACACTCGGGTCTTCCGCCGCTTCACGCACAAATCGTGTGACGTATTCAAAGCTCTGGTATGGATGATGGGTGAGAATATCACCGCTGCGAATAATACTAAACATATCCGCACCGGTTTCAAGCTCCGGAATGTGATGCGGAGGAAAAAGCGGGTCTTTGAGTGATGCAATGTCAAGCTGTTGATACAAATTCATCAAATCGGAAAGACAAATAAATCCCCGCGAGGGGTACAAATCCTCGTATTGAAGATCCAGTTCACGGAGAAGTAGCTTGAGTAAACTATCCGGTAGGCCGCGTTCATATTGCAAGCGAACAGCCGCTCCCTTTCTGCGGTTACGCAAAGATTCGGAAATAGTTTTGATAAGATCTTCCGAAGGATCTTCGTCGTAAGTCAGATCGGAGTCCCGTGTCACCCGAATCGTAAAACAATTCTTTACTTCATAACCGATGAATAGATCATTGATACACGTGCGAATCAAGTCCTCCAACAGAATAAATTGATAAGTTCCTTCCGCCGACGGCAATCGCACAAAACGAGGAATGACATTCAGGGAAATGGGAACGACGACGAGGTTGGTCTTCGGTAATTTACTCTCAATTTTGGGTTCGACTTCAGATACTAAACACAATGCGCGATTGGCCAAATGGGGAAACGGGTGGCTCGGATCAATCGCCAGCGGCGTAAGGATGGAAACCACAGTATTTTGGAAGTAATCGCGTACAAAATTATTTTGTTCGGTCGATAATTCGCCGGGTTTAAGTATGGCGATGTTCTCCTTCTGAAGTTGAGGAATCAACACATCGAAAAAATAATCATGTTGGATGATAGCAATTTCATGAATTCGCCGCGACATCGCGTCCATCACATCGCGAGGCAAAAGTCCGTCGGCTCCTTTATGAAGCACATTCGCATCGATCTGCCGCGATACACCGGCCACGCGAACCATAAAGAACTCGTCTAAATTTGTACTAAATATAGAGAGGAACTTGAGGCGTTCCAGCAGAGGCACCGCCGGGTCTTGCGCTTCCTCGAGTACGCGCCGATTAAATTCCAGCCAACTCAGTTCGCGGTTTGCAAAATGTTCAGATTTATCAAATGATTTGGGGTTAAAAACACCCGTTGAGTCGCTTTCGGCAGGATCGGAAACCGTTTTGGGAGATTCGTTCATAGCAGTGATAATGATTGACTATATTTTTTAGCAATGTTTTTTAAGTTAAGTAATCCTCGCATGGTCTGCAAGAAAAGACATCGTTTAACATATTCATAATAAATAATAAGACATGTGTTTTTGTGATTCCTTAGAATGCGCTTGCCTTTAGCGGTATGGAATTCTAACTTCTAAGCTATGATACGATTATTATTTCGTCTGATATATTTTTCTTTAGCAATGTTAGGCGTGGCGGTCATAGCCGCTTTTTTTCTTCCGAAGCATTATACCGCTGAAACAACAATAATGATCAAAGCGGCTCCGCCGGTCGTATATGAAAGAGCGATGGATTTGCCGGCTTGGCACGCTCTGGCACAAGCGGCTCAATTGTCGCTGGAAAAAATAGACGGGGATCAATTGATGCAATTGTTATTGCAATTGCCATCCGGAAACGGCGTTGTGGGTGCGGGTGTGCGGCTTGATACAGTGCGGCAATATATTGCACAAGGCGGTTCTGCGCTCGTTGACAAAGGGGTCAATCAACTTAAAATGGTGTGTAGGATTACCGAAACTAATCCACCGCATGCGTTTTCACTACGTGTTGAAGGCGGTCCTTTTCATGGTTTGGCCCAATCTGTTACGTTATTCCCAACCGGCGAAGGTATGACAACGCTGACTATGACAGAGCAGCGAACGGTCCAAGGGTTCTGGGGCGGCGTCAAAGCGTGGTTATCAAAAAATGGAGCTTATCAAATCAATGATCGTAATTTGTCTGAACTAAAGCGATTGTGTGAAAAGTAAATTTTTATTATTTAACTGATAGCGTTAAGAATAACCTCAGAGGAGTTTATGGCTGAAGAAAAGAAAATGCAGGAAATCCAAATTCACTTTCCCCCTGAAAAACAATCCGGAACGTATGCCAATAATATGGTCGTAGCGCACTCCAAAGAAGAATTTATACTCGATTTTATGCTGGTAACGCCTCCGACAGGTGTAGTTAATGCCCGAATCGTTATGAGCCCCGGTCATGTCAAACGTGTCATCGCGGCCCTTGCACAAAATATGCGCCACTACGAAGAACAATTCGGTAAAATCGAAGAAGCCAGCGAACCTAAAAATCCATTTGGTTTTCAGGCGTAATCATGTCTCGCATCAAGATTATAGATATTCACATTCATATCCAGCCGTGGTGGCAATTGAAGCCGGAGATACGCACGCGTATGGCCCACGGGAAAGAGAACTACGATCAACTTCTGGATATTATGAAAAACCCGGCCAAGTTGATCGCGTTGATGGATAAGGCCGATATAGAAAAAGTAGGTTTGATCAACTATGTAAGCCCTGATCTGATGGGTTTTGACGATTCATCCAATGATTTTTCGTCGGCGTATCAAAAATATGCTCCGGATCGGTTTATCGCCTATGGATCTGTACATCCTCGATTCACCAAAGATGCCGAAGCGGATATACACCGATTGATTCACGATCTCGGCATTCGCGCCATCAAGGTGCATCCGCCGCATCAGCTCTATTATCCAAATGATTATTTGAACGGCATGAAAAACTTGGAAATTATTTACCGTCGCTGTGAAGAGTGGGGAATACCGGTGATGATACATACCGGTACGTCTTTTTTTGCGGGAGCGCGTATCAAGTACGGTGATCCGATTCATGTGGATGATGTAGCGGTAGATTTTCCCAATCTCAAAATCATCATGGCGCACGGCGGGAGGCCGCTATGGATGGAGACGGCTTTTTATCTTGTGCGCCGTCATAAAAATGTGTCGATTGATATTTCCTCCATTCCTCCCAAAAAAATACTGACGGATTATTTTCCCCGTCTTGAGGAAATAGCGGATAAGGTATATTTTGGTACGGATTGGCCGGGCCCGCAGGTAGATGATATGCGTAAAAACGCCGATGAATTTCTTTCTTTACCGCTCGATGAAACCGCCAAACTAAAAATAGTTCGTGAAAATGCTTTGAAACTTTTTGGTTAAAATTCGTTTACCTATACGTCGTTTCTTGAATGAACGATATTCAGAAATAGGGGTACTCATGATCTTTATACGTTGTATTTTTAGTGGTTTATGGTTGCTGTTTGTTGCCGTGGTTCCGATTTTTTCACAGGAAAAACCGGTAGCTGCTATTCTAAGTTTTCACAACACTTCAGAGAAATTTTATTTAGACGAAGTAGCAAAATCCTTCCCCACCTTACTCAAAACGGAACTTGCACAAACGCGCTCCGTTGTCATCGTCGAACGTGAAAAGCTGGATGCGGTATTGAAAGAACAGGATTTTGTTTTAAGTGATCTGTCCGAAGATAAGGATAAACAAGCGAAGGTCGGGAATTTGATCGGAGCGGACTATGTGATCACCGGTGAAGTTTCTGAGGCGGAAGGTCGCTTACGTATTGACGTAGCCGTTACGCGTATTTCCAGCGGTCAGGTTATCGCTGAGAAGGTCACAGGGCCATCACGCAAGAATGTGAATACGATGGCGCGGTTATTAGCTAATAATATAGCTTACGAATTATCCGGCGAAGGCAAAAAAATACCGTCTATGAAGTTGGGTGGAGCACCGGTCAAAGAATTCGCCATTGCCACGTTAGTCCTTGGCGGCGGAGCCTATTTAGCAGCGCAAAAAACTTCTGATTTGCGTGCGGCGTATCGCGGTACTACCGATCTTGCAAAAATGAATGCACGCTATAAAAAAGCAGATCGTTGGAATAAAGCGACGATTTCGCTTCAGGTCGGCACCGCAGCTACAGCGATCGGTTTAGTTTATGCATTTATAAAAAACGCTTCTTCCGATCGTGAAGTTTTGGCGGATATGGATTTACCTGAAATAAGTAATTTTGCTGTCGCACCGTATATTGATTCTAAAACGTCAGGGCTAAACCTTTCATTCTCATTTTGAAAATTATGAAATTAATTCAAACATATTTTTTTATTTTAGTGATCATTGCCAGCAACGCCGGTTGTGATTTAAAACATGACAACACGCTAGATCCTAAAAATCCCAATGCGGCCGCGGATCAAATAGCCGTAGTCGAAAATTTTGTCATTATCAATACCAATGTGAATGTCACGGCTCCTGAATTCAATACGTATTCTCTAAATGCATTATACGAATTGGAAGAACGCTACGATAATAATTTGATTACACTGGAGTATCACATGACTCCCAATTCAGGCGGATTTGAGGATTCGCTAGCCATATCGGATAATGAATTGCGATACGCCAATGAGTACAAAGGGTCGGCTTCGCGCGGATTTCCGCATACATTTTTTAATGGGAAATCTGTTGCTGTGCAGGGCGCTTCGTCATTAAGTGTTGCCAAACAACGGTACCAAACGGTTTTAGATTCTCTAGTTTCCAATAAAGAAAAGCTGTATGTCACGGCGACAAAAAAAATAGAGGCATCCCAATTGACGTTAGACATACAGATCGCACGCTACGGCGATGAAGATCTTACTAATGCCAAAATCGAGTATATCGTCTATGAGGACAAAGGCATGCCAAGCGGGCATTATACCGTTCGCGAAGTGCGACCATCGGAGACGTTACCACTCATACCGGCTAAGACAATTTATGAATTTACGACTGATCCGATCAATCTCAAATCTAGCTATGTGCAATCGCAAATCGGTGTGGTTGTTATTATTAAGTCTGCGTTAAACGGCCGTATTCTTCAAGCCGCGCGGGCGTTTTAGGAGGAAAAATGCGCTTTAATTTAATACTTTTATCAACAATCACTGTTTTTTGTTTTGCTGCATGTCAACCCATAGGGGACAGCGTTAGTGCCGATGCTCCGGTTATTGATGGCATCACGGCTGCAAGAAATACCATACTTGTAAATGATACAACAAACATAACCGTTTCAGCACGCGATTTGAACGATGAACAGTTGGACTATGTTTGGACCATCAGTACCAACAATGGGGGATCATTTGAGGGCGCTATTAATGGATCAACAGTAACTTATAGGGCGCCTTTTTTACCGGGTGATTACGTAATAAAGAGTAAAGTTATCAATGAATCTAACAAAAGTACCAGTAAAAATATCACGATTAAAGTCACCAATATCGGTACACCCATAGTAGAAATCACACAACCTACGGATGCGGCATTTATCTCTGCTAGCGCAGGTATTTATTCAATAAAAGCTAAGGTTACAAATGTTGCCGCGTCGTCGGTTGATAGTATGGTTTGTTATATTGACAACAAACGGCTTTCCCGCAAGACGTTGACTAACAATACCACATTTGATTGGGATGTTACTGGTTTGAACGGATCCAAAAGGATTACCGTGCAAGCATGGGCGCGGATTAGTGGCCCAGCAACTACGGATTCGTCTGTTGTTAATGTATCCATTGAAGGGACAATATCTAAGCCGGGACGATGAATAATCTTTAAGCAATGTGTGATTGGGATATTATAAGTTTGTAGAAGTCGTCTCTATTTTTTAAAAAATCATTCAAGGGAGAACGTATGAAAAAAACAATGTTCCTATTATTGTTAATTTTAGGTGTGGTACATATCACCCACGCACAAATGGATTGGATGAATCCGACAACTCGTGGTAAATTTTCAATTGATTTTTATCACCCCGATTTTGATTCAAAAGGTTACAATGCAATAACAGGATTATACGACATAACATTTCAGACGACTTTGGCCTCCGGAAGTGCCGTTCGAATTGAAGTGCCATTCTGTAATTTTTCATATGAACGAAATGGTTTTAAAGAAGATGAATTTGCTTTGTCTAATATCTACCTCGGATTTCGAATGAACAACAATGATGAATGGTTTACGGATATAGGTCTCAGGCTACCTACAGCGAGTGACGACAAGTTTCTAGCTAATCTTATTGGTGGTTCTGCAGACTATGAGCGAATGTATGCCTACGGTGCAGACGTTATTACAGGTTCAATAATGGTTCAACGTCATAAAATTATGGATAAAGGATCGTATATGGGGTTTCGATTGGGTACTTCGGTGTCACATTTTACTGATAGTGAAGTTGAAGATCCGACAGATTTATGGGCGAATTATGGAGTGTACTGCGGATTGGATTTGGAAAAATTCGGGGCATCCATGGGTTACGAAGGTGTAGTTATCTTTACTGAAGATGGTAATATTTCAGATCGGCATCTTAGCACCGTTGAAGTTTCGGCTTATTTGAAACATGATCGGATACGACCGGGGCTATTTTTAAAAATTCCAATGGATGAAGAAATTTCAAATGGTATGGGAAAAGTAATTGGATTGAGTATCTCAATGTCCTACTAACAATAACATAAGGTTTAAATGGTATTCGTAAGTATTGGAAATTAGTATTATAAATGACCTTCTGTAACGCTACAGAAGGTCATTTAAATATCAAACTGTCAAACCAAATACTATAAGCATATCTAATATATTTATCATCTCAATTGATATTTTTTATAGAATTGATTCCATCACGTTTCATAAGTTTTAATAAACCAGCATTTAGATTATGACAAAAACGTGGCCCCTCATAGATAAATCCGGTATATATTTGTATTAATGACGCACCGGCTTTTATTTTTTCATACGCATCTTCAGCTGTAAAAACACCTCCGGCGCCGATAATCGTCAGCTTTCCCGATGTAACTTTGTGAATGTAACGTATAATCTCCGTTGACATACCACGGAGTGGAAATCCGCTCAATCCTCCGGTTTCACCTGCGTATCTCGAATTTATATTTTCACGCGTTATCGTCGTATTGGTTGCAATGATACCATGTAATTTGTGGTTTTCAATTGAACTTAACACATCGTCAATCTGTGAAAGTGTAAGGTCCGGCGCTATTTTGACAAACAGCGGTTTAAGCAGTTTGCTACCGCTTTGCTCACGGTTTATCTTCATGAGGGACGAAAATATCGCATCGAGAAAAGCTTTGTCCTGAAGTTTGCGCAGATTGGGCGTATTGGGTGAGCTCACATTGACGACAAAATAATCGCCGTAATCAAACAAACGGGAAAACGTATAAGCGTAATCTTCGACAGCGTGATCAAGCGAAACAATTTTTGTTTTACCGATATTGATGCCGAGAGGTATTCGGTGCAACGTATTTTCACGTTTCCACTGCGCAAGAGTCTGTGCAGTCTGATCAGCGCCATGATTATTAAAGCCAAAGCGATTGATTAGTGCCTTGTTTTCCGGTAACCTGAATAAACGAGGCCGCGGGTTGCCATCTTGTGCTTGCCCGGTTATCGTACCGATCTCAGCAAAACCGAAACCCAAATGCGGCCAAACCGGAACACCCATGCCATACTTATCAAAACCGGCCGCCAGTCCTATAGGGTTTGTAAAATTAATATCATGTAGGGTCTGCGAAAGGACAGAGGAATTATTACAGAATAAGAAATTTATATGTCTAAGTAACGGCTCGCTTGCAAATAGCCCGCGTGATATGGTTTCGTGCACAACTTCAGGGTCAAATCGAAAAAGAATAGGTCTGATAATAGATTGATACATGCGTTCTCCGAATTTACATCATGATGTTGAAAAATATACATACACGGATAAAAGACAAAACAATTTTGTAGGTAAATCGTTTGAAAGTGAGAAGTATTTTTTGTAGTTTCCGCCACGGTTTTCATTAATAATTTTTGATATGACATTAAAACTGGCACTTCGCAACACTCTCAAAATTATAATCGGTACGGTTGTATCTATCGTACTTCTCATCGGGCTTGTTCTTGCGGCCATTCAGTTGCCATGGGTCAAGAATATTTTGCGCGGAGAGATCGAACGCATTGCTAATAAATCACTCTACGCGAAACTAACTATAGGCAAAATCGAAGGTAATTTTCTCACGCACATAAGCGTATTTGACGGGCGGATCGCTTTTGGTGATACCTCCGTATTGGCGTTTGAATCTGTAGATGTGGCCATTTCTCCTTTGGCGATTTTCAATAAACAAATTCAAGTTGACCATATTCGTATCCGTAAACCTTTTATTCACGCTATCGGCGATACCAACGGGGTAATCAATCTGGCACGTTTAGCCAAACCTATAGAACCGGAGCCAGTAGATAGCGCGGCGGAACCTCTGGCTGGTTTTACCATTAATTTGGATGAGTTCTCAATAGAGGAAGGTCACGTAAAAGTCCAACTACCTGCTTTTGACGGTGCACTTCAAAATCTTAATGTACGTATGAACGTCAAAGCGTCACCCAATAAACAAAATATTAAACTGGATCAGTTAGCGTTTCTTTTGACTAAAAACAAATTGAACAAAGCTAAAGAAACAGTCAAAACGGATTCGCTTGATATCAAAAATATCGGATTGGACGTTTCAGCCCACTTATTAGCGCGTTCATTGTATTATCAGATCAATCATCCGGAAAAACGGGATTCGTTATGGTTGGATATCAATGAATTTCGATTTGTTACTGACCAGACGGATGTGTATGTCAAAGGACGATTCCTGCTACCGGACAGTGCGCGGGGTATTGCTTTACAATATACAGCCGACATTAAAACACAGCCTTTACATCTTTCGGATATTCGCAGGTTTGCACCTGTTCAAATGCGGAACATTGATAAGATCGAATTTGAAGCGCTCGCCACAGGCAATGATAGAACTGCAACCATCAGTGATCTGCGCATTCATACACCGGCCGGTACATTACGTGGATTTGCAGACGTACATTTTGGCGCCGACGAACCATTGCGTTATGTAACCGAGCTTGAGTTTTTGGGTATCAATGCGGCTGCTTTTGCGGATAATCCTGATCTTTTTACCAATATCAACGGACATATTCGTGCTGAGGGTGCGGGTATAGAGCCTAAAACTCTAACGAGTAAACTCGAACTCCAATTAGTCAAATCCAAAGCTTACGGGATTGGCATTGATCGCTTTACGATCAACGCGGACGTGCAAAATGGGAAAGCTCAATTGACTAAATTTGAGGGAATAACAACAGCCGGGAATTTTAATTGCGATGGATATTATAATCTAATTGATGAAACGTACCACCTTCAAACACGGTTACGTTCGATCAATATCGCGGATGTCGTCGGTGACACATCGCTGCAGAGCTCAATCAATCTTTCGCTAGCCTATGACGGCAAAGGCCTCAACCCTAAAACGGCCAAAGGCCAAGTGCGCGTGGTTTCGGATTCGTCAAAAATTTTAGGCCGCGAACTTCAAAATCTTACATTTGATGCCAGTCAGCAGAACGGTCGCTTGACACTCAACGAAGTAAAACTAAGAACACCGCTGGCCAATGTTACGGCTTCGGGTTCGGTGGGGTTAGATTCGTCAGTCAACCTCAAATACACGATGGAGACTGTTGATTTCACGCTTCTAAAAAAATATTTGGGTAATGATAGTTTACTCAAAGATTCACTGAACTTGAAATTAAAGTATAACGGAAGCCTTCGCGGAACGCCCAATAAAATGACGACGGCCGGTTTTTTGACTCTGACCAATTTTATTTTTTCCGGTATCACAATTGATTCCATGCAGTTTAGTTATTTTTTTGATAATCTTTCGCCCAACCAATTAGCACGCGCATTGGATTTTCGCCGCGAAGATACCACCATTATCGGCGATGTTTTTTTGTATACCCACATGGTCAATATGGAAGGTATGGTTTTTAGGGACTTTACCACATCTATAACCAAAGAAAAAGGCCGTACATTATTTGAGGTTTCCGGATCGCAGGATACGGCCGATGCTTTTGCGAGTGTGCGCGGAAGTTTAGTTTTGGAAAATGAAAAACGAGGTGAGTTGTTTTTTGATGAACTCTTCCTCAAGATCAACGGTAAGTCCATGCGGACACGGGAAGTATCACAAAAACTCGGCGAAGATGCAATGATTGATACGACATTTGAGCGGTGGACGGAGTCGTGGAAGAACAGTCAGCCTGTTGACATATTTTTTGACATCGAAAAAAATCAGTATGAGTTTAGAAATTTCAATTTAGACATCGGACGTGGATCAGTAAGCCTGGCCGGTAAAGCGGACATAGCCGGCGATCAAAATCTTGATATTAAGCTCAAGGATTTGGATTTGTCGCGCGCCAATGCTTTGATAGGTTCCAAACAATCGGTTGTCGAAGGTATTCTCAATATGACGGCGAGCCTCAAAGGTACATTTGAGAAACCGGTAATTTTGGCCGACTGGAGTATCACCAAAGGTAAAGCCTCCGAATTTACGTATGAAAACTTTCTCGGAAACATGCAGTATCTGAATCGCAAAATTCAGGTCAATATGACGCTCAATCAAAATTCAGAAAAATCGCTTACGATGGGCGGATATGTACCGATAGATCTTTCGTTTAAAGATGTCAAAGAACGTTTTACCAATCGCCCGATGAATTTTAAGATGCACAGCGAAGGTATTGATTTGCGGTTTTTGCAGTCTTTTTTTGGGCGGTCGCTTCGCCTCAATCGTGGTGATATCAAAGTAGATATGACGATCAGTGGCAATAAAGAAAAACCAAAACTGGAAGGTGAAGTTAAAATAGAAGGCGGTCAAATTACGTTTCCGCGATCAACTTTGGGGCAGACTTTTAGAAATATCAGTATGTATGTCAAATTGACGCCGGAGCGTGTTTTTTTGGATACGTTATTTGTCCAATCGGGGAAAGATCCGCGTTCGAGGCTTTTTGCGCAAGGTTCGGTGGATCTCGGCGATGTCCTCAAGGACTTCAAATTTGAAAACGTTGATAAAATAAGCTATCTCATCAATGCACAGTTTACTGACTTTGTACCTATCAATACGAAATCAGAAACCTCGTATCTTCATACGGCTTCTATATCAGGTAAAATGACAGTTAAAGCGCCCACGCTATATTATACGCAGATTTCGGGTGATCTGGTGATTAATAATTCTGAAATTTGGGTCGTGGACCCTCGTAAAGCCAAGTTAGCCACGGCGTCAGCACCAGCTAAAAAAGGCGAGAAGCACTCCATTGATTTTTACAAAAATCTAGATTTAGATGTCAATATTGATTTGCCGGAAAATGCGGATAATGCGATTCGAAGCGCGGAAATGTTACTTACGCTCTATGGGAATATCGGTGTAACCAAACCACCGGAATCCGAAGAATTTTTCCTAAGCGGTGACGTGAAAACGCGTCCGGGTGGGAAATATGCTTATCTGAGTATTGCGTTTAATATCGAAAAAGGCGACATCGTATTTACGGGTGAACCCGGAGTCAATCCAAATTTGGATATCGTCGCTAAGAAGCGATTTGAATACAAAGATTCGGAAGGTCAAAGTATTCCTGCCGAAGCACGCATTCAGGTAACCGGTAAATTACTCAAACCGGAAGTGGCCATTTCGGCCGTCGAACGCGGAACGGAAGATTCACCATTGCCGGATTTGACAGAGCCCGCGGATATTTTGTCTTACCTGGTACTCGGGGTAAAGACTAAAGATTTGGCCAAGGTGGATGCGTCGCAAGCAAAAGATATTGTGCAGCAAACAGCGATCAATCAAGTGTTGAATATCGTAGCCAACAAGGCCGGATTATCAAAATTGGAATACATACCCAGCACGTCGGATGCGAGCAAGGCAACGATCGAGGTTGGCAAACGCATCAGTGAAACAGTTTCGGTAAATTTTTCAGGCGGTACGGACCCTACTGTCGGACGATCCATCACATTGGAAGTTGTGGCCGATAGCGTGTGGGGTGTTCGCAAATTTTTAAAATCCTGGAAAAAAACACTCGAATTTGAATATAAGCAACCACCGCAGGAAAAAACGGATCAACCCGACATTTTTAACCTTCTGCTCTACTTCCGGAAAGAATACTGATTCTATGTTGTTTGATACGCATGCGCATCTGGATTACGATTTGTTTGACGATGACCGCGAAGCGATGATCGCACGTGCGCGCGAAGCGGGAGTAGATACGATCGTGACTATCGGTACCAATTTACAATCGGCTGAACGAGCTAAAACGATTGCTGAAAAGTATGACTTCGTTTTTTTTGCCGTAGCGCATCATCCTGCCGATGCTCATACATACCAATCATCTATGATGCCGCACTATGAAAAACTGATACAACATCCCAAGTGCGTGGCTGTCGGCGAAACGGGGCTTGACTATTATTGGAAGGAAGCGGCACCGGAGCAACAACTCCCCCTATTCCGTTCTTTTATCAGAATGGCGTGTGTTTATGACAAGCCGATCATTATTCATAACAGAGAAGCCAATCACGATATCATCAGCGTACTGCAGGAGGAGAAGGAAAACGGGAAATTGAGTAATTTAAGAGGAATAATGCATTGCTTTTCCGGTGATGCAGAGGCTGTAAAACAAGCGCTGGATTTGAATTTTTATATCTCTTTTTCAGGGAACATTACCTATAAAAAAAGCCATCTGCCTTCCATCATTCCTATGATACCGCACGATCGTATTTTGATCGAAACGGATGCGCCATTTTTGACACCGGTTCCGCACCGCGGAAAACGTAATGAGTCGGCAAATTTACGTTTTACGGCCGAAAAGTTAAGTGAAATAAACAAATGGACAGTGGGTGAAACCGAGTCGATCACTTCAGCTAACGCCCGACGCATTTTCGGAATGACCCACTGAATTTCACACTGTGAAAATTAAGCATGTGAAGTATTGCAATAGAAATTAATATTAGTATTTTCACGGTGTAAAATATGGGTTTATCAAAATAACGTTTGGCATGGGGTTTGTAGATCAAAGACTGAATCGTTACTCAAAGGAAAAAACATGCGTTGTATGAAATTTATTTTTGTGTGGGTAATATTGGCCGCGCGGAGCGGATGGTCGCAAGAAGTTATTACCATTTCGACAGAGGACACGCTTACGCTTGATCGCTGTATTGAGATTGCTCTCAAAAATCAACCGGCTCTCGGTGCAGCGCAAGGTGCTATTATCACGGCCGAATCCGATTATACGCAGGTGCGCTCACTTCGTTTTCCGCAGATTCAAATGGAAGCAGGGGCTTATGTGACCAATACACCTCTTGGGTCTTCCAATGCAATAGCTCAGGCACCGGTGATCGAACCTAAAAACAACACGGATTTTATTCCCACCATACGACTTACCGTCAAACAACCGATTTATGATTTTGGTCGTACGGATAAATCGCTCGAATCCAAAAGCAAATTAATTCGCGCTGCTGAGATGTCTCTGCAAGCTACCGAAGATGATGTGATACTCAATGTTCATACGAGTTATTACAACTACGTGCTTGCGCAACAAATTTTAAAAATCAATGAGGAGCGAGTAACGCAATCGCGAAAACACTTAGAGCGTGCGCGTGGTTTTTTTGCCGTAGGAAAAATTCCAGAGTCGGAAGTTTATAAAGCGGAGCTTGAAGTTTCTAACGCTGAACTTGAATTGACGAATGCGCGAGGAAAATTACAATTAGCAAAAGTAAGCCTCAATAGCGCTATGGGCGTGGCCGATTGGACGGACGACGTAACAAGTTATAAAGTGGCGTCTCATGAAAATTATGTAGCTTTTAACGCGAATCTCAGAGAATCTATCAATTCTGCGTTTACCGGACGTCGTGAGGTAGCGGCTTCGGAAATGCGAGTCCAAGCATGGCGTTCTGCATTGAGTGCAGCCAAAAGCCAATATTATCCCATTATCACAGCTTCGGGTGGTTTTGGCCCATATATCGTGCGTAACACATTGACTACCGGGGAAACAAAAGACAAGTTCAAGATCGGTTATAACATCGGCGTGAATTTTGAGTTTCCGATTTTTCAAGGCCTCAATGTACGTGCCGATATATCCGAAGCGCAAGGCGGGATTCGTATTGCAAGTTCGCAGTACAATACTACGAAACAACGCATTGCTCAGGAAGTGCAGGAAAGATATTACAGTGTGAAGTTTGCGGAAGAACGATACAAATCAACCGAGCGTATAGTTACTCAAACGGAGCGTAATCTCAATCTGGCGGAGGGGCGATTTGACACCGGTGTCGGTTCAGCCATCGAAGTGACGGATGCCAATTTTTCAGTAGCCAATGCGCGCATAGAACGTACAACAGCATTATATAATTACAAAATCGAACTGGCGCGTTTTCAGCGCACAATCGGAACTTTGCGAAAATAATTGTTTTTAGGAGCTATACATGAATAAGAAAATATGGATCATCGGAGGTATTGCCGTGCTTGTGGCCGTAATCCTCGGATGGATTGTGTGGGGCGGATCAACCGCTGCCGGGGGTTATAAAACGGAATCCGTTACGCGCGGCGATATTTCCGTGGTCATCACGGCGACCGGCAAAGTCAATCCGGTCACGCGCGTGCAAGTCGGTACTCAGATCACGGGCACGATTTCACGCATCTTTGCCGATTTTAATCAGAAGGTGCGCAAAGGGCAGGAGATTGCCGAAATTGATCCTACATTTTTAAAAGCACAACTTTTAGAAGCCGAAGCCAATGCGGAAAAGGCCAAAGCGCAAGTAGAACAATCGAAAAAAACGCTCGATCGAGCTACCGAACTTTTTGATCGAAAATTGATTTCTCAATCGGAAAAAGATGAGGCGCTGACTAATTACAATTTGGCCGGAGCGCAATACAAACAAGCTATGGCCGCCTATAATCGTGCGGAAGTATCGCTCCGCTATACATCCATCGTCTCTCCGATAGACGGCGTGGTCATATCGCGCAATGTGGATGTCGGACAAACTGTCGCCGCAAGTCTTCAGGCGCCGATTCTTTTTGTCATTGCCAATGATCTCAGCAAAATTCAGGTCGAGGCAACGATCGATGAAGTGGATATCGGCAAAGTAAAAGTGAATCAAGAAGTGTCTTTTTATGTGGATGCGTACCCGGATGAAAAATTTAAAGGTCGTGTGGCACAGGTTCGTTTGCAGCCGATTACTACACAGAACTTGGTTAGCTATGAAGTGATCATCGAAGTAGAGAATCGCGACAATAAATTGTTGCCGGGCATGACAGCCAATTTGTCTATCATCGTTGACACCAAAAAAGATGTGGTAAAAGTTCCAAATATGGCATTGCGATTTCAACCGGCACTGACGCAGGAGCAATTCAAGAAATATTCGGCAATGTACGGCGATAAATTTGATCTAAAAAACAGCGCAATGGTTTGGGCATTACAATCCGGTGAACTGGCGCCGATCATCGTCGATCCGGGATTAACGGACGGCCAGTATACCGAAATTCGAGGCGATCAACTTACAATAGAGCAGATATTGGTAACCGGCATCAGCACTGTTGCGGCACCAGGTAGTGCACGCGATCGCTTTGCACCAAAGAAATAATACATCATTAAATATGAGTCAACCTACACAACAAATATTTCATCCTTTGATGGAGCGTGCCGGATCCAAACCATTGTTATCCGTTCGCAACATCAAAAAAACATACCGAATGGGTGACATCGAGGTGATGGCCTTACGCGGTGTATCGCTGGATATTTACGAAGGTGAATTTGTTGCGATCATGGGGTCTTCCGGATCGGGCAAATCAACATTTATGAATACGCTTGGATGCCTCGACCAACCGACATCCGGGGAATACCTTTTAGACGGCGTATCCACAGGTCATATGACCAAAACCGATCTGGCGCGCATACGTAGTTTTAAAATCGGATTTGTTTTTCAGGGGTTCAATCTATTGTCGCGTACGAGTGCTATCGAAAACGTGGAATTGCCGATGCTCTATCAAGGCGTAGCTCCCAAAGAACGGCACGATCGTGCCATGGAAGCGCTTAAAGCGGTAGGCCTGGAAAAACGTTATGATCACAAACCCAACGAACTTTCCGGTGGACAACAACAGCGTGTTGCGATTGCGCGTGCTTTGGCGGCACATCCATCCATGATTCTCGCCGACGAACCAACCGGGAACCTGGACAGTAAAACGAGCATCGAAATCATGCAGATTTTTATGCGTCTCAACGATCAAGGTATTACGATCGTACTTGTGACACATGAAAACGATATTGCACAATATTGTAAACGCAATGTTGTTTTTCGTGACGGCCGTATTATTAAGGATTTTATGGTCGAACGTCGTCTCGAACCCGAAGAGGAAATGCGTAAGGTGCTTGCAACTTCCATCGTTGATAATGCTTAACAGGAATTGATATGGGTTTTTCAAATATATTCAAAATTGCATTTAATGCGCTTATGCGTAATAAAATGCGTTCGGCGCTTACAATGCTGGGGATCGTGATCGGCGTAGGCTCTATTATCGCCATGACCGGTGTGGGTGCCGGTGCACAAAAAGAAATTGATAATCAGACGGCCGCCTTTGGTACCAATATGATTACGATTCGTTCCGGCGGTATGACAGCGGGCGGTATCCGAATACGTGCGATGAAAGAGTTGCAACCCAGTGATGGCGACGCTATCGTGCGCGGGTCGGAATTAGTCACGGCACAAACGCCGGTGATTCGTCTTGTAACTAATGTCGTTTCATCGGAACGTAACTGGGCATCCCAAGTATATGGCGTCAATACAAGTTTTACGACCATACGCAATTGGGGTATGATGCATGGTGCGATGTTTACGGATCAGGATTATCGTTCCGGAAACAAAGTCTGTGTACTTGGCTCAACCGTGGCAGTCAATCTTTTCGGGCAAAGCGATCCGACAGGGGAAATAGTTCGTATCCAGAATATCCCGTTTCGTGTTGCCGGTGTGCTCGAATCGAAAGGTCAATTGGCGTCCGGTCAAGATCAGGACGATATGATCATCATTCCATATACGACTTATGATAAACGACTGACGGGTGACAAAAATATTGATTATATCTATGTTTCCGTGCGAACAAGTCAGGACATGAATACGGCAATGGAGGAAATTCGTCAGATTTTGCGTCAGGAACATCGTATTCCTGCTTACGGTGATGATGATTTTACGATACGTACACAAGAGCAAGTCAATGAAATTGCCAAGTCCATTTCCAAAACAGTATCGCTACTCATGATTATCGTAGCGTCGATTTCACTACTGGTAGGCGGCATAGGCATTATGAATATCATGCTGGTTTCTGTAACAGAACGAACACGTGAAATCGGCATTCGTATGGCGATCGGTGCAACGGAAAAACACATTTTGTTACAGTTTCTTGTCGAAGCCGTAGTACTGAGTCTTACCGGAGGCGTGATCGGCATGATACTGGGTGTAGTGATCGGTTATTTGGTTGAGACATTTACGAGTTGGGCCGTCAGTATTTCGATGGTTTCCGTAGTTGTTTCAATGTCTTTCGCCGCCGGCGTCGGCATTTTCTTTGGTTTTTATCCTGCCCGCAAAGCCGCGTCGCTCAATCCGATAGAGGCATTGCGTTTCGAGTAAAGTATTAATTTTCTCAAAACCGCGGCATGCATGTAAATAGTGTTCGATCTGAAATTTTTTTGGAAATACAAACCATCGCGCAAGCGTTGGTTTTTTTATAACAATACCATTGGTACTATTCTATGTCTTCAGACAAATCCGGTTCAGTAGAAACGATCGCCACAGATGTAGAAATCATTTATATTTTTGATACGTTGTGTGGTTGGTGCTACGGTTTTGGCCCGGTTGTTCAACGACTAAGGAAAAACTATTCCAGGGAAATACCGTTCGCAATCATGAGCGGAGGATTGGCTGTGGGCGATAGAGTGAAACCTATCGGTTTCATGTCGCATTATATTTTAGACGTGATGCCGAGGTTAGAGACTATGACGGGCGTTACATTCGGGAAACCGTATCGTGATTTGGTTGAACAAGGACGGTTTGTATTGGATTCGTTGCCTCCTGCGGTAGCGTTGGCCGTATGTAAAAAGGCAAAGCCTGAAATGGCATTTGAGTTTGCGTCCGAGGTTCAATCACGTCATTTTGTGAACGGAGCCGATACTAATCAACCGGATTTATATGCAACCGTGGCAGAACAATTCGGATTAGACGGAAATGAATTTATTCTTGCGGTGAATGATCCGGTGTGGCGTGAGACCGCGCAACGGGAATTTAGGGACGTACATTATTTAGGTATTCAAGGGTATCCGGCACTGGTATTTCGTGCCGGAGATCAAGCCTATCTGATAGCCAATGGGTATACCGATTTTGATACGCTTGATCTTCGGCTTAAAAGCATACTGCGAACGATTAATACATAAAGTTGATTTCATTGATATTCAGACCGTCCACCTGAAATCCGTTTTTTGAATCATAAGTAAATGATTTTTTACTTTGGTAGACACCGCCGTCCCTTCGCTGGAGTACAACGTAATAACTTCCCGGCAGGATAAAACGACTTTGTCCGATGGCGCCATCGTAATAGTCACCGCTCCAACTGTACGAATAATTCCCCGACGCCACATTATCTATTCGCATCATCGTGTACAACGTTTTCCCGTAGGTATCTTCGATGCGGATCGTCCAATCCGCGCCCCCTGTATAGACTGAGAAATGTACGCTCAGAGTGCTATTATAATAATTCTCAGGCGTATCATCGGAGTATACCACAGTTTCGCCTTGGCAGGAGCATCCATCGTCTTCATAATAATCGGAATCATCCGAAGAGTATGTATCCTCGTCGTCGGATTCGCATCCTTCATCATCGGAACATCCGTCATCTTCCGAATAATCGCTGTCATCGGATTCCTCATCAGACGATTCGCAGCTATCGTCTTCTTCATCACTGCAGCCATCATCCTCAGTATCGTCCTCGGTTTCGTAGTATTCGGACTCAGTCGAACAAGCATCGCCGTCTTCATCGGAACATCCGTCATCTTCCGTGTCGCCTGTATCATTCAGCAACACTATACCGGCATAATGTACACTTAATTTGGCTTTGGGTTTGAGTAGCTTTTTAGAAGGCATGGTGCGGTGATCGTGCAGAATATGTTTTTTGAATGGAATAACTACATGATTGCGAATAGCGGCTGTAATGTGCGGTCGAAAAACTAAAAACAGAAAAACCAATAAAGTCCAGCGATGCCGTTTGAACCATGCTTCAGATATGATTTTCATACACAACTCCGGTTTGATAACCGATTACACTCAAACCTTGTGCCATTCTTAAAGCTTTTATTTACAATGCAGCCGGGCTTTAGTGAGTGTGAAAAAAGTGAATATGTATCTTATCGCATACGCTATTTTCTTGTAGATTTTTATCATATTCGCTATATTCGAAAAGTAATTTTGATTCAAAAAATTCACTTAGATCGAATGCAGGAGCAAACGTATGGCAACGGCACGTAAAAAGAAAACCTTCAAATACAGCGTATTCAAAAATGAACCGTTTACGGATTTTTCGAAACCTGCGAACCGTAAATCATTTGAAAAAGCCTTGGAAAAGATTTCCAAAGAATTGGGCAAAGAATACCATATCATTATCGGCGGTGACCGTATTCGTACCAATCACAAAATGGAATCACGTAATCCGTCCAATCGTGAGCAGCTCATCGGTATTTTTTATGATGGCAATGAAGAATTAGCTAATAAAGCAGTAGAAACGGCGGCTGAAGCTTTTAAAAAATGGAGTCGTGTCGCACCCGAAAAACGCGCATCATATTTATTCAAGGCTGCTTCAATTATGCGTAAGCGTAAACACGAATTTTCGGCAATGATGGTTTATGAAGTCGGGAAAAGTTGGGCTGAAGCCGATGGCGATACGGCCGAAGCTATTGACTTTATGGAATTTTACGGGCGCGAAATGCTGCGTTATGCGTCGGAGCAACCATTGACTAAAATAGCCGGCGAAGATAACCAACTGATGTATATTCCTTTGGGTGTCGGTGCCGTGATTCCGCCGTGGAATTTTCCGCTGGCCATTCTTGTCGGTATGACAACGGCCGCCATTGTTTCCGGTAATACAGTTGTACTCAAGCCGTCGAGTGATTCACCGACGATTGCAGCTAAATTTGTTGCGTTGATGGAAGAAGTAGGAGTACCGAAAGGGGTTATCAATTTTCTTCCGGGACCCGGTTCCGGTATGGGTGATGTCATCACTAAACATGCATTGACACGTTTTATCGCATTCACCGGCTCAAAGACCGTAGGTTTGCATATCAATAAAGTTGCCGCAGAAACACAACCCGGTCAGCTTTGGATCAAGCGCGTGATTGCGGAGATGGGCGGCAAAGATTCGATCATCGTTGACAATGAGGCGGATTTGGATAAAGCCGTGGACGGTGTGTTGTATTCGGCGTTTGGATTCTCCGGTCAAAAGTGCTCCGCATGTTCCCGGGCGATTGTCGTCGAGAGCGTTCATAAAAAGTTCACTGAAAAATTGATCGCCAAAGCGAAAACATTGACCGTCGGTAATCCAGCTGATTCTAAAAACTATATGGGCCCAGTGATCAATGATAAAGCGCTTGGAAAAATGATGTGGTATATTGATAAAGCCAAACAAGAGGGTGCCGAACTTCTGCTGGGCGGCGTGAAAGATGACACGCAGGGAAGCTTTTTGATGCCGACAATTTTTGACAATGTGAAACCCAAAGATACGATTTCGCAGGAAGAAATTTTTGGCCCGGTGCTGGCTATCATTAAAGCCAAAAATTTTGATGAAGCGTTGGAAATCGCGAACAATACGGAATACGGTTTGACCGGCGCTATTTTTACGAAAAGCCGTAAAAAATTGGAACGTGCGCGCAATGAATTTCATGCAGGAAATCTGTACTTGAATCGTAAATGTACCGGGGCATTGGTCGGCGTACATCCGTTCGGCGGTTTCAACATGAGCGGTACCGACTCCAAAGCGGGTGGACGAGATTATCTGATGCTATTTACACAAGCTAAAGTCGTCAGCGAAAAAATAAAATAATGCAACAGTTTTTGAACGGATTCGTAAAAACCGATAGGTATTATCCTGTCGGTTTTTTATTTTACTAATATGCACGATACAGATTCCTTATACCGGTCATTACAGATTCCGCTAATGCGGCTTCGTCGTGAAGAGAATCGTCTTTATTTTCAAACGAATGCCCTTCGCGGCACGGCTTTGTTACTGTTACTCGCTCTCTTAACGGCAAGTATTGAAGTACTCTCTGATCCGGATGTGGTAGGGCGATGGGTATTGGCGATGAGCGGACTTATGATCGCCTGTGTGATAATTGCATTCTATATCGTTTCGCCGATTTTGCGTTTGTTCGGCGTTGTTGCAGCTTCATCAGATTTTGCTTTAGCGCAGCAGATCGGTCAACGGTTTCCAGAAATTAAAGATCGTCTTTTGAATGCGTTGCAGCTTTTTGGGGAATTGCGCGAAGGCAAAGAAAAAGTTTCCGAGCCCATGATCATAGCGGCGATACAAACAATACATGCTACACTTGAAAAGTATGATATCGCCAGCGTAGCCGATCGTACAGTACTTCGCAAAACATGGCGATATACATCCGTCGTTGTTATTACGGCAAGTTTTGTTTTTTTACTTTTTAATCGTCCTTTGACTGACGCATTTGCGCGGCTAGCCGATCCGGGAAAAAAGCCGATGGAAGTCATTCCGTACCGATGGGTGATAGTACCGGGAACGACCGATATACTCCAAGGCCAGAATCGTAAAATTAGCGTCGAAATTATTCCGCTGACTTCCGACGCGGTGATGCCGGATGCCGTGCAACTCTTAACACAGCTGTCCGGCGTAGAACAGGTGACCGAAGCCGTCATGAAAAAAGATACGGCACGATTTTACTCGTTGGAGTTACAAAACCTCCGTCAGGAACTGACATATTGGTTCAAATTTTCATACATAGAAAATAGCCGCAAACGTGCTGCGGTTTCAGAAAAAAACACGCTTCGTGTGATGCGTCGTCCGTCGGTAAAACGCCTTCAGATCGAAATCGAATCCCCGAACTATGCGCGCATCGAACATCGTGTCTTAGAAGCCAATAACGGTGATATACAAGCCCTCAAGGGGTCCCGTGTCCGGGTTACCATGGAAGCGACAAAATCATTGCAAGAAGCGCGTATTGTCTTTTCCGATTCGACTTCAATACCGCTGAAAACTTCGGTGTTTAATTCTGAAAAAGCCGAGGGTGTTTTTAAAGTAATGAAGTCGGGAACCTATCATTTTGTGATGATGGATAACGAAGGAACACCCAGTGAAGATCCGGTCGAATATCGTATAGATGTGCAAGATGATTTATATCCGCTGGTTCAATTGAATATTCCCGAAAAGGACGGCGATATCACCGAAGCTATGCTTCAGAAGATCGTGGCCGATGTGCAGGATGACTTTGGTGTAAGCCGAATTGTGCTAAACTATAAATTGATGCATACCCGCGGTGTTCTGCCGATTCCGGAAACATATACCACCGAAGATTTGAGTTTTTTGATTCGCAGCGATCAGAGCGAATTTGATGTCGTTTATAATTGGGAATTCTCAAAACTGCTTTTACAACCGGAAGACGTGATCGGCTTTTATCTCGAAGTGTGGGATAATGATGCCGTTTCCGGGCCGAAAAAAACAAAAAGTGTCGAGCGTCGTCTGCGGTTTCCTTCGATGGAAGAAATTTTTGCAGAAACCAATCAAAAGCAAGATCAACAGATCCAAGCGGCTGAGGAAATTGCCAAAGAAAGCGAAGAAATAAAAAAATCGCTTGAAGAAGTACATCGTGAGATGCTCAAAGATAAAAAACCGGAGTGGAAGGACAAGGAAAAGATAAAACAGCTTGTCGAAAAACAAGAGGAGCTTCAAAAGAAAGCGGAGTCCATTCAAAAGAGCTTAGAAGAAATGACGGATAAGCTTAAAGAACAAAATCTACTTACACCCGAAACGGTTCAAAAATATCAGGAACTGCAAAAGCTACTTAGCGAGATTAATTCCAAAGAAATGCAGGAATTGATGCAAAAAATGCAGCAGGCTATGGAAAATAATTTTAACCCCAACCAAATGCGGGATGCGCTTAAGAATTTTAAAATGGATCAAGAGGCGTTCAAAAAAAATGTCGATCGGACTGTCGAATTGCTCAAGCGTATCAAAGCCGAACAGATGTTTGATCAGTTGCGCCGCACAGCAGAAGACTTGGAAAAGCAACAAAAATATCTGGATCGGATGGCGTCGAATTTGAAAAATGATAATGAACGGAACGCCGCAATCAAGGAACAAGAACGCATTCGGAAAAACATCGATGATCTGAAGAAAAAATCGGATGAGTTACAAAAATTAGTAAAGGAATTAAATAATAATCAATCCAATCAAAAGCTCAATACGGCGCAAGATCAGCTGCAACAAAACAACATTCAGAATCGCATGCAACAATCTCAGCAGGGCATGAGCGATAAACAAGAAGGAACGAAAGAAGAAAAAGAAAACAGAGAGGACATCCATAAATCTTTAGATTCGCTTTCACGATCTATGGCCGATGCGCAAAAGGAACATCGTGCCAATCAGGATGAGGCTATAAAACGTGCTATGCAAAAAATCGTCGTAGATATGCTGGTCATTTCACAAAACCAGGAGGCTTTGATTTCCGAGACTTCGCCGTTAAATTTTGCCAGCGTTCGTTTTCGTGAGGTGACACAAGATCAGTCAGACATTTTATCCAATATGGGTATCGTTACGGAAAACCTCTTGGAGCTTTCCAATAAAACTTTCTTTGTGAATACACCGCTCGGTAGAACCGTCGGCCAGGCAATGGGGCAAATGCAGACCGCGGTGAAGGCCATGGAAGAACGTAATACGCCACAAGCGGTCAATTCACAAACAGCGGCTATGGTATCCGTCAATGAAGCGATCAAGTTATTGCTTCTGAGCATGGATAAGATGAATAACGGCCAATCCGGTACAGGAATGGAAGAGCTGATGGAACAGATGCGTGAGGCGGCTGGAAAACAAAGGGGGATTAATCAGGGAATGTCATCGTTGATGGAGGGTCAAGATAATAACCCGGGCGGACTATCGCAGGAACAGCAAGCACAACTCGGTCGTATGATGGCGGAGCAACAGGCGCTCAAACAATCTATGGAAGCCATGAAAGATCAAGCCGGCGCTCAACAAGGCTTAAAAGGGCAGCTAGGTAATTTGGCTAAAGAGATGGAAGAGGTCATCAAAGACATGCAGTCCAATCAAGTTAATCGTAAGACCATCGAACGGCAGCAGAAAATACTTCAGCGTATGCTGGATGCTTCGACTTCCATGCAAGAAAAAGACATGAGCGAAAAACGAAAAGGCGAATCCGGAAAAAATTATGATACGGTTTCTCCGCGCGCATTGCCTGAAAATCTGACGGATCGTCGCAATTTTTTACGTCAGGAATTATTGCGCCAAATGAAACAAGGTTATGCTAAAGATTATCAGGATCTGATCAAACGCTATTTCGACGAACTTGGCGAAAAAACCGGTTTGCCAAAAAACGATTAGCGTATCATCGGAATATGTACGTTCTTTTCTTTCGCTACTTTGATGGCTTCATCGTAACCCGCGTCCACATGTCGGACAACGCCCATACCGGGATCACACGTTAACACCCGTTTTAACCGCACAGCTGCTTCCGATGTACCATCGGCGACGATCACCATACCTGCATGTAAGCTGTATCCGATCCCCACGCCGCCGCCGTGATGCAAAGATACCCACGTCGCACCATTGACCGCGTTGATCGCAAAATTTAATAGCGGCCAGTCAGCGATAGCATCAGAACCGTCTTTCATGGCTTCGGTTTCTCTGTTAGGTGAAGCAACGGAGCCGCAATCCAAGTGATCACGACCGATGACGATGGGTGCCTTTACCTTTTTAGTACGTACCAATTCGTTGAAAATCAAACCGGCTTTTTCACGTTCTCCGTAACCAAGCCAACAAATGCGGCTGGGGAGGCCTTGAAACGCTATGCGATCTTTGGCTTGCGACAGCCAACGTTGAAGACCTGCCTTTTCAGGAAAAGCCTCCATAATAGCTTTGTCCGTTACATAAATATCTTCCGGGTCGCCGGAGAGCGCAGCCCAACGAAAGGGACCTTGCCCTTCGCAGAATAACGGACGAATAAATGCCGGAACAAAACCTGGAAAATCAAACGCATTGGTCACGCCGACTTTAAGCGCCTGCCCGCGAATATTATTGCCGTAGTCAAATACGATCGCTCCGCGGTTTTGAAAATCAAGCATAGCGCGCACATGAAAGGCCATTGATTCCATGGCCCGGTTAATATATTCCTGGGTGCGATTTTTACGCCATTCCGCTGCTTCTTCGACGGAGATACCCGTAGGAATATAGCCGTTTAATTCGTCATGGGCCGACGTTTGATCGGTTACAATGTCCGGGATCATATTCCGTTTGAGCATTTCTGGTAAAAGTTCTGCGGCATTTCCCAATAAGCCTATGGATTTGGCTTCGCCTTTGGCTTTACACTCCGTTGCCATACGCCAGGCTTCATCCAGCGACTCGACCATAACATCACAATAACGTGTATCCAAACGACGCTGAATACGGGTGCGATCAACTTCAATACAAATAGCCACGCCGTCATTCATTGTGACAGCCAATGGCTGCGCACCGCCCATACCGCCCAATCCGGCCGTCAGCGTGATCGTACCGCGTAAAGTGCCTTTAAAATGTTTGCGCCCGCACTCGGCAAAAGTTTCATACGTACCTTGCAAAATGCCTTGAGTACCAATATAAATCCAGCTTCCGGCGGTCATCTGTCCATACATGATCAAGCCTAATTTTTCATATTCGCGAAAATTTTCCCATGTTGCCCAATGCGGAACGATGTTGGAATTGGCTATAATAACGCGCGGTGCGTCGGCATGGGTTTTGAAAACGGCGACCGGTTTTCCGGATTGAACGAGCAGAGTTTCATCCATTGCCAAATTGGTAAGACTTTTTACGATCGCGTCAAAACAATCCCAATTGCGGGCTGCTTTGCCGATGCCACCATACACCACAAGATCTTCCGGACGTTCCGCTACGTCGGGATCAAGATTATTCATGAGCATGCGTAAAGGCGCTTCGGTAAGCCAGTTTTTGCAGGTAAGTGTAGTGCCTCGGGGTGCGCGTATG
Source organism: bacterium (assembly GCA_013360215.1). NCBI lineage: Bacteria > bacterium. The sequence continues at coordinate 245,272 of JABWCP010000001.1, read as the reverse complement.
GTTCGCATAGATGAATTCCTTTATGATTACAATTATTTTGGTTTTGTAGATCGAACAAAACGTGCGATGATGGCCGCCACGGATTCGACGGCATGGACACCGGCGACGCTTTTACCGGCTTGATAATAATCGCGTGTAGACATCTTGCCTTGCAATGATGAGCGCTTTAACTGACGCATGGACCGCAATGCATAAATCAAACGCATCATTTTTTTTAATTGGCGATGTTTGAGCATCAGGCGCGCTATGGTACCCGTTTTGTACCCGACGCGCTCGACATATTCGGTTTTTATCACGGCCAATGGTACGCCCGTAACGCGTTCTGTATGAACGATATCTGCTTCGCCGGCTTGTACGATGGCTCGTTTGTAATCCTCGTGTGCCGTACATTCGGTGGTAGCAATAAATCGGGTGGCCATCATGACGCCTGCATAACCGATTTTTAAGGTGTCTGCATAATCGTTCTCATCACCGATACCACCGGCGCACAGAATCGGCAAACCGGTATCGGCCAGCGCATCATACAGTTGCTGGGGCGAAAGATGGCCGGCATGTCCTCCCGCGCGGGCATTGACGGCAATGAGGCCGTGTACTCCGGCATCCATCGCTTTCTCCGCCCATTTGCGTTCGGTGACTTTATGATAGACGATGCCCTGGTATGGTGCGACACGATCTACGACCCAGCGCGGATTGCCAAGTGATGTGTCAAAAAAACGGATACCTTCTTCCAGCGCGATATCAATCCACTGTCGCAAACGATCTTCATAAACGCGCGATGACTTTTCGACTGTCGCGTTGAGTGCTATGGGTTTATCCGTCAGAGAACGAATATAACGAAGGCCTTGGCGAAAGTCGTATTTATGAACGTAGGTAAGCGATAAGGGTTGTATGATGCCGAGTCCTCCAGCCGCAGAAACAGCGGCAACAAGCTCCGGATTGCTGCACGGATACATAGCCCCGCAAAGAATAGGGTATTGCACACCGGCATGATGCGTAAATGCGGTTTCATTGACCATGACTTGCAAGCTCTCTTAGTATGAGACCGTAACGTAAGCCAAAATTGCTGACCGTGATTTTATCTAAATTAAAAAAAGAAAGTATTTCCGACAAAATCGTCGCCCCCGCAATAATAACATCCGCACGCTCCGGTTCCAATCCCGGCATCTTACGACGTTCTTCGAGGGTAAGGTCGCTCATTTTTTCGATCAGCGAATCCAACGCCGCTTTATCAATCATATAACCGTTGATGCGGTTGGGATCATAATGTGGGAGTGCTTGCAACATCGCACATAATGTAGTAACGGTACCGGCAACACCGAGTGCATGGGCGGGTTGAATATTTTTTATACCGGATAAATGAGTGTCAAATTCGCTGTTTACATACCGGCGAAGGCTTTCCAATTCGGATTGAAGCGGCGGATCATGATTGATAAAACGCTCCGTCATACGAACCGCGCCAATGTTCAAACTTTTTTTGAACGTCATATCGGAAGCGGAGCCGACAACGAACTCAGTACTTCCGCCGCCGATATCAATCAAGAGAATGGGGTGGTGCGCCGATGGGGGAAGAGCAAGGCAACCGCCTTGAAACGTCCACTGGGCTTCTTCATCACCGGTTAAAATTTGAATACGTTGACCGGTACGACGATAAATTTCATTTAAAATTGTTTCTTTGTTTGCGGCGTCGCGCATGGCGCTGGTGGCGCCGATGACGATTTTAGCGGCCTGATGATTTGCGGCATCTTGCACATATTCAGTTAAAACATGTGTCAGTTTATCCAATCCCTCGTGCGCGATATTTTTTTGAGCGTCCACGTTTTTTCCGAGTCTGATGATACGCTGCTTTTCAAAAAGTGTGTGCAAATGGCCGGTGGAATCCGCTTCAGCGATGAGTAAAAGTACTGTATTGGTGCCGATGTCAATTGAGGCGATCCGCATCACGATGTCCTTTGCAGTACGTAAGCGACCCATTCGCCATCGGCTCGAAATTCACTGACATGCAGATTATGTTCAGAAAACAACATGCGCATGCGTTCATCTTCGATGGCAAGGATTCCAGAAAGAATCATCATTCCGGCAGGTTTCATTTTTTGGTTCAAATTTTCCATAAACCCGGGCATCTCGAATACCGCGCGTTGGATATTGGCTAGTATTATATCGTAACGTTCGGGCCATTTAGGCGGCAGGGTTTCGATAGTGGTTAGTGCCGTTTTTACACGGGCTGAAACGCGATTACGACGAATGTTTTCTTCGGCATTTTCAAAGGCATTCGTATCCACATCAAAACCATAAACAGCGCGTGCACTGGACTTAGCGGCGGCGATCGCCAGTATTCCCGTCCCGCTGCCGACATCTAACAGTATTTTGTTTTTAACGGGAAACGATTCGATAAAACCTAAAACTAACTGTGTTGTTTCATGCGTTCCCGTACCAAATGACATTTTAGGGTCAATAACCAAGATGATATCTTTGGGTTTACGTTTGTATTTTTCCCATGAGGGGCGCACGATAAAGTGTTTTCCAACACGTCGCGGTTTGAAATTTTTCTTCCATTCGCTTTCCCAATCTTGAGCGGCCATTGGGCGAATGTGAATTGTCGTGCCCGGTCCAAGTCGCGGTGCGAGTTTAGCATGAAGTGTTTTTTCTGAGGAATAATCAGCCGGTTGAAAATAAGCCGTGAGCCCCGTTGCCGTTTCGATGGAGCCGGTGGAGCCTAATTCGAACAATAAAGCTTGTGTAGCTTCGAGATTAACGATATGACCGAGATCAACTTCCCACCAGAAGTCTTTTTTTTTCTTAGTACGTGTGCTGGAGCGTGATTTTTTTTTCTTGGGTTGCATGATTCACGGCGGAACCGCCCGATATTATTTCAGCGCCTGAAAAACGGCATGGGCAAGCGATTCATTAGTTTGTGCCTTGTCAACAAACGCTTTGATATGGTATTTGCGAAGCGCGTCGTGTTTTTCTAACTGATCCTGATCACCGTACACGATGAGCGGAATGGGTTGGCGGGATGGCCGGGTGAGAGCCACTTTGTTAAGGACTAATTCACAATCTTGCGGATCTACGATCACCACATGCGGATCGTATTTGGAAATAATGTCTTGTGTTACTTCATCGGGACTCGTTACGGTCGGAGCATAACCGGCCGATTTAAGGGCGCGGCTCGCAAGAATTCGGGGAATACGGTCTCGATCAATCACGAGAACACGTTTTTGATCTTCATCGCGTATTTCTTTGGCTTCCAATTCATCAACGATCTTGGAGGCTTCTAAGATGAGGCTCGTTACACTGGCCGAAAAACTGGTATTTTGAGAGCGTACACCTTCCTGAAAAATATAAGTGATATCTTTCATCGATGCGAGTTGAAGAAAAGCGTCTTCTTTGATGGCGTTTTTGCTTGTCGCGTAAACAATCTTGCCTTCGCTGACAAAAACGTCGCCGACTTTATTTTTAGATTTATCAAAAAATTCGAAACAGCCCGTGCGACGGCTTTGTTCTTTTTCCTGTGCTTCGGCAAAGAAATGGTGAATGGGTGTATAACGACGTTTAAGTTTGGACTCGGCGATGCGCACTTTTCCGCGTGTGACAACCTCTGCGATGTGAAAAGGTTTGCTTATGGCATCAACCGCACCGGCTTCCAGCCCTTTGACGATTTCCTCCGCATTAAAATGGCCGGTAACGAAAATGACCGGTATATATGCTGTTTCCTCGTCTTCTTGAAGCTTTTTCAAAAGTTGGTAACCGCTCATGCCGGGCATCATGACATCCATCAGGATGAGCTGATACGATGTTGTTTTTACATAGCCCAATGCTTCTTTCGCATTGGCTGCGTAATCAACTTCATAACCGTCATGCTGGAGTACGCGAATAAGTGGGTCAACGGCGTCCAGTTCGTCGTCAACCACGAGGATGTGATCTTTCATGGCAGTCTATGGTGTATAAGTAAAATATATTTGAAAACTATTCTTCTTTCCCAAGCAAACGTCTGCATTTACTGATGATTTTATTGGTCGGCGATGCGATGACACTTTGGCGCGGGATTTCTTCCTGTGTAAACCGAAAAAATCCGTCTTCCCAGTATATCATGTCATAAATAGCGTCTTCGCCTTGAACGTGACCGAGCGTAGCATTAAAAATTTGACCCTTCATAAAATACACGTTGCCTTCGATCGTACCGTCTGAAATCAGCAGGTTGCCTGTTTTAGCGGTATTCGCTAAAAGCTGGAGAACGTCAATCACGCTGACGTCGCCGAGCTTACCGAGGAATCCGTCACGCAACGTCGCTTTTTCTTTTTCAAAAGCATTAACCTGACTGACCATGCTTTCGATCCGAAGCAAAAGATCTTGTCGTTTGGTGTGGCGTTTGACGAGATAATCATTGGCACCGCAGCGGAAGCCGCGGATTTCGGTCAGCATGTCGTCAATGGCCGTAAAAAATACGAATGGTACGGTTGGTACGTTGGATGTATCGCGAATCCGTTGGCACAATTCAAAACCATTCATCTCACCAAGAAAAATATCGCTGATTACCAGATCCGGTTTTTCGCGGTTGACGATTTCCAAGGCCACGTTTCCATTGCCGGTATCAAAAACGATATAATCTTCTTTGATAAGATTTTCTTTAATAAGCAGGCGCGCCTGTTCATCGGCATCTACGAGGAGCAGTTTGGAGCGAGTTTTTTTTGTTTCTGCCATAGCCGTTTTTCTCCTCAGCTTCAGTTCAGTTTGTTTTCATCGGTGATGCGGCAATATTCCATCAAAATATTCATGGTGGCCGAATGGATGGTCGGCGTCACCTTCGGTTCAACGGATTCAAATTTAAAGACCCCAGTTTTCCATTCGCCGAGATTATACACGGCTTCTTCACCGACAAACTGTTTGTATTCGGCATGCAACATGCGTCCGTCTTCGAATGTGATTTCGGCTTTGTCGCTGTCACGGGTGATCGTCAGCAAGCCGGTTTTTTTATTCATAATCAAAAGTTGGAATACATCCACAAGACTTAAGTCGCTAAATTTACCATACAAGCCTTCTTGCATCTGATTTTCGGCTTGTTTGTATTCGTTTGATTTTTGGAGCATGGCGGATACTTTTCCGACCAACTCTTCTTTTTTAATATTCGATTTGATGAGGTAGTCGTCTGCTCCGGTTCGAAGGCCGCGTAATTCCGTTGCAACCTGATCAATAGACGTCAGGAACATAAAGGGCACCATGGGTGATTTTGAAGTTTCTCGTACTTTACGGCAAAATTCAAAACCGTCCATTTGTGGCATGATAATGTCTGATATCACGAGGTCGGGTAAATGGTCATTGACCATCTGTAAACCTTCGGCGCCATTTTCGGCTTCGATGACTTCAAAATTTTCTTTGCGCAAATTAATGCTTAATAAGGTGCGCACGGTTTTGTTATCGTCAACGATCAGAATTTTTTTAGGCATCAGAAAAAGTCCTTACTCTCTTTATTTCATAAATTAAGCATAAATTCCACGAAGTCTTAAAACCTGAGTGACGCGGTCAAGCGCCAGTATGTAAGCGCCGACGCGCATGGACTGGGCGTGGCGAAGTGCGGCGGCGTGAACCGATTCGAAACTTTCGATCATAATACGTTCAAGGCGATCATGCACTTCATGCAACGGCCAAAAAAAACCTATTCTATTTTGTACCCATTCAAAATAGGAGACTGTAACACCGCCGGCATTGGCTAAAATGTCCGGTACAACCAAGATGCCGCGTTCATGCAGCAAAGTATCAGCCTCCGGCGTGATCGGGCCATTGGCCCCTTCGCATATTATTTTAGCCTGCACTTTGGATGCGTTCTCCGAATGAATTTGGTTTTCCATAGCTGCAGGTATTAACACATCGCAATCTAGCATCAATAATTCTTCATTCGTTATTTTCTGTGCGTTGGGGTATCCGGATAAAGAACGACGGTTTTGTTGAGCAAATCGGATTGCATCAGAAATATTGATGCCTTTTTCAGAAAAATAAGACCCACTCGCATCACCGATCCCGATGATTTTGCATCCGTTTTCATACAAAAGTTGAGCGGCGGTTGCACCAACGGAACCAAATCCTTGGATAACGATGCGCGCTTCTTTAGTCGGTATGTTACGCTGTTTCATCGCGGCAAGGGCAATCAGCATAATACCACGGCCGGTGGCGTCGCGTCTTCCGTGAGAACCGCCCATAATGAGCGGTTTTCCCGTCACCACGGCGGTCTCGGTTCGCCGGACATGCATGCTGTATGTATCCATGATCCATCCCATTTCGCGTTCACCGGTATTGTTGTCCGGTGCCGGTATATCTTTATCGGGGCCGAAAATTTCAAACAAATTGGCCGTATAACGGCGAATAATTTTTTCGTAGGTCGATTCCGTAAGTCGAGAAGGATCGCACTCAATGGCGCCCTTTGCTCCACCGAACGGAATATTTACTACGGCGCACTTCCACGTCATCCATGCGGCCAAAGCGGTTGTTTCTTCAAGCGTGGCTTTCGGAGAAACTCGAATTCCACCTTTGGAGGGGCCTCGAACGGTGCTATGTATGACCCGGAAGCCTTTAAAAACTTTGATTGAACCGTCTTCAAGTACTACTGGAATGGATACAGTAACTTGTTTTTCAGGCGTAAGGAGGTATTGGCGAACACCGGTATCCAATTCCAAAATATCCGCTGCCTTTTCAAAACCACGCATCATTGGGGATGAATTCTAACATTTAAAAAGTAAAACAATACGTCCGATGGTGATTACTATCAGCATGCATAGCAATTGCAGATCGTAATTGAAAATACAGTCGCTTAAGTTGAAAATAATATTAAAGATAGAGCTAAAAATCAAATAGATTATGTTTGCATAATGTAGGTATCGTATATCTTTCTAATCAGAACAAATGTATACGAAGTGTTGAACTTAATATAAAGCCGGAGTGATCAATTTTTTGTTTTTTAAAAAACCGTGTTTGAGTTTCTTCAATATATGATCCTGAAAGGTTGTCCTTTTTTCTAACAATGTAGCTGAATTGTTGTTCTGGTATATTTATTGTTTGAGCATAACGCTGTTCAATTTTAAATTGCGTACTTATCAATTTTGACCAATAAAACTCCATACCTAAATCGCAATACATTCCGAAAGCGTTTCGATCAAATTTACTGGATTCTTTTTTTGCATTAATTATTACCGGTACGCGATAAGTACCGTAATTCTGTTTATAATAATTTGTTGATGTCAAATGGTAGCTTGCATAAGACAACCCCAAGCCGGTAGTAATTTCAAGTCGACTTTCTATATTTAATGGCATCAAAATATATCTAACGCCCGGTTGTAGAATTGATGTTTTGGAAGCTTGAACAATATCAAAAAGTAAATCACCTATTCCCGGTACGGATTCATTTATACCGGCAACCCAATTGCTTCCTGAAATTTTCTGAGCTAGAATTCGCGTGTTGGAAAATTCAACTATAAAACGGTCGTTAATGTTGTATTGTACCCCGATTTGGAAAATTTGAGGTTTAACTTTCTTTTCATCAGGGTCAGATATTTCGGCTAATACGTATGGATATCCGGATGCGCGTATATACTTGATAGTTTGTTCATAATCGCGCATTAGCGAACGTCCATAAGTTAAGAAAAAATGAATTTTCTTTTGCTTGTAATCGATAAGGTTGGATTTAATTTTTTGCTGTGGTCTGTGTTCAGAATTAATAGTGTCTTTACTGCTTGCGTCAGCGTTTTTTGTGACGTTTGGTATATATGGCTTACGATTTAATTCAGGATCATACCGGTCTTGAGCGGATGACGGGGCATTGTTTGAAAACAGTCCAACCATTATTATAATAATAATTGGATCAAAACACTTACGGGGCTTACCGGATTCGCATCGTCTAATAATCATATAGACCACTTCCCAAAATTACTCAGACTACTTAAAATATTTTTATTTATTTTTAACAGGAAACATAGTTTGCCATACGTAATCCCAAATGGGCGTACTGACTCCGAACCCTTTTTCCGGATTCTGAAAATGATGCTTCATGTGATGATTTTTTATAGCTAACCAAAACGCCGAGTGCATGTTGAAATGATGTATGGCATAATGCGTCATATCATACCACAAATACCCGATCAAAAAACCAGAAAACATGGGAGCGATATTTGATCCAAATATAATTAAAAATAAAAAATAGAATAATGCAGCTAACGGAATGCTCGCTGCCGGGGGCATGACAAGGCGTTTAGAATCATTGGGATAATCGTGGTGCACACCGTGAAAAATGAAATGTATGCGTTCCATCAGAGCGCCACGCGGCGTGAAATGAAAAACAAAACGGTGCAAAACATATTCCGTCAGAGTCCAAACGGCGAGTCCGGCTAAAATCCAAAACAAAAAGTGTTTTAGATCTGACTTTTCAATCCATAAACTCTGATAGATGAAATAAGAAATTACAGGAATAAATACGATCAACGGAACGCTAAAGTGTACTTTGGAAAAAAACTCCAAAAAATCACTTTCAAACATTCGCGGCGTTACGTCTTTGTTGGTAATAGGTTTCTTGCTCATGTAAATATTTTTTAATTTGTACTAAAAAAATAAGTCACATCGCGATGCGCATCTTTTTTGAGGGATGTTATACGATCAACGATATGAGATTTAATATCGGCCTTTCTTAGACGTAATTGTAATGATTTTGAATAGAAAATCAAGTTGTTTTTTGAAATGAAAAATGTACTTTACGTTAGCTTAAAGATAAAAGTATTATATTGAACTGAACTTTTGATATAGGGTCAAATTATATGTTTGAGACGCACTCCACCGAATATAGCACCAAGTCCGAAATGTATGCTGCATTGCATACCCAGATTCATCATTTGCTTGAAGGTGAAAACGATCTCATTGCCAACGCAGCCAACGCTTCTTCTTTATTATATTATACGTTGCCAGCACTTAATTGGGCCGGTTTTTATTTTTATAAAGGCGGTGAATTGGTGGTAGGCCCTTTTCAAGGTAAACCTGCTTGTGTTCACATCGCTATGGGCAAGGGGGTATGTGGTACGGCCGCTCAACAGAGAAAAACTGTTGTAGTGAAGGATGTGCATGCTTTCCCGGGGCATATCGCGTGCGACAGTGCTTCGAATTCTGAAATTGTGATCCCTCTGATTTCGGGAGAACAGTTATTCGGAGTTCTGGATTTGGATAGCCCTCAGATGGCTCGTTTTGACGAAACGGATCGGGCCGGTCTGGAGGAATTCGTTGATATTTTTATGAAACATACCACTTGGCCAAAGAATTTATAGCTTAGTTGTAAGATTGATTTTCTTTTTTAGGATACGTGCTCTTGCACGAAGCGCCGCACTGCCTTTCGTTTCCATTTCATCCAATAATCCCCAAACCGTAGGTAATAACCACGTATGCCGTAATGCGATATCGGCTAAGCCGGTCATCGCATTAACGGCAACAAATTTATTTTTAGTGGTGTGCGCGAGTTCAAGCAAATTCGTACTGATTCGAGCGGCATCGTTTTTTTTCCATGCGACGTAACCCAAAATCAGAGGCAGATGCATCTGTAAAGCCTCGTTGCTAATCAGCGTTACCCAGTCTTTAGCCAGGTGTGGTGATAGAGTACGTGTAGCGGTGGTTTCGTTTCGTAGGATTTTTTCTAACGCATCGGAAGCGCGGAAACAAATATCCGCATCTTCGTGCGATAAAAGATGGTATAAATTTTTAAGCGCCGTTCTATCGTGAGCCAGCTTACTTACTAGCAAATTCGCGTTAGCGATGGTTCGGCGATCGTTACCGGTAAGCATTTTTATTAATTCACTTTTAGTCATGGCGGTCGCCAAGCGTTATGTGCAAGTCTGCTATGGGATGACCATTGATGATCAAAGTAATTGCATGTTTTCCTGGATAATGCTTGCGCGTCGTAAAATTTTGAAAACGATGCCTTTTGTTCAACTTCAAAGAACCGTTATCATAAGGACCTTCACGCCATTTGAAGACTTTGCGGCTGATTTTTCCTCCGGATTTGACAAAATCAATCGCGTATTCGATGCGAAGTGTTTTGACTTTCCGGATCCGAATTTCCGCTTCAAAATCCAACGTATCACCGATAAATATTTTTTTCTTCTTGGATACAAATGAAAGCACTGAAACGCCGGAGGCATCATGCGTTCCAAAAATTGAGAGCGCTTTTTTGTTCCCGCGTTTCAAAAGCGTGCGACAGGCGTGTTTGACCAATTTGTCTGTTTCCGTAGACAAACCTCGCCAGCGTTCTGCGATCTGCAGTACGATTTCCGGATTATCCTTGGTTATGTCGTTCAGGTTATTCGCCACGCTTCGGCGAACATATTCTGAAGGATCAGCCTTAAGATTTTCTAAAATCGGCAGAATCGGAGCCGGGTCTTTTTGAAACACAGGTAATGCGATAGCCCATGGCAGTCGCGGACGGCAACCTTCGCTGGCCAATCGGCGTACATGCGGACTACTGTGCCGACTCCAAACGAGCATTTGCTGTAACATGATGTCCGGATAACGAAGAATAAAAGGCCTGATGGCGAATTCAGCGCTTGAAACTTGGGTGAATAATTCCAATGCCGGTATGGATGACTCCAAATCGTCAAGTCCGAAGTGTTCTACGAAATCCGGAAACACCATATCCGTAAACGATACATTGGTATTATTCATACGAAAACGTTTCGTCACATGAATGAGAATACCGAGCGCCTTTCGGTAATCCTCAGGTAAATGAGATCTGAGACCGGAGGAAATATGATGCATTCGATCTTTGAGTTCGCGCTGAGACCATGCGTGATCAAAAATAAAATTCGTAAATGCCCGTTTGTCAAAACTCGAATAAACGGTTTGAACCTGATCGCCTAAAGTTTCGACAAACGATCTGGAAAACATATTTTTTAATGGTTCTGCCATAGGTCATTCCGTTATTTTGAATTCAGGATTGTACATCAATCCGATCACATTACCAAACGGATCGCGCACCGATGCGATGATAAGATCGCCGCCAACACAGTTTGGATGCTCGTTGGCTTGAGCGCCTGACCGGATAAGATGATCAAACATAGCTTGCACATTGTCGGTGCGCCAATAGGTAATACTGCCGAATCCAGGTGAATTGTATTGTTTAGGATCCGGATCAAGACCAAGTTCGAATCCGCCGAATTGAAATCCGACATAAAAAGGTTGATCGAAATAGGGCTTTACACCAAACGCATCGGCATACCAACGTTTGGCCGTTTCCAGATCCGTGACGTGATGTATTACAGAGCACAATCCCAATATTTTGGTATTCATCGTTATGCTCCTTTCTGTAAGAAACTATCAAGACGATTTTTTTGATACAAGTGATGTCGAAAATGCATTTGGATCATGGCAAACCATTCGTCGCCGCTCAAATATCCGAATCGGGGGTGTTGTGCCTTGCCCTGATGTTGTTTCTGTGATAGTTCGTTAGCAATCGTTGGCATGGTTCCGATCAAAGTATTCAAATCGCGGCGTATGGCGGCAATGGATTCCGGCTGTTTGGGTGTGTACATGTCGGAAGGGGGTACTTTGATGCGTATCGGGGGAAAGCGGCCCATGAAAAACACAATTTTTCCCGGAAAGGTTTTTTTCTCATGAGCATGGGCCGGGTTATCCATACATTGCCGCACCATGCGGAGATGAAAATTTTGTGTGCCGTGTACGAGGTGGTAATACACCTGCCCAATGGACCAACTTTCTTGGTCCGGTTTACGATTGAAATTTCGTTCATCATACGTGTCCAAAGCCGCCATCCAATCGTTTGCGATGGATTCGAATTTATGTAAGTGTGCAGTGATATTCATAGTTAATTTCAAATTAGTGTTTAATGCAAAAAGCGTAAATTAATAGTGGCGAACATGACCGAAATAGACATCTTTTTCGAGAGCGTTCATTAAACGAGAGCACGATTCGGTGGAATGAAATTTTACAAAGGCCTGATCGGCATGTTTTTTGGTTTTCCATCGTAAAATATCTACAAAAACACGCGACGTGTCGTCAGCACGCATGTTTTCCCATGATATAAATCCTTCGTACGTGCCGATAATGGATTTGGCTTCAGCGACAATATCCGGCATACGCGACACAAACTCCGGTTTGATTTTAATAACAGCCACTTCCGTTACATACTCATTTGACGGAGTTTGAGTATTGGTTTGGCAAGCACTTAAGTTCAAAAATAACATTGCGAAAAAAAACAGAGAAATAAAACGTTGGTAGTTCATGATCGCCTTTCATTTTATTTTTTGTTAATTATTTTATCAAAAAATAAGGTGCATGACTGACATCCTTATGTCAGCAGGTTTTTATTTTTTGATAATTACCCGCCTTGACAATAGATGGGGCGTTTTCTACATTGCGCGGGTAATAAACCGAATACTTTATTAAATGACATTCTCACAATCCATGCACTCCGACAAAATGCGGGTGGCTTTGACCTCCGTATTAGCGGCTATTTTTTTAACCGGTATGAAATTGGCTGCAGGTTTAGCCACCGGCAGTCTCGGTATATTATCCGAAGCGGCCCATTCAGCGCTGGATCTGGGCGCTGCGCTTCTGACGTATGTAGCTGTGCGTATATCCGATAAGCCGGCCGATGACGATCATTCCTATGGTCACGGTAAAGTCGAAAACATATCGGCGCTGCTGCAAACGGGATTATTGATCCTGACTTGCTTTTTTATCATTCGCGCGGCCGTAGAGCGTTTGATGTCCGGCGATGTGCAGGTGGAGGTGAATGTATGGAGTTTTGTTGTAATTATAGTTTCCATCATCGTGGATTATTCCCGGTCTCGGGCACTTGCGCGTATTGCCAAAACGTATCGCAGTCAGGCGCTGGAAGCTGACGCACTGCACTTTTCGTCGGATATTTGGAGTTCGTCGGTTGTAATCATAGGCCTTATTTCCACAGCGTTGGGATTTCATCAAGGCGATTCGCTTGCGGCTATCGGCGTGGCGTTATTTGTGCTTGTGATCAGCGGTAAATTACTCAAAGAAACGATTGATGCTTTGACGGACTCCATGCCTAAAGATATTGAACAGCGCATCAGAACGGCGCTGGTCAGTTTAGACGGTGTAGAGCGGTATCGCCATTTGCGGGTTCGTCAGTCGGGTTCGAAAGTGTTTGTGGACATGTATATTGATGTCAAGCGTACGGTGCCTTTCGAAATGGCGCATCATGTCGCCGATGCTGTGGAAACGCGCATTCATGAAATCGTGCCCAATGCGGATGTGATCATTCATATGGAGCCGCAGGAAACCGACGATGAAAGTATCATTGATAAAATCCGGATGATCGTCGTACAAGAAGGTCTTGCATGCCACAATGTACGTGCACAACGGGTTACCAACGGATATTTTGTGGATTTTCATTTGGAATGTGAAAGCCATCAGAGATTTGACGAAGCGCATGAAGCGTCATCGCGCATTGAAAGCCGATTGATGGAAAAAATTCCGGAGATTAAGGATGTAAAAGTGCATATCGAAGATGCGCGGGATCGGGTTGTGCAAGCATTTGACATTACGGACCAAAGCAAGCCGCTCATCGCCGCCGTACGGGCTATTGCGGCTGATACACAGCCGGTGCTGGCATGCAGCGATTTTATCGTGATGGATATCGGAGGTCATAAAAAAATGATGCTCAATTGCGTGGTGCCCGGCGATTTATCGCTCGATGAGGTACACGCCATAACGACAAGACTCGAAAACCGAATTCATCGGAATATTCCGGAGATTTCATCCATTGTCATTCACCCGGAGTTAGCGCGTGCCTGAACCCTCCATGATTTTCGAAGAAAAAGACGGATTGCGCCTTTGCCGGTTTCCGGCGCTCGAAAAATTTCCCGACGTGATGGCTGTGATGTCCACGCGCATCGGCGGTGTCAGCGAGGGGGATTACAAAGGGCTCAATCTTGGACTGAGCACGGATGATAATCCGCATCGTGTCGAAGAAAATCGGCAACGGTTTTGGCGAGCGCTCGGTGTAGATATGAATGATGTAATTCGACAGCATCAGGTGCACGAAGATCGCGTCGTTTTTTTGCAGGAGCAAACCCTCTGTGCCGATACCGATGCGATGTATACCGACCAGTCGAAAAAATTTCTGACCGTCGTCGCGGCGGATTGTGTACCGGTTTTATTTTATGAGCCTGCGCATCGTATCATCGCTGTGATACATGCAGGCTGGCGCGGAACGCAGAAACAAATTATCAAAAAAACGATGGCTTCTATTCAACAAACATTCGGATGTTCATTGGGTCATGCCGTGGCGGTCCTTGGGCCGTCCATCGGCGCGGATCATTATGAAGTCAGTGATGAGGTTGCGTCAATGTTTGATACGGCGTTTGTCAATCGTCGCGACTACCCGAAACCGCATCTTGATTTATGGAAAGCTAATGCCACACAATTAGATGAAGCCGGCGTCGGTCATATCGTCGTGACCGCTGCCTGTACGATGTGCCAACCGGATATATACTATTCGCACCGCGCTGCCGGGGGCCGTTCTGGCCGTATGGTCGGCGTGATTGGGAGGAGGAACTGACCCGATGGATCATATCGAAAAATATTTCGGATCATTGATACAGCGTGCCGGCGACGCGATTTTTACCGTCAGTCCATCGCAGATTATTTTATCGTGGAATGATGGAGCGCGTGAATTGCTCGGATATGGCAAGGAAGACGTTCTTGGCCACAGTGTGGATGTTCTATCGCCGCTGGATGACAAACGCCATATGCGTGCAATGGCGATTGAGGTGTTTGATCACGGTGCGCTCAAAAATTTGGAAACCGAACTTACCCGCAAAGACGGGCATGTCGTATCGGCCTACATTACCGTTTCACCGGTGACGGATGAAAACGAAAATGTCGTAGCGGTATCGTTTATCGCCAAAGATATTACGGATCAGAATCGGCTACTGATTCATCTCATCGAAAGCCAACGTCAGGCCGGGCAGATACAAGCTTTAGTCGAAGCATTGACCACGCTGTCGCACCATATTCGCAATGCTTCCGCTGTAATATCCGCCAAAAGTGAAGTGTCGCTGGAACTCAATCAACTGGCCGTCTATCACGATCTGGTGCGGGTATGTACGCATGAAACGCGGCGTATAACGGCGGTGATTGACACTTTGCAGGACTTGGTGCGCGAAATGCAAGTCAGCGGCGAACCGATCGATACGGTGCAAATGAACGGTGCACCGGCCCCTCTTTTAGATATCGAAGCCCGCCTCAAGGAGCGCCTCAAAAAGCTTGATGAAAGGTCGAAGTGACGCCGCAAAAGGATTTTGTTTATCCCGATCTTACCTCGATAGCTGTTATTCTCGTCGAACCGCAAGCACCCGGAAATATCGGTTCGGTCGCTCGCGCCATGAAAAATTTTGGCATGAAGGATTTGCGTTTGGTGCGTCCATGCGATCATTTGGATCGTGAAGCCTTGTGGATGGCTGTGAAAGCGGAGGACATACTTCATTCGGCGCAGATCTATCCGACACTTACCGACGCCTTGAAGGGTATTCAGTTTTCTGTTGCCACAAGTAATCGCCGTCGTGAAACGCATTTCCCGAGTTTTACACCGCGCGAAATCGCGCAACAAATGGCGGCCTTTTCGCCCGTTACTTCATGTGCCTTGGTTTTCGGTGGAGAAAAAAATGGTTTGTCAACCGAAGATGTGCATGCGTGCCGAGTGCTCTCTACCGTGACGACCGCTCCGGTTCAAAATTCGCTCAATCTTTCGCATGCGGTTATGATCTATTTGTATGAAGTATTCGCCGCGCGACTTACGGGCAATCCGCAGTTTGTGTGGGATATGGCCAAACCGGCAGATATGGAAATATTATATGAAAGAATACAACGCGTACTGGAAGCAGTAAAATTTAAACCACGAAAAACCAATGAAGATTTTTTACTGGGCGTCCGGCGCATACTGGGGCGTACACCGTTGGAAGACCGTGACGTGCGTTTGTTACACAAAATATTTCAGGAGATCGAACGTTATGTCAAGCGGTCGGAAGCGTAGCCGTCTTTTATCATATTAAATCATCATGCATAGAGATTATTCATGGAATTTGAATTCATTTCATTACTTTTTATAGGTGTTTGCGGGTTTGCTTTTTTGGCCGGATTTGTGGATGCGATCGTCGGCGGCGGGGGATTGGTTACAGTACCTTTTTTATTTGTAGGATTTCCGACTGCTCCGGTTTCGATGGTGATCGGTACCAATCGTTTTTCTTCGATTCCTGGAACCATCGTAGCGGCGCGACATTATCTGCGTCACACCCAAATTCCTGTTAAAATGCTCTTATTATGTGCGTTTTCGGCCGCGGTGATGTCCTACACAGGCGCCGCGGTTTCGCGATTACTCAAGCCCGACGTGCTCAAGCCACTGATGCTCATAATCATGGTAGCCGTAGCAGCCTATACATATATGAAAAAAAATCTGGGTCATACCGATGATCATACGTTTTCAGATTGGCGGTTACCGGCTACGGCGATACTTGTGTGTGCCGTGCTCGGCTTTTATAATGGTTTTTTTGGACCGGGTACGGGCAGTCTGCTTGTATTTGCGTTTGTTTCGGTTATCGGATTTAGTTTTTTGAAATCATCCGCAATGGCCAAAATTGTCAACGTCGTCGCCGACATCGCATCGCTGATATTTTTTATTACGAACGGGTTTGTGTTCTGGAAGTTGGCCATACCGATGGCGTTTTGTCAGATTGCGGGTTCGGTGGTGGGCAGCCGAATGGCTGTATTGAAAGGTAATCGGTTTATCCGATACGTATTTCTCGTCGTCGTCGGCGGATTGATACTTCGTTTCGGTTATGATGTTTGGAAAATGATGGCGTAAAAATCATGCCGCTTTTTGCAGCGCTATAAGCAGCGATTCAAAAACTTTGAGTCCGTCATTTTGACCTAAAGCCGGATCTGCACAACGCTCCGGATGCGGCATCATACCGGCGACATTACCGTTTTCAAGAATTTTCTTGACAATTCAAGGTTGCTATAGTATCATTACACGTCGTATGAAATGGGATGAGGGGATTTCTAAGTAGAATCCAATCCAATCCAATCCAATCCAATCCAATCCAATCCAATCCAATCCAATCCAATCCAATGGTTTTTTTTAATCATTATTGGAGTACTTAAAATTGTTATTTGAAGGAGGTGAACGACTTCATCAAATAAAGGCAGATGCCGTAATTAACTTGCTTTGTTTAACCTGGAACAAAAAAAGGAAGAACAATATTACCGAATTCAGTGCTTCGGAGCTTTGAATTTTTTAGTAATACCGCCTTCCTCAGTTGTAACTATAGGATGTTTTACGCCTAAATGCAACCTGTTCCTCAACCATGGAGTTCCCATGAAAAAATTTCCTTTGCTTATGGTCTTCGTGATGATTGCTTCCTGTACCGATCATCAACAGATGGACAACGCATCGCTGGAAGATGTGGAAATTCGCGAAACACTTAATGAGATGGCCCAGACTCTTGCAAGCGATCCCAGTTGGATCGATCAAACTCTTATTGAAAAATTAAAAAAAGGCGCTGTGAAATCCGCCGATCTGCCGAGCTCAATAAAATTGTCGAAGAGTAACGGATTTGTTCAGGATATTGAAATCGAGATGTATGACAATTCCAATGTCAAGTCCCTTTCTAAATCTCTAGGTACAACACCTTACTATGTAGGCCTTGATCCGGACGTGTATAATTTCTCTCCTTCCATTCAGGAAGAATTGACTGGTCTTCCTGTGATGGATATGCCCGTTTTCTATTTTGACGGACAGTCCGTATCGGAAACGACCGTTCAACTCGATCCCGATAAACAAACCGACAAACTCATTTTTTTTATTAAATCTACTTCCTTGGAACCCCATACTCTTTCCAAAAGCATGCAGATTGCCGGTACTTTTTTTGCATGCCGATCGATTAAAGTGAAAGTAAAACAAGACGAAAGCGATGAAGAATTTGAAGTGTATTTTTCAAACGGATCACATCCAATCAATAGCTACTTTAACGGTACGACAGATCACGTTTTCAATGGCAATACCAGAGAGGATGCCGCAGGAAATTCACGTTATTATATGGATGTAAACGACAAGAACTTATGGTATCCGACGTCTGATGGGCAGGAAATCTCGTTGATCCGCGTTGATAATCTGACAGACAGTGTTCGTATGGTAGCTATCGAGGCGGATTGGAGTTCGGGAAATTATGTTCAGGGTCGATACAATCGTAATCAGCAGGTTGGTACCACGAGCGAGATTCTCACCGACTACTATGACATGACGGACAATACCAAAAAGCTTCAAGAGAACAGCGCCTATTATGTTGATTTGAAGACATCGCTCAATGATGATAGATATCAGAAAGGCGCCATCAAGAGCATAAATGCGAGAACACTATACGCTCGTACAAACAACGGTGAACACTATATTGAAACTGCAAACGCTGATGGGGGCGCTTTGACAGATGTAGATTGGATTATTAAGCAGATTGTACAGTAATTAATCTTTTTTCTTTTCAGACTATCCGGTTTTGCGACCGGATAGTTTGTTATTTTAGGAGCCCTATGAATAAATTTGTTTTAGCTTTTATATCCATCGTACTATGCGGATGTTCCGGTTGTACGGATGATAAAAAAAAGCCATATGAAGGCTTCTTGGATAAAGATCGTGAGTTTGTCATCGCACATGTAGCCCCGGACGAGGATCGGATCAATCCTGTCGAAGTTTTCGTAGGACGACTGTTGACCATTGTTCCCGACTCAACCGACGGTGCCAATATTCAAGATTACCTTTTGAAAATTCAGTTACGTCAGTTTCAAAACGAATACTATGCGCTGCTGAAGTATCACGACGACGCACAGGTATTTATAACGTCTTCGGGTCAGACGGTCGAGCTTCAAAACGTGGGTAAGGGGACCTATCGTGACGTATCCAATGCGCTACACATCTCGGCGCTTCAAACCTGCACGCTCAAGGTCACTAGGCCGGGGGGTAAGGTTTATCAAGCGATGGTCAGAGTTCCGGATCACATTACGATCACGAGTTTGTCTCCCGGAGATACGACCGTGCTCTATCCTAAGAAGAATACGCCCGAGAGTGATTTCTGCGGTGCGGTCGCTTATATATCAGGGCCCGCGGTGACCGGCGCCTATATTTACAGGTCTAAGTTTGATGAGACCGCGCACCTACAGTCTTCTAACAATAGTGGTTCTGCGGTAATCATCGAATTATGCGGAGGTGTGGAGTACACAAATATATCCGAGACCGTCATGGCCTTTGATACGGTACTGACTAGAGCATGGGGCATGGGTGAAGATACTGGGTTCGGGTATGATTTGTTCGACTCACTTTTGCATTGGCGATCGGCGGCCACTCCGATTACGTACCGTTCGAATATTACAAATCAGGACGGAGCTAAAATCGCGGGCTACTTCGGCGCCTATAATTCCATCAACACGCATTTTGTTGTGAAATCGCTAAGGGATTCATGCCAGTGTAATAATTAAATCTGCTTATCGGATTTATGCAGAAATTATTTCGGGCTTGATTCAGAAAATTAAATAAGTGATGTAAAAACATGGTCATGAAAAAAGTTTAATAAAACATTTGTGCGTGAAAATGAATAACTTGATAAGCATGTAAATAAAGTTGTCGAGAATCAAAACGATAAAATCTTGTTAGAAAAGTTTAAAGAATTTAGTTCGCGATAGAGGAAATCGTAAGGTTTAATTTTATGGGTTACATTATATAAATTGCATTTTGCGATCATATCGTTCCGGAATTCGCTTCACTTCATTTCGACAATGATCTGTACAAAGTGGTGGGCAGCCGAATGGCTGTATTGAAAGGCAATCGGTTTATCCGATACGTATTTCTCGTCGTCGTCGGCGGATTGATACTTCGTTTCGGTTATGATGTTTGGAAAATGATGGCGTAAAAAATTATGCCGCTTTTTGCCGCGCTATAAGCAGCGATTCAAAAACTTTGAGCCCGTCATTTTGACCTAAAGCCGGATCTGCACAACGCTCCGGATGCGGCATCATACCGGCGACATTACCGTTTTCATTCATGATACCGGCAATATTATTCAGAGAACCATTGGGATTGCCATCGGCGTTGATCGTTCCGTTTTCCGTGCAATAGCGAAAAAGAACACGGTTGTCGCCTTCAAGCCGTTTGAGCGTCTCGTTGTCGGCAAAATAATTGCCTTCACCGTGCGCTATCGGCACCATGAGCACTTCGCCTTTTTTCAGCGTATTGGTAAATCGCGAATTATCATTTTCCGCGCGAAGGTAAATATTTTTACACACGTAGTGCAGGTGGCTGTTGCGCAATAAGGCCCCGGGCAGTAAACCGGCTTCGGTCAGAATCTGAAAACCATTGCAGACACCGAAAACGGTACCGCCATATTTTGCAAAATCCATCACATCCTGCATGATCGGCGCGAAACGGGCAATGGCGCCGGTTCGCAGGTAGTCGCCATACGAAAAACCGCCGGGTACGATGATGAGATCAAACGATCGAAGGTCTTTACGGTCTTTGTGCCAAATGTATTCTGCTTTGTGGCCGATCAGTTCACCGGCCGTGTAAAAAGCATCGTGATCGCAATTGGAACCCGGAAATACGACAACACCCGTTTTCATGATAACTCCTTTTTTGAATGCGGGGAATATAGAACATCGCCAAACATTGTGCAATTGCAATTTGACATTCGACGGATGATCGCTTATTTTGCGCGACTACAAAAACGGAGCTAACGATTGATATCCCGGCATCCTGCGTTAACGCCCTCTGAAAAAAAATCCATTTGGGGGTGGTGTATGTACGATTGGGCCAATTCGGCCTTCATACTTACCGTTGTCACGGCGGTATTGCCGGTGTATTTTGCCGATGTCGTCGTACCCAAAGAGGGTTTTGATATCGGCGGCACACTGTATAGTGCGACATCGCTGTGGGGCTTTATGATCAGCAGCTCGGCGCTATTTGTATTTCTTTGTGCACCGATGTTAGGTGCGATCGCTGATTTTACCGCTGCCAAAAAGAAATTTCTGATGGTGTTTTGTTATACCGGTAGTCTTTTTACCGTACTTCTGTTTTTTTGCGGGTCCGGTGATGTATGGATGACTATGATTTTTCTGATCATCGCCCAAATCGGTTTTGTCGGCGGAAACATTTTTTATGACGCTTTTTTGCCGCATGTCGCTCCGCCCGGGCAGATGGATTGGGTATCCGGGAAAGGTTTCGCGTATGGTTATATCGGAAGCGACATCCAGTTTTTGTTATGCCTCGGTCTTATTTTAGGACACGATGCGTTGGGATTGACCGGTACGATGGCAGTTCGTTTGGTACTGGCATTTTCCGGTTTGTGGTGGGCCGGGTTTTCTATTTTTACTTGGAAATATGTACACGAAGCGCCTGCGACGGAAAACATACCTGATGATTTAAGAAGTTCGCCCAAAGTCATAGCGTATATTCGTCTCGGATTACGTCGGACGGTCGGTGTACTTAAAAAAATAGTTTCCACGCCGTATCTGTTAATTTTTCTTATCGCTTTTATGTTGTATAACGAAGGTATTCAAACTACGATAGTCATGGCAACTATCTACGGGAAAGAAGAACTCGGTCTCTCGACTTCGGTACTCATGATCACACTTTTTGTGATCCAGATCGTGGCCATGTTCGGTGCACTACTTTTCAGTAAACTCGCCGAACGTTGGAGTACACAAAAGGCGATTCTTACGACATTGGTCGGGTGGTCGTTGGTCGTCTTGTATGCGTATGGGATGACTACTTCGGCTGAATATATGGCGCTGGGCGTGGTGGTCGGCATCGTCATGGGTGGGTCGCAAGCGCTGAGCCGTTCGTATTACGGTGCGATGATTCCCAAAGAATCTTCTGCCGAGTATTATGCGTTTTATTCTGTATTTACCAAGTTTTCTGCGATATGGGGTCCGCTTGTGTTTGCCGTCATTCGGCAAGCGACCGGTTCGTCCCGTTTATCCATTGTATCGCTAATAGTTTTTTTTATTCTGGGTATGATATTGCTGACGATGGTACGAGTTCCCAAGTCAGCCGAAGTGCCTGCATCATAGGAGTTGTATGAAGCGTTCTCCGCTTACGGTTATTTTTATTACGGTATTTATTGATCTGGTAAGTTTTGGTATTGTAATACCGTTATTACCGTTTTATGCGCAGCAGTTTGACGCATCGGGCACGACGATCGGTTTGTTATTGAGTGTTTTTTCACTCATGTCATTTTTATTTATGCCTTTATGGGGACGTATTTCGGATCGTTACGGGAGAAGGCCGGTTTTATTGGTGACGATATTTTGTTCAGTTATCGGATATATCATTTTTGCCAATGCGTTCGCACTGTGGTTGCTTTTTTTGGCACGTATCATGTCCGGGATCGGTAACGCGAATATTTCCGTGGCACAAGCTTATATCAGCGATGTCACTTCGGCCAAGGAACGCGCCAAAGGTATGGGATTGATCGGCGCGGCATTTGGTCTTGGATTTGTCTTTGGGCCGTTAATCGGCGGTGTTTTTTCCGGCGAAGCGTTTGGAGCGTATCGTTTTGCGATTCCCGGTTGGATCGCAGTGGGGTTGTCGTTGATCAATTTTTTCATGGCTTATTTTATGCTGCCGGAATCTCTGGCACAAACCAAGCAGGATGAAATAAAAGCGCATCATCTTATAGATGTGCGCGGTTTACAGCGCGCCATAAAAAAAGAAAACCTGGGCTTACTGATGATTTTCTTTTTTATTGTGACGATTGCTTTTTCCAGTATCTATGCGACGTTCCCTCTGTTTATTATGGAAGAGCCATTTCGTCTGACGAGTTCGGCGATGGGATGGTTTTTTGTAGAAATCGGAATCGTGAGTGTAATCATTCAAGGCGGTTTGATCGGCAGACTGAATCACCGCTTTGGTGAACAGCGTTTGATCAGTTTTGGAGCTATCGCTATGGCGATCGGTTTTATTACTTTTCCTTTGTCGGCATATTTGCCAATCGGTGGTATTGTTTTACTTATAATTTCGACCGCGTTGATCTCGATGGGCAGTTCGTGTTTAGCGCCGACGACGATGGGTCTTACATCGCGTTTGGCCGATGTGTCAGAGCAAGGCTCGATTCTTGGTATTGCACAGAGTTTTGCCAGTTTAGGACGGATGATCGGTCCGTTCATCGGCGGTGCGGCGTATGACTATGCCGGACATAAATCACCGTATTATTTTGCTTTTGTGCTGATGGCCGTTGCCGCGGTCATGGCTTTTATTCTCAAAAGCCGTGATCTGAAATTGGACGAGGCGCCGGTTGCGATGGAACCGGTGGCCGAAGTATAGTTTTTTTCGCACCATCTTGCATTTCCATCGTTTTTTGATAAATTGAATCCGCTTTTTGTATAACGATTGAGAGAAATTCATAATTATGGCAGTATCATCCGGAAAAAAGAAGACTACAAAAACCGTTAAGCCTAAAGCCGTCAAATCGGATACCGCTGAAAAGCCGGTTAAGGAAAAATCGGTTAGAAAAACAAAAACCTCCGTCGCGGAGGAAAAAACAGCCGTCGAATCCGCACCCGCCAAACGTACACGCGGCGGTCGTAAACCGTTTGTTCGTGCTAAGACGGTCAAAGAAGACATTGAGATCACAATACCCGATAATATTGAGCGTACCAATAAATCGCTGGTGATCGTCGAGTCGCCTTCCAAAGCCAAAACGATCAATAAATACTTAGGCAAATCATTTCATGTCGAAGCTTCGGTCGGGCACATCAAAAATCTTCCGTCGAATAAACTCGGTATTGATATCGAAAACGGTTTTACCCCCGAGTACCGCATTATTGACGGCAAGCAGGATGTCATCCGTAAACTAAAAACGTTGGCCGCTTCCACAAAAAACGTATTTATCGCGACCGACCCTGATCGCGAAGGTGAAGCGATCGCATGGCACATCGCCGGTGAAATCGAAAAGCATAATCCCAGCATATCGCGTGTACTTTTTAATGAAATCACCAAAAGCGGTGTCGAAGAGGCAATGCGCACACCGACGAAAATTGATCCCAAATTAGTTCAGTCGCAGCAGGCGCGCCGTGTACTGGATCGCATCGTCGGTTATGGTGTGAGTCGATACCTTTGGGGCGTTGTTCGCCGCGGGACGTCGGCAGGTCGCGTACAGTCCGTCGCTTTGCAACTGGTTTGCAAACGTGAAGAAGAAATCAATGCTTTTGTTCCCCAGGAATACTGGAGCATCCATGCAAAAGTGCAGGATGAACCGACAGAGGCCTTTTTGGCGCATCTGCATTCTATAGACGGGAAAAAAGTAGATATAGCCAGCGGCGACGTTGCACACCGTTTTGTTGAAGACATTCGTAAGAAAAATTTTCTGATCAAAGATATTCGCAAGCGTGAAGCGCGACGTAATCCCTCGGCGCCTTTTGTTACGAGCTCGCTACAACAGGAAGCTTCACGAAAGCTCGGTTTTTCACCTAAGTTGACCATGATGCTCGCGCAGCAGCTGTATGAAGGTATTGATCTTGGCAGCGAGGGACTTACGGGTCTTATTACCTACATGCGTACGGATTCTACGCGTGTAGCCGATACAGCGTTGGTTTCGGTGCGTGAATATATCATGGGCAGCTACGGCCGCGAATATATTCCTCATACGCCTAATCAGTTCAAAAGTAAAAAAGCCAATGTGCAAGATGCGCACGAAGCGATACGTCCCACAAATGTGAAATTCACGCCTAAAACCGTAAATAAATATCTCACGCCGCAGCAGGCCAAACTGTACGAATTGATTTGGAATCGTTTTGTAGCATCGCAGATGACTCCGGCCGAGCTGGATCAGACGACCATTGATATTTCCGCCGACGAATACCTGTTTCGTACTACAGGTTCCGTTGTGACTTTTAAAGGATTTTTGCAGGTATATGAAGAAGGTCGCGACGAAGGTGATAAAACGCAGGACAATGGTGAAGAAGAGGATAACAGCGGTTTACTGCCGGCCAATCTGAAGATCAATGATGTACTCAAGTTGCATGAACTTTTGCCGGAGCAGCATTTTACCAAACCGCCTGCACGTTTTACGGAAAGTTCGCTCATAAAAGAATTAGACAATATCGGCATTGGCCGTCCCAGCACTTACGCGATGATCGTCGGTACGATCGTGGAACGCGAATACGCCGAACTGCGCGAGCGCAAGCTGTATGCGACCGATCTCGGTAAGAGTGTCAATAAAGTGCTGAACGATCATTTTAATGCGCTTTTTAATGTCCAGTTTACCGCGGAGATGGAAGAAGAACTGGATAAGATCGAATCCGGCGAACTGGGTTATAAAAAAGTGCTCGATGATTTCTACAATCCTTTCGTAAAAAACATGAAGGATGTGGAAAGTAAAAAAGATGCGATCAAAGAATCGGTGCAGGAAAAAACGGATGAGACTTGCGAAATCTGCGGTAAACCGATGGTAATCAAGTGGGGTCGTTTTGGAAAATTTATGTCCTGTACAGGTTATCCGGAATGTAAGAATATCAAAAAAGTGTCTAAAGACGGCGAAGCCGCACCACCGCCGGAAGTGACCGATGAAAAATGTCCGAACTGCGGAAGTCCTATGGTTGTGCGCCAAAGTCGCGGCGGCAAGTTTCTCGGTTGTTCCAATTACCCGACTTGTAAAACGGCTAAAGCGCATCCGGATGATATTATCAAAGACGTGATTTGTCCTAAAGACGGCGGTCAGTTGATACGCCGTCGTTCACGGTATGGTAAATTTTTCTACGGTTGTGCGAATTATCCTAATTGTGATTTTGTATCGTGGAACGAGCCGGTAGCAACACGTTGCCCGCATTGCGATGCTGCGTTTATGGTCAAAAAGACCAGCAAACGTAAAGGTGATTTCCTTTTATGTATGACTTGCAATCACGAAGAGATTTTGCCGGCGGATACGTCGGTGATGAAAGAACAACCTGAAAACGAATCGATTTCCTTTAATGAAGGGGAATAAATTTTAAGGTTCAGTTTAATATTTAGGAGGAGAAATATTTATGGCTGATGAAAAGGAACAAAATGACGAACTATTGGAAAAAGGCGCGGCGTTGAGCACGGCGATTATCGGCGTATTTTTATCCATTTCTTCCATTTTGGGCGGCAATGCCAATGATGATATCATGATTCATCGCGGTTTGGCCAATAATCAATGGTCGTATTTCCAAGCGAAGAGCACCAAACAAGCGCTCTATGAAGTAAATCGTAAAATGTTTGAAACACAACTCGCTGATCCGTCCCTGGCCGAAAGCTATAAAAAAGAAATTCAGGTTAAGCTTGAGAAGTTTGATGCGGAAGTAGCACGTTATGATACGGAGAAAAAAGAGATAAAAGCCAAAGCGGAAGAGCACGAGAAGCTTTCCGATCAGGCGGCTGAGATCGAAGATAAATACGACTATGCCGAAGGTTTCTATCAAATAGCCATCATTCTTGCGGCTGTGGCAATGATCGCAGGCAATCGCAAACTTTGGTTGTTCAGTATGGTACTGGGTTCTATTGCTATCGCAATAACCGGATTTGCTTTTTTCGTTTCTCTTTAGTATAAGTTAGTATTGAAGAATAATTGATAATAAAAAACGATTTAATAAATGAAGATTTCAGCGCTAAAATTAACGAACATACTTTCGTGCCGAATGTCTAACGGTAAGCGAAAACGTATGGTTATGCACCATCGAATGCGACGCTGAACGTCTGATCTAGTTATTTATATATTTTTAATAACAGCCGGGTTCACAGCCCGGCTAATTTTTTTTAGGAGTCAATGTGAAAAAAATAAAAGTAGGAATTTTGGGAGCGACAGGCACGGTGGGTCAGCGTTTCATCGAATTGCTTCACGCCCATCCATATTTTGAAATTACTGCATTGGCGGCTTCGGAACGATCCGTCGGGAAAAAATACAACGATCTCAATACATGGAAACTGGACAGTGTTTTGCCTTCGCGTATCGGGGAAATGATCGTGCAGCCATGTTCTCCGGGAATGGATGCGCGTGTGATGTTTTCGGCATTGGATTCTTCAGTTGCCGGCGCGATCGAAATGGAGTTGGCCCGCGCCGGTTATGTTGTCGTAAGTAATGCCAAAAATTACCGGATGGATGAAGATGTACCTTTGCTTTTTCCGGAGGTCAATGCAGATCACACGCGGTTAATAGAAATTCAGAAAAAGAATCGCGGTTTTGATCGAGGGTATATTGTAACCAATTCCAACTGTGCGATCATGGGGTTTGTTCCTATTGTGCATGTATTGCATCAGCATTACGGTGTCGTATCGGTAGATGTGACCACACTGCAAGCGATTTCCGGCGCCGGTTATCCGGGCGTGCCTTCGATGGATATTTTAGGAAATGTGATTCCGTATATTTCCGGTGAAGAAGAAAAAATTGAAACCGAACCTTTAAAAATTTGGGGACAAATGTTACAGGATCGCATTCAGTTCGCTTCGATTGCGATCAGCGCCTCCGTACACCGAGTTCCCGTATTGGACGGGCACTTGGCGAGTGTTACAGCGAAATTAAAACAGCAGCCTGCAATCGGCGATATCAAACAAAAGTTGTCTGAATTTAAAAGTGCGCCGCAGGAACTGAATTTACCGCTCGCGCCGATAAGACCTATCGTCGTCATCGAAGGCGATGACCGTCCGCAACCGCGCCGTGATGTTACTTTGGAAAAATCAATGGCTGCGTCGGTCGGCCGTATTCGATACGACCGTTCAGGCAACCTCAAGTTTTCTTGTTTGGTTCATAATACGGTTCGTGGTGCGGCCGGAGGAGCGGTACTCAATGCCGAATTGCTTCACGCTAAAGGTTTATTGGAATAAAAAAATCAAATAAATGAAAAGTTTTTTAGACAAAACGATGATTCCTCTTGACAAGGGTGGGGTGCGGCGTATATATTATTTCATTATGATTTTATTTAGCAACACAAAAACAGCTCAGAATATAATGCCCACGATGATGCAGATGTGCATGTGCACCTGTACGCGGAAGGGCTATATCCATTTATAGCAAATAAGTAGAATATTTTTACTTCAAGCCCTTCCGATAAAACGGAAGGGCTTTTTGTTTTACACTCAAACAAAGAATAAAATGACTTAAACAACCAACGACATACACTCTTATCGCGAAAGGCTGAGGGATCAGGCCCTGTGAAGCCTTGGCAACCGATGCATAGTGACGTCCTGTGCATGCCCGGTGCCGCATCCTGCCCGCCGATACCGAACGGTATTGGTTTCGGGAAAGATGAGAGAAGAAGCCTAGGCCTCTTCCAATCTCCCGGGAGAGGCTTATTTTTTTTAAAATGAAAGGAACATCATGAAATTCGGAACTTCTGCGATCCATGCCGGCGTCAACAAAGATACGGCCTACAACAGCGTCACCACACCGATCTATACGTCTTCGACATTTCGATTTGAAGAGACGGGACTTACTAAAGGATATGATTATACGCGTTCGGGCAATCCGACGCGCTCGGCTTTGGAAGAAAATATAGCCGCGCTTGAAGGTGGGATATGCGCGCGTGCCGTAGCTACAGGAATGGCGGCCGTCGCGACGGCGCTGCATTTTTTCAAAAGCGGCGATCATATTTTGTGTACACATGATTGTTACGGCGGCACAGAAAGATTACTGAGGACGTACAGTGAATTGTTTGGTCTGCGTGTTACGTATGTAGACATGTGTGATCTGAAATCGGTAGAAGCTGCATGGTTGCCTGAAACGCGCGGAATATGGATCGAAACGCCAAGCAATCCGTTGCTCAATATCGTGGACATCCGAGCGATTACGGCTATAGCGCGTGCACGAAGAGGTTTATCCATTGTAGATAACACATTTCTCTCACCGTATTTCCAGCGGCCATTTGAATTGGGAGCCGATATCATCGTGCATTCGACGACTAAATATCTCAACGGTCACAGCGATGTAGTCGGCGGTGCCGTGGTTGTCAAGGACTCAAATTTGGCCGAGCGTCTCAAATTTCTTGTCAACGCATTGGGTTTGGGTGCGGCGCCTTTTGATTGCTGGCTTGTACTGCGCGGAATCAAAACTCTTGTGGCGCGCATGCAAGCGCATGAGCGCAATGCGCTGGCGGTAGCGCGATTTCTCTCCGAACATCCCCAGGTACGGCGGGTTTTTTACCCCGGACTTCCGTCACATCCAAATCATGCCTTGGCTCGATGTCAGCAATACGGTTTTGGCGGAATGGTTTCATTTGAACTGGACGGGGACTCGGAGTCTATGCGCCGGCTTCTCAAAGGTACCAAATTGTTTACGTTGGCGGAGTCCCTCGGCGGCGTAGAATCCCTGATCGAACATCCGGCCACAATGTCTCATGCTTCGATGGATGCCGAGTTGCGGGAAAAAGCCGGTATCAATGACCGGATTGTACGCTTATCGGTCGGTATCGAAGAAACATCCGATTTGATTGAAGACTTGGCGTCGGCTTTGCGTCAGTGTCAACACAATACGCCTGCAACGCCCGCGTCGGCGCGATCCGTTTTTTCATCAATCAATGCTCATTAATTCATACATAAACATGTAAAGAAAGGTTCCACCATGGCTACGGAAGAAAAAAAATCAACCTACCGTTTTGAAACATTGCAACTTCATGCGGGTCAGAAACCGGATAGCGCTACCAATGCGCGCGCCGTTCCGATTTATCAAAGTACATCGTATGTATTTAATAATGCCGATCATGCGGCGGCACTTTTTGGGCTGCAGGAATTCGGTAATATTTACACGCGCATTATGAATCCTACGACAGCTGTTTTTGAAGAGCGCATAGCAGCTTTAGAAGGCGGTGTTGCGGCGGTAGCTACATCGTCCGGTCAAGCGGCTCAATTTCTGGCTATCACGACGATCGCTCAGGCCGGTGATAATATCGTTGCTACAAGTTTGTTATATGGCGGAACATACAATCAATTTAAAGTCACTTTACCGCGTCTCGGCATTGACGTGAAGTTTGTCGACGGGGATCGTCCCCAAGATTTTGAAAAACTCATCGATGCGAAAACCAAAGCGCTTTACATCGAAACGATCGGCAATCCGCGATTGAATATTCCGGATTTTCAGGCAATCGCGGACGTAGCGCACCGTCATGGTATTCCACTGATTGTTGATAATACATTTGGTGCAGGCGGCTACATCGCACAACCCATTCGTTTTGGCGCCGACATCGTGGTGCACTCGGCGACCAAATGGATCGGAGGCCACGGCACGGCGATAGGCGGCGTGATCGTTGATGCCGGTACGTTTGATTGGGGTAACGGTAAATTTCCTTTGTTTACCGAACCCAGTCCGGGTTACCATGGACTAAAATTCTGGGATATTTTTGGCAGTGCGGGGCCGTTTGGCAATATTGCTTTTGCCATACGTGCGCGTGTCGAGGGTTTGCGGGATATCGGTCCCAGTCAGTCACCTTTTAATGCATTTCTGCTCCTGCAAGGTTTGGAGACACTGTCGTTACGCGTCGAACGGCATGCCCAAAATGCGTTAGCACTGGCACATTGGTTGAAAAAACAACCGCAAGTATCGTGGGTGTCGTATCCGGGTTTGGAAGATCATCCGTATCACGCCAATGCCAAAAAATATTTACGCGCGGGTCACTATGGCGGAGTGCTGGTATTTGGAATTAAAGGCGGGAAAGAAGCCGGGAAAAAATTTATCAACAGTCTCTCTTTAGCTAGTCTTTTGGCTAATGTAGGCGATGCTAAAACTTTGGTCATTCACCCCAATTCGACCACGCATCAGCAATTAAGCGATGCCGAGCAACAAACCTCCGGAGTGACGCCGGATTTGATTCGTGTTTCGGTGGGAATCGAACATATCGATGATATTATCGCTGATTTCGAACAAGCATTGCATAAGACGGAATCCCTGACAGTGGAGGAATCCGCCGCATGAATCCGCTTGTTTCTCCGATACCATCGGTTTTTTCGTCAGTAAAATATACGACGGTGTTTGATACGATCCCCTTGCGTCTTCAGCAAGGGGGTACTTTGTCGAATATTACTGTGGCGTATGAGACCTATGGTACACTCAACAACGAAAAATCAAATGCCGTTTGGGTCTGCCACGCATTGACGGGTAATGCGCATGCCTACAGCGACGGTACAAATGTACCCGGTTGGTGGGACGGATTGATCGGAAAAAATTTGGCACTCGATCCGGGCGAATACTTTATTATTTGCAGTAATATTCTCGGCAGTTGTTACGGCTCGACCGGCCCGGCATCGCATTATCCGGCGGACGGGTTACCCTGGCGCAAACGATTTCCCCTCATCACAGTACGCGATATGGTGCAGGTACAGCACGCACTTTTGGAACATTTAGGCATTGAGCGACTGCAAGCCGTTATCGGCGGTTCGCTGGGTGGTATGCAAGTGCTTGAATGGGCGCTGATGTATCCGGAAAAAGTTGCGCGGATCATACCTATTGCCACGGCAGCAAGCCATTCAGCTTGGGCTATTGCCTGGAATGAAGCAGCACGACGTGCCATAGTCCAAGATCCTGCATTTCAAAATGGCGGGTATAACGAACAGCCGGTTAAGGGACTCGGTCTGGCACGGTGGATTGCTATGATTTCGTATCGCTCGCAAAAATCTTATCAGGACAAATTTGCACGCGGGGGTCAACCGTGCGATCAAATTAATCCCGATTTTTTTTATTCGGATGAAACGGCACAACCATTCGCGATTGAGCATTACTTGGATTACCAAGGAAAGAAACTTACAGCGCGTTTTGATGCGCTCAGTTACATCCGAATAACGCAAGCCATGGACCGTCATGATGTGACTGAAGTCCGGGGCCCCTTGGACTATGTACTGCATAGCATACGTGCTAAAGTTTTGTGCATAGGCATTCGCTCGGATGTGCTTTATCCTGCGGAGGAACAAAAAGCGATCGCGCGGGGAATTAAAAATGCACGCTATATCGAATTGGATTCGGATGATGGTCACGATGCTTTTTTGATAAAAAATGAATTGATGAACGAAACGATTGCAAAATTTTTAAAGGAAAACGAATGATATCGTTAAAAGATAAAGTTGCCTTGATCACCGGAGGTTCGCGTGGTATCGGAGCCGCCACGGCGATATTACTGGCCGAGGCCGGAGCCGACATAGCCATAAATTATTTAAACAGTGAGGCGAATGCGCGGCGCGTAGTTGATCGCATTCAGGCATTAGGTAGAAAATCAGCAGCAATCCGTGCGGATGTCAGCGATGACGCGCAAGCCAAAGAATTGGTGCAATCGGTGATTCTGAAATTCGGACGATTGGATATTCTTGTTAATAATGCGGGTATCTGGACGCGCGCTCCGATCGGGCTTACCGATAAATCCGTGTGGGATGCTACATATCTCACTAATGTACAAAGCTATTTATCCGTGACTAATGCGGCCGTTCCGCATTTGATGAAATCACGCGGTCGTATTATTAATATCACGTCCACAGCCGGCCAACGCGGGGAAGCATTTCACAGTCATTATGCCGCATCCAAAGGAGCGATCACTGCGTTTACAAAATCTATAGCCGTTGAACTCGGGCCGCAGGGTATTTTAGTGAATAATGTAGCACCGGGTTGGGTGGACAATGATCTTAACCGCGAAGTTTTTTCTGATGCGGGTTTCAAAAAAACCGTGATTGAGAGTATCCCGATTCGTCGTATTGCGTCCTCGGAAGATGTGGCCGGTGCCGTTTTATTTTTGGCATCAGATCTGAGCCGCCATATCACCGGTTCGACGATCAGCGTCAATGGGGGCGCCGTATTAGTTTAAATTCAATTATAATTTTATGAGGATATCATGATAGTTATGAAATTTGGCGGTACTTCTGTGCAGGATGCGGGTGCGATTCGCCGGGTGGCCGAAATCGTCAGACGCCACGCTGAACGCAAGGTGCTGGTAGTGGTTTCGGCATGTGCCGGTGTGACCGATCAACTTGTACGGCTGAGTCAGGCTATCGAAAGGCGTGATGAAGCCGCTATCGGCAAGATAAAAGAAACATTAATTGATAAACACAAAATGGAGGCTCAAACGCTAACTTTGTCGGCGGAGGAAAAAGAGCAATTAGAACGATTTAACGGTGAATTTGAACGCTGTGTCAACGGCGCATCCATTTTGCATGAAGTGACGCCGAGGACGCATGATCGTCTTTTGTCGTTCGGTGAATTGTGGTCATCGGTTCTTACTTTGTCGGCGATTCGTCAGACAGGTCAAAGCATTTCATGGTTGGATGCACGAACCGTGATAACAACGGATAATGCCTACAACGCCGCCCATCCACAGACAGATGCGCTGCCGTTACAAGTTCAGCAAAAAATCATACCCGCTTTAGAAAGGGGCATCGTGATCACCCAAGGTTTTCTCGGTGCGACCACGGACGGGCACACAACCACGCTGGGTCGCGGCGGTTCGGACTACAGTGCATCACTTTTGGGTGCGGCGCTCAAAGCGGATGAAATACAAATATGGACGGACGTGGACGGTATTCTCACAACGGATCCGCGCCTGGTGCATGTCGCCCGTCAACTGACGCATGTCAGCTTTGATGAAGCTACGGAGTTGTCGCAGTTTGGTGCTAAAGTATTGCATCCTAAAACGGTGTTACCGGCGATTCAAAAGAACATTCCAATCCGTGTGCTTAACACATTCAATCCATCCAATGCCGGTACATGCATTACGCGGGAAGCGATCAAAGGAAAAGGGATTGTCCGTTCGATTGCGTTTAAGCGGGGTTTGGAAGTTATGACGGTACGATTTAATGATCCTGAACAAAAGAGCCCGATTCTTGCTGAAATTTTTGCAAGGTTGCAGGAAACAGGAACCGATGTTGAATTGGTAAACACGACAGAGCGGGGGATTGTTCTGGCGGCTGCTTCCAATGAACGTTGGCGGTATTTTTGCGATCATCTGCCGGCCTCATGGCATATTACTTTTCAGACCGGACGGGCGTTGTGTGCATTGGTTGGTCATTTGATCGCCGAAGATTTTTCCAACCTGACAAGAGCATTGGGTGTGATGCAATCCGAGGCCATTCATGTCGAAGCGATCGCACAAGGGGGATCAGGGCATCACTGGGCGGTGCTGCTCCGCGAACATCAGCTTACACCGGCGGTGCGGCTCTTGCATGCTGATTTTTTTGAAAACAGAGCATCCGTCAAAACCGTAGCCGTTGCGTGACGACGAAACAATATTTAAATAAATACGTAACCTCATACCTAATCTAAACACATCCGTTGTTGTTATTAAATGATGAGGTTTGTCATGAAAAATGCGGGGATTTTTTTGTGGGTTTGGGTATTCAGTATTTCGTTGTGTGTGAAAGAACTGAAGGCCGGAGGTGAGGGGTATTGGTTTCTCAAAAATCAGGCCCACACCACGCCTGAGAATAAACTGTATGATACACCCGATTGGCGTACTGCACTAGACGGCCCCATACGTGGTTCAGCAGCTTTTTCGGACGGCCATGTATATATCGGTACAGCCAAAGGAACGCTTTATGCAGTTCGCGAAAAAGACGGTACGGTAGAATGGAATCGTAATTTTGGCTCGGCTATTCATTCTACGCCGGCGGTAAAAGGCAATCGTTTGTATTTTACTGACAATTCACAGCATTTGTATTGTGTATCGGCGGGTGACGGTAAAGAAAAATGGCGTTATGCTTTTGATAAGGCATTGCCTTACGATTGGAAGTTTGACTATTGGTATTCATCGCCTGTTTTTTGGGGCGAAAATATTATCGTGGGTGGTGATGATGGCTACCTCCATAGTGTACGGTTACGTGACGGTAAGGTACAATGGAAATTCAAAGCGGAATCTGTGATTCGCTCAACACCGGTTATCAGAGACGGGATTATTTATTTTGGCGATTGTATGGGGTATGTCTATGCAGTAGATGCAGCGACAGGAAAGTCGAAATGGAGGAGTGAAACCGAAGGCGTACGCATAGATCAATCACAGTATATTTTTGATCGCAAAGCGGTGATTAGTTCGGCAGCGTTGTCGGAGGACGTTTGTGTCATCGGCAGCCGCGATGGATTTTTATATGGTTTTAATACGATAGACGGTAAACAACTTTGGTCTTTGGATTATACAATAAGTTGGGTCAATTCGACCGCGGCAATTCGTGAAGGTATCGCCGTGACGGCAACATCCGACGGACGTTATGTAAATGCCGTGGAAGCCAAAACCGGTAAAGAAATCTGGCGATTTAATACGCGCCAAATTTTATGGTCGTCACCCCTGATCATCAATAATCATGTGTATGCCCAAAGTTGTGATGGTGTCATGCATATTTTAAATTCAAAAACCGGTGAGAAAATTTCAGAACATCGTACGATCACGCCGATCCAATCGTTTTCGTCACCCGTATTTACAGGCAAAACGCTGCTTTATACCAATGACAGCGGTATTCTGTATGCTTCGTTTGGCAGGCCGACCCCTGTCGAATCACGTACACGGAAACTTGCGCTTTGGATGGATAAAGTAGGGCTTCAGTTTAGCAACAATATGGATGTAAGATTAAAAAATTATCTTACCGATATCGGATATGCTGTCATTGATACCAATCGTTTTGCTGAAATCACGGCGCAATCGGATTCGGCATCAAAAACAATAGTGGTAGTGATTTCTGCGGCATTTCCGGATACGATATTACAAGGTGGAAAAAACAGCTTGGTTCGCCGATTTCTTGATCAAGGCGGTGCGGTCATCAATTTTGGATTTAATCCTACCGTATTCGATCCGCGTATTGAAACATATAATTTCCTAAAGGCGGAAGAAATTTTCGGAGTGGCTTATGGTCCCAATGATCTCCGCAGTTTTCAGGGTTTATATCCGTCGTTTGCTACCGAATTTGGAAAAAAATATCAGTTGCCTGATTTTTGGACGGGTTTTGCCGGAGTGAATAAAAATCAGGTGGATGAAGTGTTAGGACTTAATGAAAACGGATTGGCTTCATCTTGGATTAAATATTACGGCGCCAATAAAAAAGGGGCGTGGATACAAATCGCCATGGATCGCAGCAATCCGGCGGATTATAATTTTTTAAAGTATTTTAACGCTAAATAGATCTAAACAACTACATCGAGTTCGTTTAAACTCCTAACATGTCGTAGGTTAAAAAATACGATATTTTGGGAGTTTTTTTATAGGCTGCACAAATGAAAGCCAGTCTTGCATTAATAAGGAATTTTGATAAATTACGAAGATTTAACATATATCAAAATTTCTTGGATATTTTGTGCCCAAACGTACCGACATCAAATCAATTTTAGTCATTGGTAGCGGGCCGATCGTCATAGGTCAGTCTTGCGAATTTGACTATTCCGGAACTCAATCCTGCCGAGCCCTCAAAGAAGAAGGCTACCGTGTAATTCTGATCAACAGTAATCC
This sequence comes from bacterium, assembly GCA_013360215.1. Classification (NCBI taxonomy): domain Bacteria; species bacterium. The sequence continues at coordinate 208,813 of JABWCP010000001.1, read as the reverse complement.
CGCCACGATCATGACCGATCCGGAAACGGCGGATCGTATTTATATCGAACCGATTACCCCGGCGATGGTTGAAAAAATAATTGAGCGCGAGCGCCCGGATGCCTTGTTACCGACTATGGGCGGCCAAACGGCACTCAATACGTCGGTGGAGCTTTTCAAATCCGGCGTGCTTGAAAAATATAATGTCGAAATGATCGGCGCAAAGTATGATTCCATTCAAACAGCCGAAGATCGCGAACTTTTTAAAGAAGCCATGGAACGCATCGGCTTGCACGTACCCAAAGGACGATTTGTTCGTACAGTGCAGGACGCCAACGAAGCGGTATCCGAATTTGATTACCCGATTATTTTAAGACCGTCTTTTACGCTGGGCGGAACGGGCGGCGCTGTAGCATATAACATTGACGAATATAACGATCTCATCGTCAAAGCGTTGGCAGCGAGTCCGATCAGTGAAGTGCTCGTCGAAGAATCCGTGATCGGGTGGAAAGAATATGAACTGGAAGTAATGCGCGATAAAAACGATAACGTCGTCATTGTTTGTTCGATCGAAAATTTCGATCCGATGGGCGTGCACACAGGCGACTCGATCACCGTCGCACCGGCGCAAACACTGACGGATAAAGAATATCAGAAAATGCGCGATGCCGCATTGAAGATTATTCGTAAAATCGGTGTTGAAACCGGAGGTTCCAATATTCAATTCGCTATTAATCCCGCTAACGGTGACATGATCGTGATCGAGATGAATCCGCGTGTGTCGCGCAGTTCGGCGTTAGCCTCCAAAGCAACAGGGTTTCCGATTGCAAAAATCGCCGCCAAACTTGCTATCGGATACACATTAGATGAGATACCGAACGATATTACGAAAAAAACCCCGGCATCGTTTGAACCGACGATTGATTATGTAGTGACCAAAATTCCGCGTTGGGATTTCGAAAAATTTCAAGGCGCCAATACAACGCTCAATGTGCAGATGAAATCGGTCGGTGAGGCGATGGCCATTGGCCGTAACTTTAAAGAGTCATTACAAAAAGCTTTGCGTTCGCTCGAAAACGGGCGATTTGGACTTGGCGCAGATGGTAAAGACAATCCGCCGGCAGATGCGTCAGATGAAACGGCCGTCGAAGCGTATCGTCAGGAAGTTATCAATAAACTCCGCGTACCCAATTCACAACGGATGTTCGCCATACGTGACGGTTTCAAGATGGGTATGACGGTAGAAGATATTCACCGCTACACATTTATAGACCCCTGGTTTCTCAATAATATCCGTGAAATAATCGAATTGGAAGGATCGCTCCGCGCGGCGCTGGCTTGATTGGTAAACAATACAATGCTTGATATCCGTTAAGCGTTTCGCTCTCCTCTGTTATTTCCTATCGAATCAATAATTCCATGAAAGCACTTGCGCTCATAGCTTGGCTGTTTGTTCTATCCTTTCCCGTTTTTGGTCAAATCGAAATTTCATTTAATCACGTCACAACTAAACATGGTCTTTCCGAGGGATCGGTGCATACTATATTACAAGACCGGCGCGGTTTTTTGTGGTTTGGTACGCAAGACGGTCTTAATCGTTATGATGGATATACATTTGCTATATACAGGCAAGGTTCTCCGCGTCAAGCGTTAAGCGATAATTTTATATATACGCTGTGCGAAGATACGGCAAACGGCATATGGATCGGCACTTTCAATCAAGGACTTTGCCGCTTTGATCGTATTCGTGAATCATTTACGATTTACAAACATGATTCTACGGATGCAACTTCGCTCGGAGATAATACCATACGTGCACTGTATCGTGATCGCAAAGGAATTTTATGGATCGGCACATTTCGCGGCGGTTTGGATCAAATGACGGCGGATGGGAAATTCAAACATTACCGTCACAATCCGCTTGATCCGACCAGTTTATCGTCTGACAACGTGTGGGCATTGTATGAAGATAGCCGCGGTAATTTTTGGGTAGGGACGGATGGCGGCGGTCTTAATTTGTTGGATCCGCTGACGGGAAAATTTACCGTTTTCAAAAATGAACCGGGTAATATTCGATCCCTTAGTCACAACACGGTGCGCGCGATTTACGAAGATCGTGCCGGTGTCTTATGGGTGGCTACATCCGGAGGGGGTCTCAATCGTTTTGATTATGTTACGCGTACTTTTACAACATTCAAAAATCATCCGAACGATTCTCAGAGTTTGAGTCATGATTTTGTACGGGCTTTGTATGAAGACAAACGTGGAAATTTTTGGGTAGGCACGCTTAATGGAGGGTTAAATTTAATGGATCGTGTTACCGGGAAGTTTATTCGATTTCTTCCTGATGTTACCGATCCGGGTAGTATAATTCATAAAAGCGTAATATCTATAGTGGAAGATCGATCCGGCACGGTGTGGTTTGGTACATGGGGTGGCGGTGTAAGTTATATCAGTCCCACGGGGCATCGATTTATCAACTATCGTTATGATCCGTCCAATTCGTACTCTCTGAGTCAAGATCGCATTTATGCGCTGCATGAAGATCAGTCCCGCACTATTTGGGTAGGAACATTCGGCGGCGGTCTGAACCGGTATTTGCCGGATCAGAAAAAATTTCTTCATTTTCAAAAACCCCAACACGGTCTCAGTCATGATGATATATGGAGTATAGCCGAAGACCAAAACGGTGATCTTTGGGTCGGTACCAATGAAGGAGGGCTCAATCGTTGGGACCGAAAAAGGGGAACTTTTGAAGTTTTTCGCAATGATCCGCATGATGCGAATTCGCTTAGCAACGATAATGTTTTTACAGTTTATGTGGATCCGTTAAATACCGTTTGGATTGGAACCTCCGGCGGCGGTCTTAATCGTTTTGATCGTAATGCGCGTACGTTTCGTCGTTTTACGCATGATCCGGCGCTTGGATATACGGTCAGTAGCAATCAAATTCGCGCGTTGCACCAGGATAAAGAAGGGTTGTTGTGGGTCGGCACGTTCGGCGGGGGCATCAGTGTGTGGGATCGAAAAAAAGAAATATTTACCCGGCATTTAAGTTCAAACCACGATTCGTCGTCGCTCTCAAGCGATCTTGTTTTACGTATTTTTGAAAGTCGTGACGGTCTGATATGGATCGGGACAGCCGGCGGCGGTCTTAATCGTTACGATAAACAGACGGGTCATTGGAAAACATATACCGATAAACATGGTTTAGCGAACAACGTCATTAACGGTATCTTGGAAGACCAAACCGGGCGCCTTTGGATCAGTACCAATAAAGGCCTGAGCCGATTAGACACTAAAACGGAAACATTTCGCAATTTTGATGAGGGCGACGGCTTGATCTCTGCGGAATTCGGTGTCGGTGCGGCCTTACGCGCCCATGACGGCCGTATGTATTTTGGAAGTAACAGAGGGCTGGTGACTTTTCATCCGGACAGTATCAAAGAAAACCGTTATGTACCTCCGGTAATAATCGCGGGTTTCAAAAAATTTAACAAACCCTTCGTCCTCGAACGATCCGTTTCTGAAACGGACACGATCATTATTTCATACAAAGATAATTTCATCGCGTTCGAATTTGCGGCACTCAATTATACCCATAGCGAAAAAAATTTATACCGCTACAAATTAGAAGGTTTTGATCGCGACTGGATAGACGCCGGTAGCCGCCGCGAAGCGACGTATACCAATCTGGACGGCGGCACGTACGTATTCAAGGTCAAAGCCAGTAATAATGATAATGTGTGGAATGAGGAAGGGCGTGCGATCACCTTGATTGTAGAACCGCCATTTTGGGAAACAGCGTGGTTTCAATTCCTGGTAGGTGCCTTTTTATGCGCGGTTCTTGTGTATCGCTTCAGGCAAATACAGAATCAAAAAAGAGAATTAGAACGTCAAGTCCAGGCGCGGACATACGAATTAGAGAAAGCGATGGATTCGCTTAAACGCGCTCAGGTTCAGATTCTTCAATCCGAAAAAATCGGTTCATTGGCACATATGGTGGCCGGCATTGCGCACGAGATCAATAATCCTCTGACGTTTGTGTATTCCAATATTCAACTTCTTCGCGCGCGGGTTCAACGATTATTTCTTTTCATGGGGTTTCTCGATAAACGCTCACACACGGAATCATGGACAGATGATGAAAAAAAACAGTATGAAAAATTCAAACATACCTTGGATTACGACTACCTCGAAAAAGATCTGGATGACATGTTTAGAAGCTCTGTAGAAGGTAGTACCCGTATTATCAAAATCGTAAATAGCCTGCGAGCGTTTAGCAGTCTGGATCAGGAAGAAATACAAGAAACCAATTTGCTGGAGTCGCTCAATATGGTGGTGGATCTGTTTATGCGCCAGCATAAAGATATTGTTATTGAACGCAAAACCACCGAAATTCCCTTTATAACCGTTCACTTGACGCTTATGCATCAGGCTTTCATTAATATCCTCGATAATTCGGTCAAAGCAATCCGCGATGCGGAAAAACAAAATTTGCTCGCAAGCGGAGATGGTCGTATTACATTATCTGCCGAATGGCAAACGGATACGAATAAAATTCGTCTTTGCTTCATTGATAACGGTGTGGGCATTGATTCCTCTGTTCGAAAGAAAATTTTTGATCCGTTTTTTACAACGCGACCTATCGGGGCAGGTGCTGGACTGGGTTTGTCAGAAGTTTTTACGACGGTGCAAAAACATGGCGGCGATGTCACTGTCGAAAGTGAACCCGGTATCGGTACGACCCTGTGCATTGATCTCCCGGTAAAAACATTATTTCACGAAAACTACCAACACGGTTCGTGATGAAATCCACAATAATGTACAGCCTGCTTTGTTTGATTTATTTTTCGCCGCTTGCGGCGCAAGATGAGCAAGGCGAACCGTTCATCCGCAATTACTTTCCCCAAGAGTACCGCGCACAATCACAAAACTGGTCTATTGTACAGGATCATCGCGGACTAATGTATTTCGGAAACAATGACGGCGTATTGGAGTTCGACGGAATCCGCTGGCGTCTGATCCCTGCTCCTAATCGAACGTCGATCCGTGCTTTGGCCGTAGATGAGGTGGGAACGATTTATGTCGGAGCGGTCGGCGAGTTTGGAATACTCAAAACAGATTCGACGGGTATTCGTCAATATTATTCGCTGAGCGCATCACTGGATTCGTCGTTCAAAGGAATTACCGATATCTGGGAAATTAGCTGTATTGCTGATAAAATTTATTTTCGTAGCAATAAATATTTTTTCGTTTTTCGACGCGCCGCCGACGGCTCGTATCACTTTGTCAAAGCTATTATATCTGATACTCAGTTTCACCGTTCCTATCTTATCCATAATACGATTTTTGTGAGACAGGACAAGCGCGGCTTATACATAATAGATCAGGATACGCTGCATCTATTGCCGTATGGTAAAGAGTTTGCGAATTTGCGTATTTATGGTATGCTGCCGTTTAAAGACGGACGGTTTCTGATCGCAACGCGCGAGAAAAATCTTTTTGTTGCAACACGCAGCAGTTTTGCTGCAATGAAAACTTCGGTTGATGATTGGCTTATTCAACATCAGTTGTATTATGCATCAAAACTGAAAAACGGTAATATGGTTTTGGGGACAATTTTGGGCGGTGTTGTTGAATTATCCGAAGATGGTAGTTTTATTCGCAGAGTAGATAAAAGTTCCGGATTATTGGATGACAATATTTGGGCGACGTACGTTGATCACAATGGCATATTATGGCTGGCCATGAATAACGGCATTGCGCGGGTTGAAATCGGCAGTCCGTATTCGCGATTTAGTGAATTACACGGATTGCGTGGGACTGTGCTTTCATTGACGCGTTGGAATAATACGCTTTATGTGGGCACCAGCCGGGGGGTGTACCGTTTGAATCGTTATCCCTCATCCCCGGAAAAGGATGTTCCGCTTTCATCCAGTCAGGAAATATGGAAATTTGAGCCGATCGCCGGTATCACGGCGCAGTGCTGGTCTTTTGTGGATAATGAGGTTTCATTATTTGCGGGTACGGCACAAGGTGTTTTCAGGATTACCGGTCAGCAGGCACAAATGGTGGATAATCGTTCGGTGCGAAATATGATGCGATCCAAACGAAACCCAAATCAGGTGTGGGTTGGTTTGTCCGACGGATTAGCGTTGTGCCGGATTGATAAAGAACAATGGGTGCGCGTCGAGGAACATCGTACGATCAAAGAGGAAGTTCGAACGATCGCCGAGTCTTTGAATGGTGATTTGTGGCTCGGTACGCGTTTCAAAGGCGTCATTCACCTCAAACGCGAAGGGGATTCACTCAACTGGCCGGTTACCCGTTATGACCGAGCTAACGGTTTACCCATCGGCGAAATGTATATGTATGAAGTGGACGGGAGACCCTTGGTCGGGACGACATCAGGGCTTTTTCGTTACGATGTGGATCATAATCACTTTGTGCGTGAAACTCTTTTTGGTCCGTTATTGTCGGACAGCGCAACAGTAGTTCATCACTTTTTGCAGCATCCGCAGTTCGGTTTGTGGATGACCGCCCAAGTGGGAGAACGATTTGAAATTTTACATGCCGCCTCGTCATCGCGTGCGATTTCTTATACCGTAAGAAATCCGTTTCTGCGAATATCGGACTTTCGCGTCAATATACCGTATCCGGAATCGGGCAACATCATCTGGTTTGGCGGTGCGGACGGACTTATCCGTTATGACGGCAATATCCAATATGCGTGGGATTCGGAATTTTATGCACTGATACGCAAAGCAGTGGTGATGAATGACCAGAGACAGAATATTCCGATTTTATCGGATACATCACGGCATGTTATGTTGGCGCACTATGACAATAATATCCGATTTGAATTTTCGGCCAGCAGCTACGAACGCGACGGATCCAATCAATTTCAATACTATCTCGAAGGTTTTGACCCGGGTTGGTCGGAGTGGTCAACGGAGTTTCGTAAAGATTATACCAATTTGCCGGACGGAGTATTTCGATTTAGGGTGCGTGCACGCAATCTCTACGAACAAGTCAGTGTCGAAGATCAATTGCGGTTCGTCATACGATCTCCGTGGTTCAAATCATGGTGGGCGTTTGGCTTTTATACGGCCTTAGTTTTCTTATGTATTTATGTGATAATTCATTATCGTGAGCGGCGATTGGTACTTGCCAATGACAATCTCGAACGCATCATTCAGCAGCGGACCGCGGAATTGAAACAAAAAAATGTGGAATTAGAAAATCTGAACGAAAAAAAGAACGAATATTTGGGTATTGTAGCACACGATTTGCGTAGTCCTTTGACAACGATTATGGGATATATTGATCTTTTGATCGCCGATGCGGAAACGGATACATTCAAACCGAAAGAAGCCGTAAAAGATCTAGTCCGTATTTCCCGCATATCGCATCAGATGTCGCATTTCATACGAGAATTGCTGGACATCTCGGCTATTGAGTCGGGCAAAATCCGGTTAGAAGTTTTGCCGGACAATCTGGGTACTATTATTCGCGATGCGGAACCGTTGCATCGGCGTGCCGCGAATCAAAAAAATATCGCCATGGATTACGAATATGATCCGACTTTACCGGATACATTGATGGATCGTGAAAAAATAAAATCGGTTGTGGATAATCTTATCAATAATGCGATCAAATATACGTATCCCGGCGGTAAAGTGCGTGTGTATCATGAAGTGCGTGATCAGGATGTGGTAACGCACGTTGAAGATACCGGTCAAGGCCTTAGTGACGAAGATAAACAAACCGTATTTATGAGCTTTAAACGCCTGAGCGCCAAACCCACGGCCGGAGAATCCAGTACAGGCTTGGGGCTGGCTATCGTAAAGAAAATTATCGAAATTCATAATGGTCAGACCTTGGTTCGCAGCAACAAAGGGCAAGGTTCGACCTTCAGTTTTAGTTTGCCGCGGGCGGACAAACAATCGGATAAAAATCTAAAGGTTAAGGTTTAACCTATATGCAGTACCAAAAGTTTTTTCGAAGCATCGGCGTGATGTTGGTTTTCGTTGGGATGGGCGCTCCGCATGATGTTTTTTCGCAACAGATAAATATGAAGTTTGAGCATCTGTCCGGCGATCAGGGTTTATCGCAGAGCACTGTCGGCGTGATTTTGCAAGATCACACCGGTTTGATGTGGTTCGGCTCGCGCAATGGCCTCAACCAATATGACGGATATCGTTTTACGGTGTACAAATCAAGTCCTACGGATCCGGAATCTATTTCCGATAATTGGATCACGGCATTGTATGAAGATCGAAATCATAATTTTTGGGTCGGTACCTTAAATAAAGGTTTGAACCGTTTTGATCGGGCTCGAAAAAAATTTAAGCACATGATTTCGGATCCTGAAAATCAACGTACGATAAGTCATAATTCGATTACGGCGATTATGGAGGACCGGCATGGCAATATCTGGGTGGGCACCAAAAATGGCCTCAACGTCATTCCGTACGATTCGATGCGAACCGAGACTGCAATGCGGTTTGTGCGGTATTTTAGCAGCAGTCAAGTAGCCAATTCCATTTCACATTCGTGGATTACAGCGATCACGGATGATGAGAATGGCGATATCTGGATCGGTACGCAGCAGGGACTTAATAAAATAACCAACGGTGAAATAATACGTTACTTTGCCGATAAGCAGGGCGGTTCGGGACTCCCATCCAATAATATTACAGCTTTGTTTAAAGACGCTAATAATAATATTTGGATCGGTACGGAAGACGGTGGTCTTTGCAAATTAGACCGCAAGAACATTCTGAATCCTGTTTTTGAAAAAATACCTGTTCATTCCGGTAATGATGCGTCCACAACACATGCCGATATTGTAACTGTGATGGTCGATCGACAAAATATCGTATGGGTCGGGACTCGTTTGGGATTGGATCGGATAGACTTTAACAGTAATACCAAAATATTTTTTCGACACAATCCCAACGATGCGTCGTCGTTGTCCGATAATGAAATCCGAGCGTTATGCGAAGACCGGTCGGGCAATCTGTGGATCGGTACATACGGCGGCGGCGGTTTGAACAAACTTGATTTGAAGCCGGTCAAATTTAATCACATACGTCACAAACCGGATAATCCCAACAGCTTGATCAATAATATTGTCCGTTCGTTTTGGGAGGATAGCGATGGGATTTTGTGGATCGGTACGCACGACGGACTCAATCGATATGATGCCGGTACCGATCGTTTTACGGCATACCGCGCCGGGCCGGGCAGTCTGAGTAGCAACGAAGTGCGAACCATTGCGGAAGATAAAAACGGAATGATATGGCTTGGTACCGAAGGCGGCGGATTAAATAAATTTGATCGCCGAACAAATCGGTTTACCGTGTACCAACATCGTCCGCAGGATTCGCTGAGTATCGCAGCTAACGACATATCCGTACTGTTGAGCGATAAATACAATCAACTGTGGATAGGAACTTTCGGCAACGGCCTGGATAAATTGATCGTAGAAAACGGAAAAGAAATATTTGTTCATTATCGCAATGAGCCTCATCGCCCGCAGAGTTTGAGCCATAATGAAGTCAGCTCTATACTGATGGATTCGGAAGATAAGATTTGGGTTGGTACATTTGGCGGAGGGCTCAATCGGTTGGATGCCGTTCAGGATCGCACGGGTTATGCGTCCTTTAAACGTATCGCCGGGCGAGGGGAAAGTAATTCTTCATTGGGTAGTGATGTTATTTTTGCGATTTCCGAAGATTCGGACAAAAATATTTGGATCGGCGCCAGCTCAGGACTCAATCGTATCGTACGCACTACGGACGGTAGCTTGAAGTTTTATAACTATTACGAAAAAGACGGGCTTCCGGATAACTACGTATATGCGATATTGCCGGACGAACATGGCAATCTTTGGATCAGCACGGTCCAAGGTTTGTCCCGTGCACGTCTGATCCAAGATGAGAATGACAAATCGGAAAAACTGATGTTTCGTAATTTTGATGAAAGTGACGGGCTTCAAAATAATGAATTCAAATATGGCAGTTACTACAAAAGCCGCAGCGGAGAAATATTTTTCGGCGGGACCAACGGCTTTAATCGTTTTTACCCTAAACTTGCGATGGACAATCCGCATATTCCGCAAATCGTATTAACGGCATTCAAAACAATGCACAAATCCGATAAAGCATTTGTTGACGCCTATATTGAATCGGTGTACCGCCATGATCCGATTACCCTTGATTACAATGAAGACTTCTCATTTGAATTTGCTTCGCTTGATTTTACAGAGCCGGCCAAAAATCAGTATGCATACAAATTAGAAGGATTCGATAAAAACTGGATCCTTGCGGGTACACGCCGCTATGTGAATTATACGAACCTGGATGCAGGCAATTATGTCTTTTATGTACGCGGATCCAATAATGACGGCGTTTGGAATGAGCAGGGTATTTCGATTCCGATACGGATTATTCCGCCTTTTTGGAAAACGTGGTGGTTTATCGCATTGAGTTTTAGTACGCTTATGGGACTGCTGTGGGCATTTATACGCTACCGTGTGCGTGTTATCGAACTTCAAAAAAATAAACTTGAAGTCGAAGTGTCCAACCGGACGCGTGAAATCAAAGCACAACGCGACGATTTGAAAACCATAAATTCCCAACTCGAAAAAACGTTGCAGGAACTCAACGAAACACAATCCCAACTGGTGCATGCCGAAAAAATGGCATCGCTCGGTCAAATGGTGGCCGGTATCGCCCATGAGATCAATAATCCGCTGACGGTTGTAGATGGCAATCTCCACCTGCTCGAAGAAAACGTACTGCGCTGGGACCACATCATCACGGAGTACGAGCGACTTATCGAATCGGCCGATCCTGAGAAAATTAAATTGGGTATGATGGAAATTCGCGAACGGCATGAATACGAATATGTCCGACAGGAAACAATGAAGATACTCGACTCTTGTAAAAATGGCAGTCAACGTATCAAACATATCGTTCAGGATTTGCGTAAATTTTCGCGTACCGATGCGATGGGATTTATCCCGGCCGACTTGCACGAGGGGATTGAGTCCACTCTGACTGTTTTAAAGTCCATGTTGAGCGACCGCATAACCGTCCATAAGCAGTTCGGTACAATTCCCATGCTTGATTGTTATCCCGGTTTGCTCAACCAGGTATTTCTTAATATTTTAACCAATGCCATCGAGGCTATTCCAAACGAGGGTATTATCACTATTAAAACAGTTCTGTCAGAAAATAATATTCGCATCCATATCAAAGATAATGGTATCGGTATGCATCCATCGATGGCTAAAAGTATATTTGATCCGTTTTTTACAACGAAAGAAATTGGTAAAGGAATGGGTCTGGGTTTATCCATCAGTTATGGTATTGTAAAGAAACATAATGGTGATATCGAAGTGATAAGTGAAGAAGGTAAAGGCTCTGAATTTATTATCAGCCTCCCGGTTATAAAGCGCGTATCCTGATGAAAAAACATATCGTTCAACTTATAGTTTGGATTTGTTGGAGTGGCACGATTGTGCTCGCCCAATCGGATCGTATTAAATTCGAACGCCTATCCATCGGAGAAGGCCTGTCGCAAAGTAAAGTTTTTTCGATTTATCAAGACCACAAAGGATTTTTGTGGATCGGTACGATGGACGGGCTCAATCGCTATGATGGATACGGTTTTACCGTTTTTCGCCATGATCCGCGCGATTCGACGACGATATCAGAAAACTACGTTTGGTCGATTATTGAGGACAAAGAAGAAAACCTGTGGATCGGTACTAACGGCGGAGGATTAAACCGATTTGATCGTAAGACTCAAAAGTTCAAATCCTATCGTAATATAGCCGACGATCCACACTCAATCAGTGATAACCGCGTGTGGGCATTGTATGTAGACCGCGCCGGTGTGCTATGGGTTGGGACGCGTTACGCCGGCCTTTGCAAGTATGATCGTGCAACAGATCGTTTTATTGCATATAAAAACAATCCGCAGGACTCGACAAGCCTGAGTCATAATTATGTCATGACGGTTTTCGAGGATTCAAAAAATAATTTTTGGATAGGTACCAATGGTGGCGGCTTGAATAGAATGGATCGCGCTACGGGAAAATTTACCCGTTACCGGTATAAGCCCGGGCAACGTTCGCCCGTTCCCGAAGAACGCATATGGGCTTTATCGGAAGACCGTAAAGGTTATTTGTGGGTTGGTACAAATAATAACGGGTTATCGCGCTGGAATGTAGCAACGGATGAATTTGAAATATTCCGCCATAACTCAGCCGATCCCAATTCGATCGCGGATAATTGGATCAAATCAATTTATTTTGACCGTCAGGACCGTTTGTGGGTTTGCACCAATGGGGGCGTAAGTATTCATGATAAGGCGACCCAAAAGTTTTATAATTATCGTAATAACCCCGCGGATCCCTCCAGTATCAGTAATAATTTTGTAAATGCTTTTTGCGAAGATCGCATGGGTATTTTATGGTTTGGCACGTATGGTGGCGGTGTCAATATGTACGACCCATACAAAGAACGATTTAAGCATTATCACTTGGATCTTTCACAACCGCAAGGACTCAGCGGAAATATTGTGATTAGTTTTGCCGAAGATCATGAGGGAATCATTTGGATCGGGACCGACGACGCGGGTCTAAATCGTTATGATCCGAAAAACCAGACCTACCGCCACTTTAAACATAATCCTGCCGATGCAAAGAGTATCAGTAATAATCGCGTATCGGTGATTTATGAAGACCGCAAACATAATCTATGGGTAGGTACGCGTGGCGGAGGGCTGAGTCGTTTTGATCGTAAGACCGAGCAATTTAAAAATTACCGAATAGATCCTATATCATCGGCGCAAAGCAATAATGTCGTTTTTGCCATATTGGAAGATACCTCAGGAACATTATGGGTTGGTACACGCGCGATTGGGCTACAAATTTTTGACGAAAAAAAAGGTGAATTTCGGCGCGTACGTTACGACGGTCGAAATCCAGCGGACAATGGCGTCCAGGTATTGATGCAGGATAGCCGAGGATATATATGGGTGGGAACGAGCGGCGGAGGTATTGTGCGGCTGGATCCGAAAACGTATGCGTTCACGCGTTTTGTGCATGATCCGTCCAATCCGAACAGTCTGAGTCATAATGCCATCGTATCAATACTCGAGGACGCGCAAGGAAAGATTTGGGTTGGTACCAGCGGTGGATTAAATCGTATTGATCCTTCCAACGATAAAATTTTTCAAATCACAGAGAAGCATGGTTTACCCAACGATGTCATTGCTTCAATCCAGCAAGACGGTAATGGACATTTGTGGATTAGTACGAACAAAGGGTTGTCTCGTATTGACATCAATAATTTTGAAAACGGTGGCCCTACCGCGCACAATCGCATTCGTAATTTTGATGTGTATGATGGCTTGCAAAGTAATGAATTTAGCATGAATGCTGGACTCAAGGCGCGCGATGGATGGATGTATTTCGGAGGGATCAACGGCTTCAACGTTTTTCATCCTGACAGCGTACGCGATAATCCTTTTATTCCGCAAATAGCCGTTACGGGGTTTCAGAAATTTAATCGTAATTTTGAATTTCCAATCCACATATCAGAAACAGAAGAAATTCACTTGTCGTACAAAGATTATGTCTTTTCGTTTGAATTTGCGGCCCTCAATTTCCGCGCTCCCGGGAAAAATCAGTACGCGTATATTATGGAAGGTTTTGAAACAGATTGGAATTTTGTTGGCAGTAAACGAACCGCGTCGTATACCAATCTTGATCCGGGAAGTTATACGTTTAGGGTACGTGCATCAAATAATGATGATATATGGAATACGGATGGAATTAAAATAGCGGTAGTGATCCATCCGCCATTTTGGATGACGTGGTGGTTTCGTATCACGGTAGTTATTTTACTTTTGAGTGTCACCTATGTTATATACCGCCGGCGTGTATACGCCATAGAACTCCGTAAGCGTGAACTGGAAAACGAAGTGCGTGAGCGTACGTTTGAAGTGGTTGAAAAAAACAAAATGCTGGATGAACAAAACTCGCAGTTGGCGATAAAAAATCAACAGATTCGAGAACAACAAGCGCAGATCATCCAAAGCAAAAAAATGGCTTCCTTAGGGCAGATGGTTGCCGGTATTGCGCACGAAGTGAATAACCCGCTTACGTTTGTAATAGGTAATATACAGCAGATCAAAGAAACGTGCGATCAGCTGAAAAATCGGCCGGATGACGGTTCCGGTGTGTTTAAAAAATTACATGCCGAGATGATGCCTTCACTTGAGGGTTCGATGGTAGGCGGCATGCGTATTAAGGCTATCATTGACAACCTTAAACGTTTTAGTAATCTCAATGAATCCGATTGGAAGTTAATTTCTTTAGAAGACAATCTTGATATTATTTGTGATCTTTTTATCAAGCAGTATGATTTTGTTACGATTGAAAAAAAATATACCGGAGTTCCTGCCGTATATTGTAATACGGCCGAAATAAATCAAGCCCTCGTCAATATTCTCACGAATGCGGTGCAAGCTATACAGGATAGAGGGTTAAAAGAAGGTCAAATTGATTTATCCACATCCACACAGGCGCATGAACAAAACGAATATGCTGTCATTTCGATTCGCGATAATGGCATTGGCATGTCTTCGTCCGTTATGGATAAAATTTATGATCCGTTTTTTACAACACGTGATGTGGGGTCGGGACGTGGGCTTGGTCTAACGGAAGCATACGGGATTGTTCAGCGGCATCACGGCAAGATCGAAGTGCGGAGCGAAGTAGGTAAAGGCTCGGAGTTCATCGTGTACTTACCGGTTCGCAAGCGGCCGTAATTCTGCATTTTTTTTATCAGTATACCGGCAAACCGTCGCCACGATTTTAAAAACCATGTTATTTTTTCAAAAGCACGCACCATAGAATCCAAGTGTATTCAGGTCAAGCGGCGGAACGAACGACAATTCAAGTAAGACTTGATCAATTGCTATAAATAAACCATTTCACATAAAATATCACTGCATTTAAGAATGTTTTTTCTGCTTGAAGGCATTCTTGGAAATGGCTAAAATGAGTTGCCTGCCTTACGTATCCTAATTGTACCATCACCGGAGACGCGTATGAAAATGTTTTCTAACGAACCCGTTAAGCTCAAAAAAGCTGATCGCCCGTTAATTCTAGCTATTGATATCGGCACATCCTCCACACGTGCGGTAGTATATGACGCGCAAGGACGCTCTGTAAAAAAATTAGTTCATCAGGTAGGATATATGATGCAGGTAACGCCCGATGGTGGTGTTTTTGCCGATCCTAAGTTTATTGTTGATGCAACATCGCAGTGCATTGATGCGATCATGGAAGCGATGGGAAAAGATGCCAACGATATAAAAGCCGTAGGGTTTGATACTTTTTGGCATAATATGATGGGCATTGATATGCGCGGAAAACCAACGACTCCGCTCATTAATTGGGCTGACACCAGACCACGCATAGTTATTGACGACCTTCGTAAACGCATTGATCCTGAAGAAGCACACCGCCTTACCGGATGCGTGCTTCACCCCAGTTATTTGCCTGCGAAATTATTGTGGATGCATAAATATAATAAAGAAGATTTCCGTCGCACGACAACATGGTTATCCATCGGTGAATATCTCTATCATGTCTTTTTTGGGAAAGTAATTTGCGGTATTTCGATGGCATCGGGTACGGGACTTTTTAACCAAAACACGTGCAACTGGGATGACAAAATGTTGAGCGTGCTACCGGTCAAATCGGGCCAACTCGGGGAACTCGGTGATTTGGATACGCCTTTGCGTGGACTCAAATCAGAGTATGCGCGTCGCTGGCCGGCTTTGGCGCAGATCCCGTGGCTTCCCGCCGTTGGCGACGGCGCCAGTTCTAACGTGGGTACCGGTGCAGTGAAAAAAGATCAGCTTTGTATAGTTATGGGTACTTCCGGTGCGCTTCGCGTTATGTGGGAAGCGAAGGATGTTACTATTCCATCCGAACTTTGGGTCTATCGGGTTGACCGCAAGAGATTCCTGATGGGCGGCGCTTTGAGTGATGGTGGTAATTTACGCAAGTGGATGCTAAGTCGCTTAGCGATCGAGGGCGGCAAAAAGAGCGTGGATGCTGCACTTAACACGACCAAGCCGGGCGCACATGGTCTTACAATGTTACCTTTTTGGGCTGGTGAACGAAGTACCGGTTGGCATCAAAATGCGCGCGGCATGATCAACGGCTTTAATCTCAGCACAACGCGTGAAGATATCTTACGCGTGACATTGGAAAGCTTATGTTACCGTTATGCAGCGATTTATGAAATCTTTAAAAAGAATCAAATGCCCGTGAAGCAAATATTGGCTTCGGGAGGAGGTTTTGTTGATTCAGGAGCATTGACACAACTTGCGGCAGATGTGATCGGATTCCCGATCACCCAATCAGGTGAGGCCGAAGGCTCTGCGCGTGGAGCGGCAATTTTGGCGTTAGAATCAATAGGGGCTATCAAAAATATTGATATGGCTCCCGTACCTCTTGGAAAAACATATAAGCCGCATCCAAAAGATAATGCGATATATAAAAATGCCAGACAGCGGCAACAACGATTGTACGACATGGTTGCTAAAGGAATTTGGGAAACAAATTTATAAGAATTGAAGCCCTCGGTAACGAGGGTTTTATTTTTTAAATAATCTGTAAGTTTTTTTACCTCTCCTGTACTAAGATAATAGTAATTATCGAGGGAGGATGGATTATGAGGCAAAAATGGTCTTTAATTGTGATGGTGATTGTTCTATTACAGTGTTTTCTTCTAGAGTCATGTATTTCAAATGATCAACAAGATGATCTTAGAGTTGGCTTATCAGTTTTAACTGATAAATCACTATATCATAATGAGCGTATTTATATACATATTTCCAATAAAACGGAATCAATTTTATATTTGTTACTGTATAATTCTGCCTTTCGTGAAAAAATTGTAAAGGATCGATGGAGTTTGGTTACTTCATCGCTTATAGATGATCCTCAAAGCGATACAGTTATTATCAATATAAATGAAACAACGGTACTGGATATTTTCGTCGTAAAACCGGGTATTTACCGTGTAGGAATTCCCTTTTTGTGGGACGGTGATCCTGGACGTAAAGACACCGTGTATTCCAATGAATTTGAAGTATATTGAAGTCCAGTTATTGAATTTTGAATTCTCTATTTTTAAGAAGGTTTTATATACGTATTTAAATTTTTTAGTTCATCATTTAATTTTCTTTCATCATCCGTTTATTTCAGTATTTTACTCATCGGTCGGAACACTAATTCGATCTTAAAAGAATAAAATATTTGCACTCTAATTCACTATGGTCAACCAAACGGATGTCATCATTGTCGGCGCTGGCGCAGCCGGCCTGATGTGCGCTATGACGGCGGCTCGGAGAGGGCGCCGCGTCGTAGTTTTAGAACAAAATGAACAGGTCGGAAAAAAAATTCTGATTTCAGGCGGTGGACGTTGCAATTTCACCAATCTTTTATCCGGACCTGATAATTTTATTTCAACAAACCCTCATTTTTTCAAATCAGCCCTATCACGGTATAGTCCCACAGATTTTGTTGAACTGGTAAAAAAACATGGTATTGCCTTTCATGAAAAAAAAGGCGGTCAGTTATTCTGTGATGATTCGGCGAGGGACATTGTATCCATACTTTTGAACGAATGCGCCGATGCCGGGGTCAAGATGGTTATAAAAAATCGTGTTGAAGAAGTTCGTTATGATGAATGCTACACGTTACAAACTAACACCGGTATTTACAAAGCACCCCATGTCGTCATAGCGACTGGAGGGCTTTCAATCCCGAAAATAGGCGCTACGGATTTTGGATTGCGACTAGCGGAAAAATTTGGCCATCGGATAATACCACCTGAACCGGCGTTAGTTCCTCTTCACATGGATGCCGGTTTTATTCAACGGTACGGTGATTTGACTGGTGTTTCAATCGAGGTTATTATTTCCTGCGAAAAAAAATCATTTCATGAAAATATGCTTTTTACGCATCGGGGTATTAGTGGGCCGGCGGTTTTGCAGATTTCTTCTTACTGGAAAAAAGGGGATATACTAACCATTGATCTTTTGCCGAATAAAACGATAGAACAATTGTTAGATCAACATATGAACAGCCGCTCAGATCTGGTTAACGTATTGAGCTATCATTTCCCCAAACGGTTTATACAATCATGGTGTGTAGAGCATTTTTCTAATAAACCGGTTTATCAACTTTCGTCTAAAGAACTAAATAATTTGGATGAGAAAATACATCAGTGGAAATTGATACCTGTCTCAACAGCGGGATTTGAAAAAGCTGAAGTTACACGCGGAGGCGTTGATACACGCGATATTTCGTCGAAAACAATGGAATCGGTTAAACAGAAAGGTTTGTATTTCGTTGGTGAGGTTGTAGATGTAACTGGGCACCTTGGAGGGCATAATTTTCAGTGGGCATGGGCGTCGGGGCATGCCGCAGGCCTTTTTGTTTAATAATTTTCAATCTTGCGCTATTAAGAAAAAACACGGATATTAGTTTGGGGAACAATTCGTGCCAGAATTCGTTTATTATTATATGATTCAAAGTCAATTAAAACTCGTTTATCGTAAATATATTTCCTATGCCGTAGGTATATCCATTGCCGTGCATCTCATGGCTGTTGGGTTATACATGGCCATCACGCTTTGGGATTGGTCGGATGGTAAACAGGAAGCGCCGATGGTTTTCAAGCTCGAAAATTTGGATTTTCTCCTCAATGATAGTAAGCCAAAGTCATCCGGATCACGTGCTTCGATGCGTGCAAAAGTAAGTTCGGATAAAGATCTTAAGAAGATGGCTAATGTATCTGAAATCGTAAAGGACGAAAAAGAGGCTGATAAAAAAATAACGGATAGCATGGTTGTGGATACGACCGCGCAATTTTTTGCAGAAAACGGAACCGGTAACGGTCTAGGACGTGGAATAGGCATGGGTGTGGGGGATGAAGGAGGCGATGGAGCATCCAGTGGTAAAGAAAAACCCGTCGTTCATACCAATCCGAGAGTTCGGGTTTTGGTGCAACCCAATGTCGAAAAAGTAAAAAATAAAATCAATGGCTCCGTACGATTACGTTTACACATCGACAGCCAGGGTAATGTGGTTGAAGCTGTCGTTGTAAACAATACTACCAAAGAAAAGGAACTTCAGGAAATTGCCCGCAAAACGGCTAATCGAATGAAGTTTTATCCTGCCACCAATGACGGTGTTCCGGCCGAAGATTGGTTTGATCATGAAATCGTTTTTAATTTCGACGGAAAAAAATAATAAACAAAGTTGCTTGAATCACATATTCGCATTTTGATATAAACTTCTCATTCGAGGGCCTGCGTGTAGCTCATTTAAGAGATGGTTTGATGGGTTAATCTTACAAAGAAGTCTTGAGGTTAAATAAAAAAGGTTTGCTATAGATTTAGCAAACCTTTTTTATTAGTAGGCCCGACAGGACTCGAACCTGTGACCCTCTGCTTAGAAGGCAGATGCTCTATCCAACTGAGCTACGGGCCCATACTATATGTTTGACGCGCGCAATATAGAGTGTAAGGATTCCTGTTTCAAGCAGATTTTGTTTTTAATGATTGAGCCGTGGTTGTCCCGGTGATTTTGGAAGTAAAACGTGCAATACGGCACCGTCATTGTAATTCGATGCCCAAATGCGCCCCTTGTGTAACTCCACTATATATTTAGCGGTATATAAACCGAGACCTGTTCCGTTTGTACCTCGATTATGCTCTATCCGTACGTATTTTTGGAAAATTTGAGTTAGCATCGTTGCTGGAATGCCCGGACCGTGATCCCGGATTCGGAGTTCAATTTCATGCACGCGATCTTCAATTTCTACTGATATGGTCGTCTCGGGGAATGCGTATTTGATCGCATTGCTAAGCAGATTATCCATTACACGCGAGAGTTTTGCACGATCACAAGAGATGACGAAGGTGGCATCTGTGAATTTTACGGCAAAATTCAGTTGGCGCGCTGTGGCGGTCGGGCGTTGCAATTCCATTCGCTCTCGGATTAACTGGCGAATATCTGTTTGTTCATAAACAAGCGAGCTTTGTCCTGCGATAAGTTTGGATTCATCCAACTGCTCTTGTATCATCGTACGGAGTTGAATGGAGCTTTTTTTAATAATTTCTAAGAACTTCTTTTGTTTTCCGTCCGAAGTTTCGCCGGTTATCCCGCTGATCAGTACATCGGCCGATTGTTTGATATTATCCAGCGGGCTTTTGAAGTCATGTACGAGTTTGTTAAAAAAATCGGATTTGAGTTTGTCCAATTCCTGCATGCGTTCGCCCATGGCGTTAAACGATACGGCGATGGTTCGTATTTCCTCAAAACCTTCTACGGGCAGCCGTTCATCAAGTTTGCCTTCGGCAAATGCGGATGTGATCGTTTTTATACCGCCGATACTTTGTAAAATTCGATGTATGTCGATGATGAGAAATGTAATCAAAATGATGGCAAGTGTAAAAACTGCAAATATGATAGATTTGGCGAAAAGGCCGCGATGCGAGATATATGAGATTTTCTGTTCCAGAATTTTATTGGCAGTTTCATCCAGCGCATGGATGGTAATTTGGATTTCATGTATGGTGCCTAATATTTTCTTTTCTGTTGAAGCAATCGTAGTGCCTGCACGGGTTGGCGCGGAGTTACGAAGCTGAGCTGTGAGTTCTTTGAGATGGCTCAGCTGAATCCGTTCCGAGTCCACGGAAAGTGTGTCATACCAAATAAGGCCCGTAACGTACATGACAAGAGATGACGAGCCGACGTGATCCCCATGCGCCTCCCAAAACGCCTTGCTTTCCCAATGTAGCTTTATTAACGACTGTATCTCTTCATCAAATTTGATTAATTCCTGATTAAGGACGATCGGATGGACTGGCGTTTCTTCGGTAGGGCTCCAATATCGTTCAAATGTATCAGCGTGCCGACGAAGATATTCGATGGATTTAAGTTTGACAATTTCGAAGGGGATTAGCGTGTCGGTAAGTTCCTGTGTACGCTGGTAGTGCATTAAAAGATAAAACCCGGCAAAAAGCCAGGTTATTATCAGTAAAAAACCGGTTATGTATATTTTTTTCCGAAATGACACGGCGTTTATTCTCGCCGGGGATTAAGCTTTTTCGATCAAGAAAAGCGTCTGATTGTATTCCACAGGTTGGCCGTTTTCTACGAGGATCTTGGCGATTTTACCGGACGATTCAGATTCGATTTCGTTCATTATTTTCATCGCTTCGATAATACAAAGCGTCTGCCCGGGTTTGACCGAAGAGCCCACTTGAACATAGACATCGGCGTCGGGTGCGGGCGAACGGTAAAAAGTGCCGACAATAGGAGACTTAACCTCTATAAAGTTGCCTTGCTCCACGGCTCCGGCCGGTCTTTCAGATTTAGATTTTTCTATCGTCTCTTGGCTTTCAAATTGGACAGCCGGCGGGGGAAGATGTTGTGTCGGTACATGGTGCGGCATAGCCATCGGAGCCGAATGTTGAACGACAGCCATGGCATGTGTCGTACCGGATTTGCTTATCCGTATCTTCAGGCGTCCTTTGGTTTTGGCATTGTCTTGCTCTATTTCGACTTCATTGACATTACTCTCATCTACCATTTTGATGAGATTTTTCAAGTCTTTGAGATCCATGCGTTTCTCTCTCCGTTTGTGCAGAAGATTTATTTCGTATTGACGCGTTCGAGATAATCACCGGAGCGGGTGTCAACTTTCACCGTATCGCCTTCATTGATAAAAAGAGGTACATTGACTACAGCACCGGACTCCAAGGTTGCCGGTTTGGTGCCTCCGGTCACGGTATCACCCTTGACTCCAGGAACCGTACTTGTGATTTTTAATTCAACGGTGATAGGCATTTCGATACTGACGGCATTGCCTTCATAAAAAAGAATAGCCGGCGCTATACCTTCTTTCAGGTAATTGGCCGCCTCACCGACAGATTCACGGGGTATACCGACTTGTTCAAATGATTCGTTATCCATAAAGTACATCATGTCGCCATCGGAATAGAGGTAGGCCATGTTTTTGCTTTCGGCGCGTACTTCTTCTAATTTATCGTGCGAACGAAATGTTTTTTCGATCACTCGCCCGGTGCGAACATTTTTTAATTTAGCGACGACAAAAGCGCGCCAATTGCCTGGATTGCGATGTTGAAACTCAGTAACAACAAAAAGATTACCATCCATCAAAATGGTCATACCTGTACGAAAATCGGCGACACCTGCCATGTAAATCTGAATCCTAAAGAAAGTAAACGATTGTATTTTTTAGACCGCTCAAAGTAGAGAATGGCATATCCAAAGTCAAGAATTTTATAAAAACGTATATTTTTGTCGGGTAAACACCGTGAAATCGCATGAATTTTGTAATTTTTTCGGCTTTTGCTTGTGTTTTTATGATTTGTAGGTATATTCATTAAGTTATTTATCTAAAATGAGAGGAAGCAATTTATGGTAATGGTAGACTCTAAAACGGGGAAGACGACTTTTTCTGTTCATTTAAGCGAGGCGGAATCGGTCAATCTTTTAGGAAATTTTAACGGTTGGGATGAAGATAAACATTCTCTCAAAAAAGATAAATCAGGTAACTGGTCTATAACATTAAAATTGCCGACGGGCGAGTACGAATTTCTTTATCGTGTTAATAAAAAAGCCTGGATGGTAGATGATAAAGCACCGCGTAAAACCAATCCTTTTGGTACGGAAAATTGCTTGGTTTCAGTAGTAGTTGATTTGCCAAAACGAGCAAATACCGAAAAGAAATCGGCGGTTCGTACAAACAAAGCAAAATCCTCTAAAACGAAAAAAGCCTAACGGTTATCGTTAGGCTTTCTTAAAATTCGCACGTTTTTCCTAGCGTGCGACAGAATACTGCTTAAAAATTTTTTTAAAGTTTTCCGGATTAGGTTTTTCCTGCAGTTTTTTAGGATCTTGGTATTCTGAAATGGCGCGTGCGCCTTCGGCATCTATCGCATAGCGGTTGCCGGAGCGATAGGCCTTTTTCTTTGAAACCAGTTTATCCAATTCTTTTTTGAGAACCTCAAGATTGCGATCGGTTTCGGATATCCCGATACGTTTGGCGATAATATTGATCGAAGCCGGCATATAAATAAGCCCGTACTTGAGTAGCATGTACTCCAGCATAAAAGTAACCCCTCTCTACTTATTTTCTCAAATAATTCGATCAGAAATAGAACGTATGGTATATAGTCTGGTCGCCATGGCGTGATTCTACTTCGCTAAACTTGATAGCTTTGAGTTGGACCACAATGCGGTCCGCCATTTGCCGGTTAAAGCTATTAGCTGTTACCTGTACATCCTTGATCACACCTTTACTCGAAACTAAAAACTTAACGGCGACACGTCCATTTTTTCTATTTGAAGTTTTGCGATATGACTGATAACAACTAAAAATCTTATTTTCATGCAGGCCGATAGTTTGCTGAACTTCACCGATTGATCGCAACTCACGCCGTGTACGGTCGTAAGAGACGGGGGAAGAAGTCACTGAAGGTATGGTCTCCGGAATCAACCGAGCGCGTTCCACATCAATGGTCAACTTAGAAGTCTCTTTAAGAGATGATTGTACAGGTGTTATGTGATACGTCTTATTTACATTTTTCTGAATTATCGGAGCTTTTTCGTCTGCCAGTGTATTGGCTCCGGCGTTCATAGCATTCAGATCTTCATTAGAGTATGTTTTTACACTTGGTAGTTCATAAACTCGTGAAAAATCAGTCTTAATTTCGTCAGCAACTTCTACATGCGAGGCTTGGATTTTAGACTCTAATTTTATCGCATCCATAGCCGGTGTGAATGATGGTTGAATCGCTACGGCATAGGTAAGCATAGCATTGGTTGCGACTGGCTGTAAAATATCCTTTGCAAACTGCAAAGGCTTTAAGACCGTCCAATTGAAAGCCAACGCAGCAAATTTACCGGCATTTTCTATATTAGATTTGACTAAGGCCCTGATTTTTTCTTTGATACTTTGTTCTAAATTTTCACTGAGTTTTAATCGGGATTCCTGCAAAGTGTACTGATATTTCGATGCTAAAAGAAGGCGAATTCGTTCTTCTAAATCCATGCGCTCTTGCATGGGCGCGCATTGCGCAATGTAGTGCTGAGCAAGCGGCCAGAGACGGTCCGTTTCAAACGAACGAACAACGCCGTTCGTGCTGTAATTTTCCAGTTCGCGAACAAACTGTTCAAACAGTTCGTCAGCCGTAACTTCGATTTTGTTTTGAAGTTGCTTCATAATCCGCTTACCACCTATCCTCTTTCAGGTGAAAAATCATTTTCGGTATTGGCCGAACCAAACGAAAGATTTTTGATTTGCGACAGCATCGTTGAATTTAGATATTCCGGATACTGCTTAGTCATAAATTTTTTGAACCGTTTGATCACGCGATTGAGCCGGGCTCGTACCGCGTCTTGCGTTTTACCCAAAAGATCGGAAATGTTATGATTATGTAAATTCTGTAAATACAAAAGGAACACTTCCTGATCTGCTTTGTGCTGTAATGATTTTACAAAAAAGGTTATGATTCGTTCAAATTCTTTTACTTCGAATTCTTGGTCAGGCTTCACAGAGTCAGAGGATAGTCGGATAACCTCGACGGATTCGTCTTCGATAGCTATCGTACGTCCTTGATATTTTTGAACTTCGCGGATATAACGTACAATATGCTTGTTACAAATATTATAAATCCATGTTGAAACTTCATATTGAGGATTATATTCATTAAGGTTTTCTAGAACATCACAAAAGGTATTCTGAAGAATATCTTCGATAATGTAACGTTCTTTATCAGTTTCAAAACCTTTATTAATATTGAGTTTATATTTTATATAAAGATACAAACGTTTTTTGTAGCGTTCCCATATTTCCGACATTGCGGGTTCAAAACGGGCTGCATCTTCAACAGCAATACGTATAATCTCACGTTCAGTCAGAGCAGGCCACACCACACCACTCTTACTTGAAGCATTGAGCTTCTTATCAGAGACATTATGTTGTGTGCCAACGTTCATTTTAAGTTTTTGTTTTAGTTGAAATTAAATAAAAATGTCTTAGATTTGATATAGCGACACTTCGGTTTTCAAGCTATTATAAATGCTTCGCTCGTGCTGTGACGTATATCACAACATGCAAAATTTCATAGGTTATTTATTATTTTTTTAGATTTGAAAGTATCATTACTTTTAACTGTTGTTAATTGCTTATGAAAGCCATACTCGTAGAACGTGAAAAAAATACATCACGGTTGGTTATCGGCGAAGTCGATGAACCCATAGTTCATCCGAATGATGTATTGATCGCAATCAAAGCTACAGCTCTCAATCGTGCTGATCTGCTCCAGCGGCGTGGGCTTTATCCGCCGCCGGCAGGTGTTCCCGATATTTTGGGATTGGAATGTGCCGGCATTATTCTTTCAGTGGGCTCAAATGTGACGCAGTGGAGCCCAGGGCAACGGGTGTGTGCTCTTTTGCCGGGCTGCGGATATGCAGAAAAAGTAGTTGTTCATGAGACCATGATCATACCGATACCGGAAAACCTGAGTTTTGCTCAGGCTGCAGCGATACCGGAAGCGTGGTTTACCGCGTATCTCAATCTTGTTCCGATCGCTCAACTCAAAGCCGGAGAAGTCACCCTCATTCATTCCGGTGCAAGTGGGGTAGGAACTGCGGCTATACAACTAGCTAAAAATTTAGATGCAAAGATCATAGCCTCTGTCGGCGACTCGGAGAAAATGCGCTTTTGTTATGAATTAGGCGCCGATTTTGTATTTGATTATCACTCCAAAGATTTTTGGAATCTTATAAAGACGCGTAGTGGCGGCGTGGATGTCATATTGGATACCGTTGGCGGGGAAAATATGTCACATCACGTGGACATCGCTAACAACAAGGCGCGCATCGTCGTAATCGGGCTATTAGGCGGTACGTCTTCCAATTTACCGACGGGTACATTATTGACCAAAAACATTTCCATTATCGGCTCCACGTTGCGTAACAAATCACATGAAGAAAAATCAGATCTGACCAAAAGTATAAGAGAACTGATCATGCCGCATTTCACTTCCGGTTTATTTCGTCCGATTATTGACTCGGAATATTCATGGTTTGACGCGGAGGCCGCTCATATGCGAATGAAGTCAAATCTTAATATCGGAAAAATCATCCTTCGTATAGGCGCGTGAGTTTCGTATTGAAATCGTAATCGGCCTATCGTAAGTTCATATTATTGGAAACCTATGTGTTATTTTTGCGTATGCCAGCTTAGATAGCATTTTTGAAATTAAAACGGGTTGCATGGATCCTAAGAACAAATTGTTTCGTGTCGCATTGATTTTTATTCCGATTCTCTTCGTGATCGGAGTGATTCTCAATTCGTTTATGTTCTATGCGAAAATTCGTTTTAGTGCAGGGGACTGGGGCAGTGAACTTCTGAGTATTGCTATTATTGCTTTGGTTTTGTACGTAGCGTTTAATTATCCTCGATTTGAATCAATCAGTATCACACAAAAATTGCGATTGTCGCTTTTTTTCGTTGTAACGATCTATGGTGTGGGCCTATTGATGACGCTCGTCACCCAACCCGTTTTTTTCACGCCGCGTTACTCCGGTTCCTATGTACTCAGAGCTTATACATGGTCAGGTGTCATAGTCGCGCATGTGATCGGATTCGTGGCCGTATTATCGCTGGGTTCATGCCTTCGGATTTTGCAGACATTGATTTTCTATCGTCGAAAAAAGAATACGGCTACTTTTTTTCATTTGTTCTTACTTTTTGGTGCTTTGACGGCCTTATCAACCGCGATTACGGGGCGGCCACTGAAGTACGATCCGTCCTCTAATCACATCATCACATTTAACCTTCTTGTTATTACCACTATTTTTCTTCTGATCAATGCGGGACGTGTGACATGGGTAACTGTTCTCAACCGACGTCAGAAGTTTCTTACATTTATCGGCGGGTTGGTATTTACCCTAATTTCGGCCGGACTTTTGGGTGCGGAGATCGGTGGTGGTGCCACCTATGCTGACATGGTGTATTCCTATAGCCGTACAGCCGGGAGTTTTCTTTTTTTAATGACGGTTTTTGTTTTTGTATATAGTATCAGTACGACGATCAATACACTGCTGCACTTGCCGACGGCCGCCATTTATGATAAAAAAGTTCGCGAAATCAATTCAATTTACTCGCTGAGTCGCACGATCAATTCGCTCTTTGATGTGGAAAAAATCGTGGTCTCCGTGACCGAATTGGTGTGCGATGCGACAGGCGCCAATGCGTGTTGGTTGGAACTGGCCAATACAAAAAACCCTGCCTTCCGTACGCATTTTGATTTTGCGGCTGTACGTCAGAGAGAACCGTTTCAGGTTCATTTTCTCGAAGTTAGCTTTCGTAAATTTCTTTCTAAACATGAAAATGCAAGATTGATACCATCCAACGATCAGCATCACCATTACTATCTGACCGAACCGACGGATTGGATCATCAATAACAAACAGCCGATTTTGATCAATCAAGTCAAACGCGATAAACGAACAAAAGATCTGAAACGCACACCCATCGAGTCGCTTATTGGTGTGCCTTTGATCACGTCGGATGGTATGCTCGGGATTATTTTTGCCGTCAAATCAACTTCGTTCGGATTTGATCAGGATGACATTGCGATCATATCAGCGTTAGCCAATCAGACGACGGTAGCTATCGAAAACACGCGTTTGGTCAAAGAGTCACTTGAAAAAGAACGTCTTGCGGAAGAATTGCGCATCGCCCATGATGTGCAGATGAAGCTTATACCGCAGGAAATTCCCGATATACGCCATGACCTATCTAAAATGACGCTTGATATCGGCGCGACGACAGTGCCTGCCAATGAAGTAGGGGGTGATTATTATGATTTTGTTCGTCTGGCCGACTGGCGCTGCGGAATTGCGGTAGCCGACGTTTCCGGAAAGGGTACCTCGGCCGCTTTTTATATGGCAGAGATCAAAGGCATAATTCAAGCCTTAGCCGGTATTTATTCCGCCCCTAAAGACCTTTTGATCGCCGTTAATGACGTACTTTTTGGAACGATTGATCGCAAATCGTTTATTACGTTGCTATATGCGGACGTGGATATATCAAAGAGCGAACTGCGTTTTGCGCGGGCCGGCCACTGTCCTTTACTGCACATGCGCGATGGCGTCAAAACCTATATTCAGCCCAACGGCATCGGCTTAGGATTGGATAAAGGTAATCTTTTTCGTCAAGCTATCGAAGAGAAGACAATACGAATTGATGATCGGGATGTATTTGTCATGTACAGCGACGGATTGGTTGAAGCGCGAAATGCGAAGGATGAAGAGTACGGTGAAGAGCGCCTCAGTAAATGTCTTGACGGTGTCGAGCATCTTCCGGCCGGAGTTATTAAAGATAAAATTATAGCCGACGTAAAACGATTTGTCGGTTCGGCGAAAACACACGATGATTTGACTTGCGTTGTTTTCAGGTTGGCAGATTTGCAGAAACAAGTTGTTCCGGTGGCCCCTGTCACCGAAGCGGAAACAGGGGAAATCACAGCCGTACGACGCGTTTGATTTGTGCTTGAAATAGATGAAAAATTGAAGTACAATATTTTTCAAAAAGCGACACTTCAGTTTTCATTTTATAACGATAGGAACAAACCATGAACGGGTTCGAAGTCACGCGAAAAGACGAGCAGGATATCACTGTTCTGTACTTGAAGGGATATCTTGACGCGCACACGTATCCGCATTTTGAAGGCGAGCTTCAAAAATTGATGGAAGAAAAACGTTACCGGATCGTCGTGGATTTTCAGGAGCTGAGCTATATTTCAAGCGCCGGGTTGGGCGTTTTTATGGGCTTTATTGAAACAGTTCGCGAAAATCAAGGTGATATCAAGCTGTGTACGATGTCCACCAAAGTATATAAAGTTTTCGATTTGCTCGGTTTTCCGACGATTTATCAGATACTCAAAGATCCTTCGGAAGCGCGCGATCACTTTGTACAGGCCAACAAACAATAATCGTGGAAACAACGGTGTCCAGCGTTACAACAAATTCATTTAATATGGCCATCCCGAGCCGTACGGATAATCTGGGGATCATTCGTGAGTTTATCACGTCGATCGCCCGACGGTTTGGATTTAACGATGATGCGATCGGTGAAATCGAATTGGCCGTTGATGAAGCATGTGCCAATGTGATCAAGCACGCGTATAAATATGACGAATCCAAAAATATTGATATTACAGTAGAAACCAACGGTAGTAAATTTACCATCATTATTTCCGATGAAGGCGAAGGGTTCGATCCGGATCGTCTGGAAACACCTCAACAGCGTCTTCAGAAACATGCGCGCGGAGGCCTTGGAATAGCGCTGATCAAACGAATGATGGATGAAGTGGTTTTTGATATTCATCCCGGCGAAAAAAATCGTGTTAAAATGATCAAATACGTTTCGTGACGACTTCGACACTAATTCATGACGTTCACTTCTTTAACTCTTGAATCCCTGCAAACCACGTCCTCTCTGATCCTTCCGTTTTTTTTATTATATCCAGAAATTCATTACCGCTTCCGATTCTTTCCGTTCAGCCGATATTTCAAAAAAGAACCTGAAATCATTGCGGATATTCCACATCGTATAGATCGTGGTCAAAGGATGCCGGTTTTTGTTTTGATCAAAGATGCGCATCTCTATCCTACGTCCATTCTCTCTGTTCGTATCATCATTACAAAAGGCGCAAATAGTGATGAATTGATTTTCCCGGTACAAGAGGAAATACGTCAACATTGGTGGTGGAAAAAGTGGGATATCGCCGTAAACGAATCATGGATAGGTCATACTGTTCAACTGCGTATTGTTGTCGAATACAGAACAGCCGGGGTCACGCATACCGTCGAAGCCGACAATATAATTGGAACAACAAAGGCCCCGTTTGATGTCTATGTGAGCGGGGATCATTGGCCGCAACCCCAAGGGTGGTTTAACGGTGATTTGCATGTACACAGCGACTATACCGAAGATGCTATAGAATATGGGGCTCCGCTGCCCATGCTCAGAGCTGCGAGCGAGGCATTGGGATTAAATTTTATCGCCGTGACAGACCATTCCTATGACTTGGACAATAAGAAAGAGGATTATAATCAATCCGATCCTACGCTTGCGCAATGGCGCGCATTTCTCGAATCCGTGAAACAGATGAATGATGAACCCACTTCAAAAGTATTATTGCTGGCCGGTGAAGAGTTATCATGTATGAATATTGCCGATGAAAATATACATGCGTTGATTCTTAATTCGGATCAATTTTTTTATGGTTCCGGCGACGGAGGTAAAAATCCGCTAAACACATCCTCCGAACATACGGTGTCGGAAATGACCCGTTTATTGAGTAAAAAAACTCTTATTATGGCTGCGCATCCTTTAGAAAAACCATCTCCCATGGAGCGTACTTTTTTGCAGCGGGGGGTATGGCGTTTAGAAGATTTTTATAATCGTTCGGCGGAGGTCTTACAAATTTTAAATGGTAGTAACGATACGGCATTCAAGCAAGGATTGGGCTTGTGGGTGCATCTTTTGTTGTCTGGCCGACGTGTTTATATCGTTGCCGGAAACGATGCGCATGGCAACTTTAATCGTAACCGTCAGGTGCGTATTCCTTTTTGGACCATCGAAGATGTGTCGCATCACAAACAACTGGGATGGGCGAGAACCGTATTATACCTCGGTGAACAAAAACCTAATACGGAAAACACAATCAACGCCATTCGTGAAGGATGCGCGATTATTTCGACGGGCCCGTACATTGTTTTTAATGTCGTAAACGAAGCAGGCCTTTCTAGCCGCATCGGTCAAAATGCTAGAGGACGACGGTTTCGGATTGCATGGGAAGCATCAAGCGCGCAAGAGTTTGGTGCGCTCGAAACGATTAGCGTCTTTCAAGGAGTTATCGGCGAACCGCACGAAAAGGTTTCTACGGTGGCGGTTGATGCATGGTGCGATCAAGGAGAATTCCATACGACGGCGGATGCGCCGAGTTATATACGTTTGAGCGTTACTACGAAAAGTCAAAATTTCTGCTACACGAACCCGATTTGGCTTGAATAAAGCCCCCTTTACCGTTGCTTTTTCATCGTTGCATGTGTATTTTTGTTACCAATTATTTGTTTGAAATGTTATGGCAACGGCGCTCATTAAACCTGCGACAAAGATCAGAATTGATTGTAGAATACCCGGTGATAAATCCATCACACACCGTGCGGTTATTTTTTCAGCTATGTCTGAAAGCATCGTCTCCTTGCTTAATATTGCAACCGGCGCAGATGTGCAAAGTACTATAGATTGTATGCGCCGATTGGGTGTGAAGGTCGATCAAAACGGTTCAGAGTTGCACATTACCGGATGCGGTATGCATGGTTTTGTACCACCATCCGCGCCTTTGGAGTGCGGGAATTCAGGAACAACGGCAAGATTATTGGCGGGTATTCTTTCCGGTCAAAGTTTTAAATCTGAACTTAGTGGCGACGCGTCTTTATCCCGACGCCCGATGAGACGCATTATTGAACCGCTGACTCAAATGGGTGCCAAAATAAAAACATCAGCACAGCAAACTTTACCGATAGAAATTGAAGGTACAGAATTAAAAGCCATCGATTACAGTTTACCGATTGCAAGCGCTCAAGTCAAAAGTTGTATTTTGCTGGCCGGTCATTATGCTAAAGGAACAACAACCGTTCGCGAAGCGGTCATGACTCGGGATCACACGGAGCGTCTTCTACCGACGATAAAAAAATCGGTTGAAGTAGGCCGGATTCGTTTGTCGGTTACGGGAGGTGATTCTTTTCGTTTTGAGCATATGACGATTCCCGGTGATTTATCTTCGGCCGCCTTTTTGATTGTGGCAGGGCTCTTGGTGCCTGAAAGTGAAGTGACTATACGCCATGTTTCGCTAAACCCCACTCGCATTGCCTTTTTGGAAATTTTGAAAGATATGGGTGCGGATATTACTATTCATAATATCACTGAGGCGCGAGAACCTTATGGTGATATCGTCGCGCGTCATACCCGCGAATTAAAATCGGTACAATTAAGCGGCTCGGTTGTAGCTGCTTTGATTGATGAAATTCCGATATTGGCCGTGCTAGGAACTCATTTGAAAGATGGTTTGGAAGTCCGTGATGCACGTGAACTACGCAATAAAGAATGTGATCGTATCGAAGCCATTGTAAAAAACATGCGGTCTATGGGAGTACGAATTGATGAATTTGATGACGGATTTCGTATTTATCCCGGTTCATTTCGATCGTCAGAAATAGATTCATTTGATGATCATCGCATTGCAATGGCATTTACAGTTGCCGCTTTGATTGCTGAAGGCGGTGAATCTATCGTACACTCTGCAGAGGCTGTACGTATTTCTTTCCCTGAATTTTATAGTATATTAAATATATCCTTATCTTCGGACCGCATGGCGGTTCATCAATAGTTTTATTCTTACGGAGGTTTTATGCCCAAGGACAAAGGCAAAGCGAATACGGAAAAAGTGAAATTGGGGATCGTCGGTGCCGGCGCTATTTCACAGGTAATCCATTTACCTATACTTTCTAAAATGAACGATGTTGAAATCGTGGCTATCGCGGATTCGGATAAAACCAAAGTAGGAGCGTTGGCGGAAAAGTATCATATCCCCAATGTTTTTACCGATTTTGAAAAACTTTTGGCAATGGAAGAAATTCAGGGCGTTCATATATGTACGCCTAACAGTATGCATGCGCCGATGGCTAAATCAGCATTATCCGCAGGGAAACATGTTCTGGTGGAAAAGCCCATCGCACTTACCTATGAAGAATCCAAAGCCATGGTCGAAGAATCCAAAAAACGGAAAAAGATTCTTATGGTGGGAATGAATCATCGTTTCCGTCCGGATGCGATGGTTCTTAAAAATTTCGTTAAAGGTAAAGAGCTTGGTAAAATATTTTACACCAAATCGGGTTGGCTGCGTCGTCGCGGCAGCTGGAATGAAACCGATTGGGCCAAAAAGAAAAATGTTTCCGGCGGCGGTGTTTTTATGGATCTGGGAATTCCGATGCTGGACCTTTCCATATGGCTGATGGACAATCCTAAAGTTCATAGTGTTTTTAGCACGATGTACAGCCATTTTCAGAAAGACGGCGTCGAAGATTCGGCGGCGGTAATGATTCGTTTTGAAAACGATGTCGTGCTTTCCATCGAAGTCAGCTGGACATTACTTATGGAAAATGATTTTATGTATTCCAATCTTTTTGGTACAAGCGGGGGCGCTTTGCTCAATCCGCTGCGTATTCACAAAGAAATGCACGGCAACCTTGTCAATGTGACGCCTCAAAAAATGGAAAAGCCGGAAAATAATTATAAAAAATCTTATGAATACGAACTGAAGCACTTCGTGGAATGCATTAAAAATAACCGGCCTTCGATGTCCAGCGGCGAAGAAGCTATGGAGATCATGCGCATTTCGGAAGCGATTTATCAATCGGCCAAAGAAAAACGTGAAATCGTTTTAAAATAACGAATGTTTGGACAGCGGAAAATTGCATTAGCTTTGGGCGGCGGCGGTGCGCGCGGTTTGGCCCACATCGGTGTACTCAAAACTTTAGAACGCCATCATATTCCGATGGATATCATCGTCGGTAGCGGTATAGGCGCTGTCGTCGGAGCGATGTATGCTCAGAGTTTGCATATTGTTGAGGTAGAATCTCGGATTAAAAAGTTCTTTCTTGGCGATGATTTTAAAAAAACGGGACTCCACCTTTTTCGTCGTGATATGCATCCTGAAAATTTTTTCGGACAAATAGCCCGGGCAGTAGGGAATGAGTTGCTGATTCAGTTGTACGCCGATCGAATGTCTTTGATGAAAGAAAACCGACTCGGCATCGTGATGGATGAATTGTTAGGAGATGGTTTAATCGAAAATACCCGCATTCAATTTGCCGCTGTTGCAACAAACATGATCACCGGAAAAACGGAAATTTTCAGAGAAGGTTCAATCAAAGAAGCCGCGAAGGCCAGTTCATCTATCCCGGGTTTTTTACCGCCGATGCAATACGAAGATAAAGTCTTAGTGGATGGTGCTGTCGCTGCGCAGACGCCGGTAGATGCGGCATGGGAGATGGGGGCTGACTATGTGATCGCTGTTGATACGTCGCGCACTCTGGCCGGAGAGGCACCGCCGGCGAATATGATTGATTTATTATTTAGAACTCATCTTATCACAGCCCTGCAAGCCAATGCTCTTATGTGTTCCAGGTCAACGGTACATATTCGACCTGAAGTCGGACATCATCATTGGGCGGCATTTGAAAAAATGAATGAACTCATAGCGGCCGGAGAAAAGTCGGTGGATGTCTCTATAAATGCGATATTCATGGCACTCAAAAAAGAAAAAAGCCGGTTATCTAAACACCGGCTTTCGAAAGTTTGAAGGATAGCTGATTAAGTAAGTTTAGCAAAACGCACTTGTTGAACGAGCTTCGGTGATTTTTTGGTAATCCTGAAACTTAGATTTTGATACCGAATTTCTTCTCCGTTGTTGGGAATATGACCTGCCACATTATTCAGAAAACCGGCTAACGTTTCGTAGTTATCATCCTCGGGTATGTTAGCCTGAAATTGCTGATTAAAATCGCCGATTCGCATCTTGGCCTGTACCGTATAGCTGCCGTCAGATAAAATTTCAAATTCCTTTTTTTCATCGTCGTATTCGTCCTGAATCTGCTGGCCGACTATTTTTTCGATTATGTTTTCAAGTGTGACAACACCGCTCGTTCCGCCGAATTCGTCAATGATAATCGCCATATGAAACCGCTGTTGCAGAAAGTCCTGCATCAGACGATTGATACTGATGCTTTCCGGTGCAAAATAAGCAGGTCGCAGTATCGTTTCAAAGGAAGCGGTCGTTATCGTATCGCGGTCAATTTTGAATAAGTCTTTGACATAAAGAATACCGATCAATGTATCAATTGACTCACGGTACACTGGTATGCGCGTATAGCCGCTGTCTATCGCCGATTTCAGATTTTCAACAACCGGTTTCTCTATATCCAAGGCAAATACATCCATGCGGGGAATCATTATTTCTTTTACTGAAGTTTCGGTAAAATTGAAAATATTTTCGATCAACTTGTACTCCGTAGCATCAATCACACCGCTTTTACGACCATCAGCAATGAGCATACGAATTTCTTCTTCGGAGTGAGACAACTCATGTTCACCGGCTGGGTGAATCCCAACCATACGAAGCATGAGATTAGCGCTTTTATTGAGTATGAATATGAACGGTTTGAAAACGACATAAAAAAGATGAAGCGGTGATGCAATCCAAAGCGTTGTTTGTTTAGGATATTGGATAGCAATGGATTTGGGGCCCAGTTCGCCCATCGTGATGTGTAAAAACGTAATCACGGAAAAACCGATACCAAAAGACAAGGCATGAATCACTTGCGGATTGGTTATTCCAAAATAATTGATAATAGGCTCAATCATGCGTGAAATGGCGGGTTCGCCGATCCAGCCGAGCGCAATACTTGTAATCGTAATACCAAGCTGGGTTGCAGACAGATACGCATCGAGGTGCATAATAACTTCTTTAGCGATGCGTGCACGGATGTTTTTTTGTTCGATGGTGTCGATTTGCGTTGAACGCACTTTAACGATGGCAAATTCGGCGGCGACAAAAAAGCCGTTGAGTAAAACGAGTATAAGGATTACTAAGATATCAATAACCACGAGGGGTGTTATCTCCTTTAATGAAAAAGCACTTCACGTTGAGCGAAGTGCTTAAAAGCTGATGCAATGTCACGTAAAACACGTTAATTTGCAATAGATTTTATATGCTATTTTCTGCTGCGAATGAATTCCTCTACGATTTTATCTATTTCTTTTTCCGACAAAGAATCATTCTTAGGCGAAGAAGAAACGGGGGCAGGCGATATTTCGGCGGTTTTTTTGCTTGTATCTTTTGCCGGTGATTCGGTATTGCCGTGAACTAAAGAAGATTTGAACGGGCGTATTTCGAAAGCAAGCCGCTTTACGTTCATCAAATGATACGGCATGATATTATCCGTCGTGATAGAGCCTCCGAGTGTGCCGGGTCCGAGTGTCATGGACGGTGCGAGGCCGGTCGTGTAACCGACAGCGCCTAAGGTGGAAACGGTGTTCACGCAAATACGGAAGGCCGGTTTTTCGAGGCCGAACTTCATGATCACATCATTATCCTGCGAATGAATGGACATCGTATGTCCTATACCGCCGAAATTGAGAATTTCCAGCGCGCGGTCACAGCCTTGTTCCCACCCGTTTACCCAAAAAAGCGATAATACCGGTGAAAGTTTTTCGGCTGACAGGGGTTCTTCTTTGCCGACTTTTTCGCAAGGAACAACCAGGACCGTCGCATCCGATGGTGCCGCTACACCGGCCATTTGCGCAATTTTAGGTGCAGGAAGGCCAATAATCTGGGTATTCAATTTTCCTTTAGGAAACATCAGTTGCTGAAGCTTAATTTTTTCTTCGTTATTGCAAACATATGCGCGATTGGCTTTCAATTCAGCAATAACCTGATCACGCAGTGCGGCGTCGGCAACGATGGAGTTTTCAGATGAACATAATAAACCGTAATCGAAACATTTACCCGCGACGATATCGGCGATAGCTTTTTTAACATTCGCCGTTTTTTCGATAAAAGCGGGGACATTGCCAGAGCCTACGCCCAGAGCCGGTTTACCCGAACTGTACGCTTCGCGTACAATACCGGGCCCGCCGGTAGCCAAAATCACCGAAGTCTCCGGGCACTTCATCAATGCTTGTGTTCCTTCAAGCGTCGGATGTTCGATGCAACCGATGAGACCTTTGGGTGCGCCCATAGATTCGGCAACGTCGCGGAGGATGCGCATGGCTTCATAAGTACACTTGGCTGCACGCGGATGGGGAGCGATAGCGATGGCATTACCGGCTTTAAGCGATATTAAAATTTTATACATCACGGTAGATGTGGGATTGGTCGTAGGGATAATAGCGCATACGACACCCATCGGAGTACCGATCTCATAAAATTTGAGTTTATCATCGTACCGCAAGACACCGACCGTTTTCATGTCCTTGATGTATTCGTACACATCGCGTGTGCCAAATTGATTTTTTACAATCTTATCCTCATAACGTCCCATACGCGTTTCGTCGGCGGCCATACGCGCCAAACGATCTGCGGCGGCCAGCCCGGCATCGGCCATCGCTTTGACAAGGGCATCTACTTTTTGTTGCGTAAATTTTGCAAACTCTTTTTGTGCGGCTTTAGCTGCACGGGCGATGTCGCGTGCTTCTTGAATAGCGATGAGGTCTTTATCCATAAGGGCTGGGCCTGAATATAAAATGAAATGTTAAATGCAGTCGAATATACGCGGCTGTGCAAAAGATTTCAAGCGATAATCCGAAGTCTATCCGGCTAAAGCGGCATCAATCTGAGCTTGTGTCGCATAGCCTTTGGCGATGATAACTTCACCGAGTTTTTTACCGCTGCTTTGTTGTTCTTTGAGGCATTCGTCCAGTTGGGATTGATTGATAACACCTTTGCTGATGAGTTTATCGCCAAGCATGATTCAGTCCTTTCGTTTGTTCGTTTGATTTAGTTATTCGTTATAAAATTTTTTACCTGATTTTTGCAACTGTACCAAATAATCGCATGGGGTAAAACGTACGCCGTAAGTGTGCGCATATTTTTCAAGCTGTGCAACTATTTTATCAAGACCTTCGCTGTCGGCGTATCGCAAAAGGCCACCGCGAAATGGAGCAAAACCTGTTCCGAAGATCATCCCGATTTCGACATCGCTAGGTTGGCTGACGATTCCTTCGGCCAAACACATGGCCGCTTCGTTGATCATCGTATAGGTCATGCGTTCGACCATTTCTTCTGAACGGATAGTCGAAGTTTGATTTGCTCCTATAAGCGCGTAGACGGCAGGATCAACCTGAGGTTTGTCGTCAGCGTGTTTATAAAATCCTAATTTTCCTTTTTTTCCGAGACGTTTGGCCTCATAAAGTTTTTCGACAACGCGGGACGGTTGTACGCGTTTGCCGAATGCATCGTAAAAAATATGGCCGACTTTGTACGCTACGTCAATTCCGACTTCATCGATAAGTAGCGCCGGACCCATCGGCATACCGAAATCGAGCATCGTTTTATCCAATAGTTCGATGGTAACGCCTTGCTCCATCAGATGCCCGGCTTCATTGAGATAGGGCATCAAGAGACGATTGACAAGAAACCCCGGTCCGTCCTTTACGACGATAGGCTGTTTACCGAGCTTTTTTGACAACGCATAGATCGTGGCCACTGTCGCATCCGATGTTTTTTCTCCGCGAATAATTTCGACGAGCGGCATTTTGTGTACCGGGTTAAAAAAATGCATTCCGATAAATTTGTCGGGATTTTTATAAGCCTTCGCCATTTCGGTTATGGATAAGGAAGACGTATTGGACGCTACGATACAGCTATCGCTGACGTGACTTGAAAGTTCACCGATAACTTTTTTCTTCACATCCATATTTTCGACGATGGCTTCGACAACCAGATCGCAACGGCGAAAACCGGAATAATCCAATGCGCCGGTGATATAGGACATTTTCCTGTTGAACGTTTGTTTGGTTAGTTTACGTCGTTTTAATGCCCGCTCATATACTTTTTTAGCTGAGTCGAG
This sequence comes from bacterium, assembly GCA_013360215.1. Lineage (NCBI taxonomy): Bacteria > bacterium. The sequence goes on along the minus strand of JABWCP010000001.1, from coordinate 169,980 downwards.
ACCCAATGTGATTGCTTGATGGTTGATGTCTTTTAGTCGTACTTCGATATCATAATTAGAAAAAAGATAGGCGATTCCGCCACCCATGACGCCTGCGCCCAGTACACCGGCATAACGTATCTCGGGCGATTTTACGGATTTGTCGGTTACCCCTGTATCTTTTTTAATTTGCTCAGTGAGCCTAAAAATCCGTATCAGATTTTTAGAAATCGGAGAAGCAACCATTTCGCCTAAATAACGCGCCTCAATTTTCAATCCGTTTTCAAGCGATTGGGAATACCCTTCGCGTACAGCGTCTAATGCTTTTAACGGAGCGGGGTATTGGCCTTTGCTTTCTTTGAGTACACTTTTACGCGCCTGACTGTAGATCAGCGGTTTGCCAACGGATTCGAGTAAAAAATTAATGAGCCCCGATGGTTTACGTCGTTTGACATACCCGGTTGTTTTTCCGGAAATAATTTCTTGTACAAAAGCGGCAGCATAGCGTTCGGCAAATTCAGACGGTATGACTTTGTCTACAACACCGTTCCTCAATGCATTTTTCCCGTCGTAAGCTTTACCTGACAAAATCATGGGGAGGGCACGCTGGAGGCCTATAAGACGAGGCAGACGCTGGGTTCCGCCAAAACCCGGCACTATGCCGATCATGACTTCCGGAAGGCCGATTTTTGTTTTAGGTGAATCGGTTGCAATACGGTAGGTGCAGGCCAGTGCTAACTCCGTACCACCTCCCATACACGCGCCATGAATAAGGCAAACGGTCGGGAAGGGAAGTTTTTCTATTTTCGTGAAAATGGCTTGTCCCTGCGCGGCGGCGGCTTCCGCGATTTTGGGGTCGGTGATATTTTTGATTTCATCAATATCCGCACCGACGATAAAAATACCGTCTTTGGCACTGTGAATGATACAGCCCTGTATAGATGGCGACTGACTTGCCAAATAATCCAAAGCCTGATTGAGCGCTTGCATGACGGGGGTGGAAAGTTTATTAAATTTTTCACCGGGATAGTCAAAGGTCAGCCATGCCAGACCGCCTTCGATCTTCAGCTTAAGACTAAATAAGGAATCCATATTATATATACTCGGGTGAGCGTTGAAAGTTAGAAAGCCGATCTGCGTATGATCGCAAATGCGGCTGAACCGATGTTACGGTACTTCGACTTTATTCAAAACTTGCGTAATGATTTCTTCGGTAGTCAGTTCCTCGGCTTCGGCCTCGTAAGTGAGTATAACGCGATGACGCAATACATCCATAGCCACGGCGCGTACGTCTTCCGGGATCACATAACCCCGACGCTTGAGAAATGCATACGCTTTGGATGCAAGGGTCAAACTGATGGATGCGCGCGGTGAAGCGCCAAAGTGAATCAGCGGCTTTAACTCCGGCAATCCATATTTTTCCGGTTGACGTGTCGCAAAAACGAGATCGACAATATAGTTTTCGATTTTTTCGTCCATGTATATTTCGTTTACCGTTTTGCGTGCGCGTAAAATTTCTTCCGGGGTCGCCACCGGCTTAACTTTCAGTTGCGGTGCCGTCGTTGCATTGCGGCGTATAATCTCCAATTCCTCATCGCGCGTAGGATAACCCACCTTGAGTTTGAGCATAAAGCGATCCACTTGCGCTTCGGGCAGAGGATATGTTCCTTCCTGCTCGACGGGATTTTGCGTCGCCAATACGAGAAAAGGTTCCGGCAGAGGATACGTCGTATCGCTGATGGTAACCTGACGCTCTTGCATAGCTTCAAGCAACGCGCTTTGCACTTTGGCCGGTGAACGGTTGATTTCATCCGCTAAAATAAGATTGGAAAAAACCGGTCCTTTGCGGGTATAAAAATTTCCTTCTTTCTGATTGTAAATCAGCGTTCCGAGCAAATCGGCGGGCAAAAGGTCGGGCGTGAACTGAATACGTTGAAACTTGGTATGAATCGTTTCCGACAATGTTTTGATCGCTAAGGTTTTCGCAAGACCCGGCACGCCTTCGAGCAGAACGTGGCCGTTGGACAAAAGCGCTACTAATAAACGCTCGATCATATACTTTTGACCGACGATAACGAGGCCGACTTCTTTGAGAATGTTGTCAATGAATCCGCTTTCGATATAAATGCGCTCGTTCAGTGCTTTGATGTCAACCGATGCCATGATGTCCCTTGCTCCAAAACTGTATCATTTATACTAATGTACTTTTTTCGATTTTAATAATCACGAGTGTAATATCGTCCTGTTGCATTTCCTGATCCGGGGCAAATGTGCTGACCGCGGCGATGATTTCGTCCTGAATATTTTTAGCAGAAGTTTCACGGTTATTTTCTATAACCTCTTTGAGACGCTCTTCGCCGAACAATTCTTCGGCTTCGCTGAATACTTCCGTAATCCCGTCTGTGTACAATACGATGATGTCGCCCGGATCAAGCGGCTGGGTCATCTGACGATAATCCTGATCGGGGATGAATCCCAATACAATGCCGCCCTCCCGAAGTTTGATCCATTCGCCGCTTTCTTTACGGATCATCGGCGGATTATGGCCCGCATTCGTATAATACATGATGAGGCGTTCAAAATCAATTATGCAGTGAAAGAACGTTGCATAGCGGCCTTCGGCCGTATGTGTGCAAAGGAGGTTGTTCAAACTATTAACGACTTCCCAGCTCGTTTTGTATTCGTGCACCATGCCACGATAGCTGGTGTACAATACGGACATCATGATGGCGCCCGGTACGCCTTTTCCGGATACATCGCCGATGGAAACCGTGACCTGATGATCATTAAGCTTTAGCACATCATAGAAGTCGCCGCCGACAGCATAACAGGGAAGGCTTTTGGCCGTTATTTGCAGATTGGGAATACGCGGTAACTGCTGCGGGAGGATAGCCTGCTGGATCTTACCTGCAATTTTAAGTTCTTTTTGCAATTCTTCATTGCGAATGGCTTGCTCGTTGAGCTGTGCATTTTGTATGGCAATTCCGGCTTCGCCGGCGATTGCATTGAGTATATCGAGAAATCCCTCATGGTAAGCGCCGAGCATGTCACTTTCGAGATTGAGTACACCGATGGTACGGTCGCTGTCCTTGATGGGAATTGTTATTTCGGATCGGGTATTGTCACGAACACTGACGTAGTGTTCATCAAAATTGACGTCTTTTACGATGACCGGTTTGCCAATGATCGCAACGTGACCGATCAGACCGGTTCCGACTTTCATGCGAATTTGTTCCATTACTTCAGGATCGTAACCGCGCATGACCGCACTTTCGATTTCTTGCGTCACTTCATTCACCAGGAAAATACCGGCGGCATCGTACGGCACGATGGATTTGACGGCATCGAGAATATTATCGAGCAATTTTTCGGTATGAATTTCACCGTTAAATTTTTTGGCAATCTCTAGAACGATTTCTTTTTCTACGAGCGATTTTTGAAGTTGACTATAGAGGCGCGTACTCTCAAGCGTATTGCCGACGCGTTGCATGGATTGCCAGAGGATTTTTTTATCTTCGTCGCTCAGATCGTAGCGAATCTGCGTTTCTTCACCCAACACGAGCAAGGCGCTAATGCCGTCTTTTTTTAACATCGGTATGATGTATTTGCAGCCTTCGTGTTTGAAAACTTTTAACGCATCATCGGTTAAAACGGTCTGATGCATAACAAACAGTTCATTTATTGTGAATACGCGTTTGCCGGATAACAAGGCATCATAAACGGCCATGTCGGCTTTAATACGTTTGGTAATGAGGTCACTGCGGCCATACGAACTCACCAATGAAAAAAATTCGGGGATGCGAAGGTAAATCGCGGCGTATTTGACATTCAGCAATCCACTAATCCGTTCGGTGATAATATCGGCCATTTCATGATAACCCATCGTGGAAACCAACCGGGCATCCAAATCACGGAGATCTTCCTGGCGACGGTAGTAATAGCTAAAAACGATTTTCCGGATATAGAGTTCCGTGAGTTTACGGATAGGCTCGTAAATGAGGATGAAAACCAGAGCTTTGAAGAAAAAAATCACATAGTCGCTGGTGCGCGGAAAGTAACTGTCGGAGATGTATTCTCCGATGAGAAAAATAGCGATAAAAATAGCAACGAGGACGGCATATAAGATGACATCACGAAGCAGCGTACGAGAAAAATTGAACATGAAATCGTAAGATTTGAACGAAAATTAAAAAGCGGGCTAATATAGCCGACCACATGTAAAAATACAAGCGTAATATCCGTCTGACGGCGTATTTTTAATTTGAATTTAGTGCAATGAATTTGGATATTTGATTTATACAAACAAGCTTTTTATTTATCACATATGTTATTACAGGAAAGGTAATCCGATAATGTCAGCTCATGATGCACAAAGCGGCAAGCGCCATGTCACCGAGGAAGAGGCTCGGGAAGTAGCCGAATCCGCCCGCGAGAGCAAATGGGAAAATCCCAGTTTTTTGCGTGAAATTTTTTTAGGTAACCTTCGTCTGGATTTAGTTCATCCGTATCCGGAACCCAAGGGAATTAACCGTCCCGAATTTCAGCAGTTTTATACCGAGTTCAAGAAGTTCATCGAAGAGGAAGTGGATTCCGATGCGATCGATCGTGAAGGAAAAATACCCATGGCGGTGCGCGACCGGCTCAAGGCGATGGGTGCGTTCGGCATGAAGATCAAAAAAGAGTACGGTGGTTTGGAATTTTCGCAAGCCGAATATAATAAAATAATGGAATTGATCTGTACGAAAGATGGCAATGTGATTGCCTTATTGTCTGCACATCAATCCATCGGCGTACCTCAACCGCTGATGCTATTTGGTACCGACGAACAAAAACAAAAGTATCTGCCTCGATTAGCCAAAGGCGAAATTTCAGCGTTTGCGCTGACGGAACCTGAAGCCGGTTCGGATCCTGCCAAGTTGCACACCACCGCTGTTGAAAGCGAAGACGGTCAGTCGTACATACTCAATGGTGAAAAACTATGGTGTACCAACGGTACAATCGCTGATATCATCGTTGTGATGGCACGTCATCCTGAAGACGGAGCGATCACAGCGTTTATCGTTGAGACCAAATGGCCCGGCGTAAAAGTAGATCATCGCTGTTACTTCATGGGTCTCAAAGCATTGGAAAATGCGGTTCTGTCATTCAAAGACGTGCGCGTGCCCAAAGAAAACATCATTTGGGGTAGAGGTAAAGGTCTCAAGTTGGCGTTAATCACGCTCAATACCGGGCGATTGACACTGCCGGCGGGAGCGGCGGGAACGGCGAAAGCATGCCTCCATGTTGCGCGGGAATGGGCTTCCAAGCGTGTACAGTGGGGACAACCCATCGGTAAACATGAAGCCATCGCACAAAAAATTGCCGATATGGCTTCCATGACGTTTGCCATGGAATCGGTTGCTTCGTTATCTACAGCCATGGCGGATAAGAAGTTGGACATTCGCCTAGAGGCCGCTGTCGGTAAAATGTATAATACCGAAGCCGGTTGGAAAATTGTAGATGATACGCTGCAGATACGCGGCGGCCGCGGATATGAAACGGCCGATTCTTTACGCGCACGCGGTGAAGATCCGGTTGCTGTTGAACGTATGATGCGTGATTTTCGAATTAATTTGATTTTTGAAGGATCGAGTGAAATTATGCGCTTGTTTATTGCGCGGGAAGCCGTAGATAAACATTTGGAAGTTGCTTGGAAAATGATCGATCCCAAATCCTCTATCGGTGAAAAACTGGGAGCTCTGCCTAAGATTGCGCTGTTTTATGGCATTTGGTATCCGACACGCTGGTTAGGTTGGGGACGGTGGCCACGTTTTAGTGAATTTGGTCCGCTCGCGACGCACATGCGTTTTGTCGAACGCAAAACACGCAAATTATCCCGGGAGATTTTCCACGGAATGATGCGTCATCAAGCTAAACTGGCATACAAACAGGCATTCTTGTTCCGCGCCGTTGATATCGGTGCCGAACTTTTTGCTATGTCGGCTACGATGTCGCGTGCCGTCAAGATGGCCAAAGAAGGTAATTCCGATGCGATGAAGCTTGCGGATCTTTTTTGCCGTAACGCACGACGTCGCGTCGAAGTGTCATTCAAAGCCATGTGGAATAATGATGACAACGCTAAATACAACATGGCCAAAGATATTTTGAATAATAAATACGGTTGGATGGAAGCGGGTATCGCGGAATCCAAAGAATCAAAAACTAAATCACAATCTGCGCCGACCGTAGCCGCTTGAGGCAATTTATAAAAATGGCAATAAAAAACCCTGAGTTCAACTCAGGGTTTTATTTTTTCAGTAGGGGAAAACTATTTATTGACGCGTACCGTAATACCCCAGCGGTCCGGTAAATTCGGCGGATCGTCGTTCCAATCTTCGTAGGAATGTGAATCATCCGAAATAAAAGTTACCTTGTAATTTCCCGGAGCCAATAGGACCACACCATTAAATGATCTGTTTTTTCGTGCACCACCAGCTGGCTCGGTATCTTCATACAGCATTTTCCAAACAGTCTGACCGGTTTCAGCGTTTTTTATCCATCCGTAATCGTACATTCTTCCGGAACGTCCTTCACCGATGCATTGGATGCGCACTTCGGTGGCGCGATTCAGCGAAAAGTCGCGGGTTTCGTATTCGTCATCTCCGACGCGAACGATCTGTGCGAGAACATTATTATCTTCCGGCAATTCATTAAGTTTGCTGATGGACGATGCATCGCTGTTATTAACAAGACTTAACGTAATGCCCCATTTTTGTTGGTTGTATGGCGGATCATCGTTCCAATCTTCAGCCGAATGCGAACCGTCGGTACGATAGTACACCATATATTCACCGGCAGGTAACGATACGACTCCATCAAATAAACGGTTTTTGTCGGCGCCACCGGCGAACTTGGTATCGCGGAATCGCATTTCCCATATCGTGTTGCCGTCGCGCGCATTGACGATCCATCCATAATCGTACATCCGGTTTTCACGGCCTTCTCCCAGGGCAAAAACATGTAGATCCGTTTTACGGCTGAGCGATAAGCCTTCAGAACGGAACTGTTCATCGCCGACACCGGTAATGGAAAGAATTTCCTGTTTCTTGGCTTTTTTGTATTCGCGTACAAAATCCAAATCGCGCTCGTCAACGACACTCAGCATCATACCCCATGAAGAGGGATCGTACGGCGGTTGCATATTCCAATCCATAAACGAATGCGAATCATCCGTTAGGAATGTTGCAACATAGTTGCCGGCGGGCAAGGTGATGATGCCGCGATACAAACGATTTTTTTCAGCGCCACCGCCGTGTTCGGTATTATCAAAACGCATTTCCCATACGGTCTTTGAAGATTTATCCTCAGCGATCCAGCCATAATCATACATGCGCCGGTCTTGGCCTTCGCCGTTGCAATACACTTTGACTTTGATGTCGCGCTCCAGCGTAAAACCTTTTTCCCGGTAATCGCTGTCGCGGGCGCCGCAAAGGTTCAGGAAAACGCTTTTGGGTAAAGCGCCGTCGTATGAACCAAAATTGGATGGTCTTTCATCCGATGTGATTTGTAATAACCACTCATCCGCGTTTTCGTACAAATCGGCATCGTCAACAAAAACATTGGCCAGATTTTTGAAGAATTGATTGAAATAACTTTGTGAGCGGGAGATACGAATAACCTTTTGGCCCGTCGTGGTGTAATAGGCTTCATAATTACCCGGCGCTAACGTCAGATTGCCCTCGTAAACTATGTTGCGCGAGTTCCAATTGCTGGTGACGTTGGAAGGATCCATGGTCCAAACCAATTCACGGGTATCCGCGTTGATGATCCATCCGTAGGCGATCATGGGATTCCAGCGATACCATTTTTCGTGATCCGACATCACACCGATGCCTTTGATATGCACGGATGAGTTTTTGGAAACGCTGAATCCTTTGACATAGATTTTATCCATCTCAAAGTTTTTCAGTTCCGCTACGGATGTTTGAGCAAACGCGGGTAATGCGGAAAAAAGCAGGGAAACAAAAAGCAGGGGACTGCGCATGTCTGAGAATTTATAAACACCTGCCATAGTACAAACCACCTTTCATTAATGGTGTAACCAATAATGAATACGATGCTTATGGTTTAAGGTTTCACAAAAAAATTAAAAAATTGTAAAAATACTATTACAAAAAAGGCGAGCATGCATCGCTCGCCTTTTTCAAAGGGACAAAATTATTAGCATTTAGCTCAGTGCGGCTTTAAGATATTCTTTGCGCATGATAGCTATATGAGTGATGGATATTTCTTTCGGGCAAACAGCTTCGCATTCACCGTGATTGGAGCAGTCGCCAAAACCGAGTTCATCCATTTTATTGACCATATTGAGTACGCGTTGCTTCCGTTCGGCGTGACCTTGGGGCAGATAAGTAAACTGCGCGATTTTAGCGGATACAAAAAGGGAAGCGGAGCCGTTGGGGCAGGCCGCTACGCAAGCGCCGCAACCGATACATGCGGCCGCATCCATCGCTTTATCGGCCATATCTTTGGGAACCAGTAACGCATTGGCTTCGGCCGCGGAGCCAACACGGCACGAGGTATAACCACCGGCGGCAATAATCGCATCAAAAGCCGAACGATCCGTGGCTAAATCTTTAACAACGGGAAAGGGTGATGCGCGCCAAGGTTCTACCGTGATGTGGTCGCCGTCCTTAAATTTGCGCATGTGGAGCTGGCAGGTGGCCGTGCCTTTTTCAGGACCGTGGGCAACACCGTTGATCACCATGCTGCACATACCGCAAATACCCTCCCGGCAATCATTATCGTATTCGATGGGATCCTCACCGTTTTTGATGATGCGTTCATTGAGAACGTCCAGCATTTCGAGAAACGACATATCGGTTGATACATTGTCCAACGTATAATCCACCATTTTACCGGCGCTTTGCATGTTTTTCTGGCGCCAGATCTTCAGGTGAAGGGTCATTTTCTTTTGTTCCATAATTTCCTCTTATCTATTAAGTGCCGCGTTGCGGCGCTTCGGTTCAGATTATTTATAGCTTCGTTGGGCAAGATGAACGTTTTCAAACGTCAGTTCTTCTTTGTTGAGTATCGGCGCTTTGTCGGCACCGGCATATTCCCATGCCGCGACGTAAGCAAACTGTTCGTCATTACGTTTGGCTTCACCATCCGGTGTCTGATGTTCTTCACGGAAGTGGCCTCCGCATGATTCCTCGCGTTGCAGTGCGTCCATTGCCATGAGCTCGCCAAGTTCCAAGAAATCAGCAACACGTCCCGCAAATTCGAGGTTTTTGTTGAGTAATTCACCTTCGCCGGGAACATTGACATTTTTCCAAAATTCTTCACGGAGTTTTGGGATTTCACTTAAAGCGCGTTCCAATCCTGCTTTATTGCGAGCCATACCGACTTCGTCCCACATAATTTTGCCGAGTTCGCGATGAAATTCCAAAACGGTTTTTTTGCCTTTGATGGCCAATAGTTTTTTCGTTTGTTCGGTTACTGCGGTTGCGGCTGTTTTGAACGCCTGGTGATCCGTCGTGATTTTATTAAAACTTGACGAGGCGAGATAGTTAGCCAAGGTATAAGGAATCACGAAATAGCCGTCGGCGAGTCCTTGCATCAAGGCGCTGGCGCCAAGGCGATTGGCTCCGTGATCCGAGAAATTGGCCTCACCCAATACAAACAAGCCCGGAACGGTGGACATCAGATTATAATCCACCCAAAGACCGCCCATCGTATAGTGAACGGCAGGATATATACGCATCGGTGTCTTATAAGGATTGTCGCCGGTGATACGTTCGTACATATCAAAAAGGTTGCCGTATTTTTCACGAATATCGTCTTCACCGAGGCGTTTGATGGCATCTGAAAAATCAAGATATACGGCGAGACCTGTTTCGCCGACACCGCGTCCTTCATCACATACGGATTTGGCATTACGGGATGCCACATCACGCGGTACAAGATTTCCGAAACTCGGGTACTTACGTTCCAAATAATAGTCGCGTTCATTTTCAGGAATTTGTTCCGGCGGACGTTTATCACCTTTGGTTTTAGGAACCCATACGCGCCCGTCATTACGGAGGCTTTCGCTCATGAGCGTCAGTTTGGCCTGATAATCGCCGCTTTGGGGGATACAGGTCGGGTGAATCTGCGTGTAGCAGGGATTGCCGAAAAACGCACCTTTTTTATAGCATCGCCACGAAGCAGTAACGTTGGAATTTTTAGCATTGGTCGAAAGATAAAAAACGTTTCCGTAGCCACCGGTACACAGCAGTACGGCGTCACCGGCATAGGATTCGATCGCACCGGTCACGAGATTGCGGACGACGATGCCGCGGGCCTGACCGTCAATCACCACCAGATCCAGCATTTCTCGACGGGGGAACATTTTGACGGCGCCTTCATTGACCTGACGCATCAGCGAACCGTAGGCGCCAAGGAGAAGTTGTTGTCCGGTTTGGCCGCGGGCATAAAATGTACGCGATACCTGCGCACCGCCAAAGGAGCGGTTATCTAGTTGGCCGCCGTATTCACGTGCAAACGGGACGCCTTGTGCGACGCACTGGTCTATAATATTGACGGAAAGCTCCGCTAAACGATGGACATTAGCTTCGCGTGCGCGGTAATCTCCGCCTTTGATCGTGTCATAAAACAAACGGTGCACACTGTCTCCGTCGTTAGAATAATTTTTTGCCGCATTGATGCCGCCCTGCGCCGCGATCGAGTGAGCTCGGCGGGGCGAATCCTGAATGCAAAAAGAATGTACATTGTAGCCGAGTTCGCCGAGGGTTGCTGCGGCGGATGCACCGGCAAGCCCCGTACCGACGACAATGACAGTATATTTACGGCGATTCGCAGGATTGACCAACTTCATATTGAACTTATGTTGGCTCCATTTATCCGCGAGCGGGCCTGAGGGAATTTTGGAATCAAGTTTCATGAGTATCCTCGTAAGCTTATATAGTCATTAGGATGCAGATATTATCGTAAAGCATGTCCTACCGTGAAAAATAAATCCACAGCGGGAGCACAAAAAAGCCCAACGCCATCGCTGAGGCAAAAAGAATTCCCACCGAAAAAATAAGCGGCTTCAAACGCTGATGCGTAAGGCCCAGCGATTGGAAGGCGCTCCAAAATCCATGCCGGAGGTGGACGCCAAGGAGCAGCATTACCAACGCATAACCGAACGCATAAAACGGGTTTTTAAAGTGTTCGACCGTCAGTTTGTACATGTCTCGCATTTTTTCGCCAGTGACTGTGTGGGTGTAGACATACCCTTCGGCCATATTGGGTCCAAACTTAAGCGATTTGATGTGAATAAAAAGAAACAGAAGAATAATAAGACCGGTATAAAGCATTGAAAGCGAAGCAAAGGATTTTTTGCTGTTGCCTCCGGCGTAAGCCGTCTTGTGATAGGCTTCGGGACGCGCGCGCCGTTTGCTCTGCCATACGGAGATGCCTACGACCGCGTGCATTACAAAGGCCAAAACGAGCAAGGCTTCGATCACATACAGCGCTTTGCCGAAACTCTCCAGGGTTTTGGTGTATTGATTGAAAGCATCCGGGCCGAGAAAAAGATTAAAATTACCGAGGAGGTGAGAAAGAATAAAAAGACACAAACCCAACCCCGTCAAGCCGGTCATGATTTTTTTGCCGACGGAGGAGGTTACCAGCGTCGAAAAGGGAACCTGCATATAGTAAACTCCGGAAACGTGGTAAATAATGATATTATGAAGAAACGAATTGCTGTCGGAATGAACAAAGGCAAAATACGGGAATGAAAAAAAAAATGCAAGGGGATTGTATTGATTAAACTTGCGCTACGATTATTGCTCCGCTGGATAAGATGCTCCGATAAAATAATGATCATTGGCTTTTAAATGAACGCATGGCTTTAATAATTTACATGAGTGATGGTGAATTTTATAATAACGATTTCTAATGATTTCTTCAGATTTTTAGCTATTTGGCCTTTTTTGAGCACAAACAGCACGTAAAATCTTAATAAATAATCATTCAAAATTAACTTCGTTTTTTGTTTAGATAATGTTGGTAATTTTTTATTAACAAAATTGTTGGCAATTCAATATTGCTATTATTTATAGTTAATAAATATAAATATTTATCATGTTGATAACTTGTTATTATCTTGAAATGCGAAAATTCGGCTTGCGTTTTTTTAGGTGGGACTTTATTATGTGCTTACCCCTGTTTTTGAGAGCGACATGGCTTTCGGTTCGTCCACAGGAGTTGAGAGGCCGGTGGACATCGGGAAGGTTGTCTGAAAAGACGATTCAGACCTACGGTTCTTTTGTCCCTTCTACAGACGGCTCGTAAGACAGGAAAAAACGTTTTTAATAAGTTTTTTATAACTGTTTATCAAACCTTATTCTAAAGGAATCTTGGAGCCATGGCAATTCAAGAGCGTGATGTGAAAAAAGCATCTCCCAAGAAGGCGGATGCGGCGATGCTCAATGGCGTTAATTATGAAGGCGCGAAGGGTCTTCGATTTAATCGCTTTTTTACCAAAGAAAACATACATCCATTTGATGAGATCGTGTGGGAAAAGCGTTCCAGCGTGATCACCGAACCCGATGGTCGCGTCGTATTTGAAATGCGTGATCTGGAGATACCCCGCGAGTGGTCTCAGTTGGCTACGGATATCGCGGCTTCCAAATATTTCCGTAAAGCTGGTGTGCCGGGAACGGGACGCGAAATCAGCGTCAAACAACTTGTTCATCGTGTGGCCCATACGATTCGCATCGAAGGCGAAGCGATGGGGTATTTTGATTCGTCGGCCGATGCGGAAGTTTTTGAATTGGAACTTACGCACCTGCTTGTGAATCAGAAAGGTGCCTTCAATTCACCGGTATGGTTTAACTGCGGTCTTTATCATGAATATCAGATTAAGGGCAGCGGTGGTAATTTTTACTGGAATGCGCAATCCGGCAAAATCGAAATGACGGAAGATTCGTATTCCAAACCCCAATGCTCGGCGTGTTTCATTCAATCCGTGTCGGACGATCTGATGGGTATTTTTGAATTAGCCAAAAACGAGGCTAAACTTTTCAAATACGGTTCCGGTACGGGTTCTAATTTTTCTTCGTTGCGCGGTAAGCAGGAAAAACTATCCGGCGGGGGTACATCGTCCGGTTTGATGTCCTTTCTGACTGTTTTGGATCGCGGTGCCGGTGCTACCAAGTCCGGCGGCACGACGCGCCGTGCGGCAAAGATGGTCTGTCTTGATATGGATCATCCTGAAATCGTAGATTTTATCAACTGGAAAGTGAAAGAAGAGAAAAAAGTCAAAGCGTTAATTGACGCCGGATACGAATCCGATTTCAACGGCGAAGCGTATCAGACGGTGTCCGGACAGAACTCCAATAATTCCGTACGTATCAGCGATAAATTTATGAATGCCGTTTTGGAAAACGGCAAATGGGATACCATCGCACGCACCACTGGTAAAACGGTGGAAACCCACGACGCGCGCAACTTGTATGAGCAAATCGCTTATGCGGCCTGGGCATGCGCCGACCCGGGCGTACAGTTTGATGATACGATCAATGATTGGCATACGTGTCCCAATACAGACAAAATCCATGCATCCAATCCCTGCTCGGAATACATGTTCCTTGATGACTCCGCCTGCAACCTCGCTTCCATCAATCTGATGAAGTTTGCCGATGAATCGGGTAAGTTTGACATCGAAGGTTTTCGTCAAGCGTGCCGCATTTTTATCATTGCGCAGGAAATCCTTGTGGATATGTCCAGTTATCCGACGCAGCAGATCGCGCAAAACAGTCATGACTACCGCCCGCTCGGTTTGGGTTATGCCAACCTTGGTACGCTCCTGATGGTCAACGGGCTTGCATACGACTCCGAAGAAGGCCGTGCGATGGCCGGTGCGATCACGGCGATCATGCACGCATGGGGATTCCGCGGTTCTGCGGAAGTGGCTTCCATCAAAGGACCTTTTGCGGGTTATAAGAAAAATGAAAAACCCATGTTGCGTGTAATGAATAAGCACCGTGACGCGGCATATAAAATCAACCCGGAATTCAGTCACGACGAAGCCTTGCTGAAGGCGGCCCAAGAAGATTGGGATACCTGCGTCAAGATGGGCGAAAAATATGGCTACCGCAACGCCCAAGCTACCGTGTTGGCTCCGACCGGTACGATCGGATTGCTGATGGACTGCGATACGACAGGTGTGGAACCCGAATTTTCGCTCGTCAAATGGAAAAAATTGGCCGGCGGCGGTTATTTCAAAATCGTCAACAATTCGATCCCCCAAGCATTGCGCAATCTCGGTTACTCCGCCGATGATATTGACGGTATCATCAAATATATTCTCGGCCATGGTACGTTCGAAGGGGCGCCGTACGTCAATCCCGAACAGCTGAAACAAATGGGTTTTGCCGATGCGGAGATCGCTGAAGCCGAAGCCTACGTACAGAAAAACAAATCGCTTGATGAGTGGACGCCGCATATCAATATCAAAAGCCTCAAAACCAAAGGCCTCAGCGGCGAACAGATCTCCCGTGCGGTGATCTATATCGGTGGCGCGCAAACGGTCGAAGGCACGCATTTACTCAAAGAGGAACATTTGGCCGTATTTGATTGTGCCAATAAATGCGGTATCGGTAAACGGTTTATTGACCCGATGGGACATATCAAGATGATGTCCGCCGCGCAACCTTTCCTGTCTGGAGCGATTTCCAAGACAGTGAATATTCCTAACGAAGCCAGCGTCAAAGATATCGAGAAAATCTACTTCGAAGGCTGGAAGCTCGGGCTGAAAGCCGTAGCGCTGTATCGCGACGGATCCAAATTTTCCCAACCGCTGAGCAGCAAAGGCCTGTCGACGGAGTCTGAGGCCGGACAAAGTGCGGAAGAAGTGAAAGCCCAAATTGATGCTGCGGTCAAAGCTGCGATCGAACATGCGGCCAAAGAATTGCGGCGGGGCCAGAAAAAACCGATGCCGCTCAAACGTAACGGGTTTACCCAAGAGGTTGAGCTTGGCGGTCACAAGATTTATTTCCGTACGGGTGAATACGAAGACGGTCAGATCGGTGAAGTATTCATCGATATGTTTAAAGAAGGAGCGGCTTATCGCAGTTTGTTAAACTGTTTTGCCGTGGCCGTCTCCATGGGTTTGCAGTACGGTGTGCCGCTTGAAAAATTTGTAGAGAAGTTTACGTTCACACGGTTTGAACCGAGCGGTTTTACAAACCATCCCAATATTAAAAATGCGACATCCATCATAGACTTCATTTTCCGCGTATTGGCGATGGAGTATCTCGGACGTATGGACTTCGTACATGTGCCGCCGCAGATTGATACGGCTACGGCACCGGTTGCCCAATCGGGGACAAACGAAACGCCGACGGCTTCACATTCCCATACGCATGATACTCATGCGCATGACGCCTCAGCCAATCCGATGGAAAAACAACTGAGCGAAATGATGGGTGATGCGCCGGCTTGCGATGTATGCGGGCATATGACGGTTCGTAACGGCGCTTGCTACAAGTGTCTGAACTGCGGTAACAGTATGGGCTGCTCGTAATCCGGGCATATGGTTTTGAAAAGAATTGCAGCGTTTTTTGGGAAGTGACCGACTATAAAGAAAAGGTCGAATCTACTGAATGCTGACTGTCCTTGAGTTATGAATAGAGAGCACGATGATGATCCGGTAACGGATGTATTGTCGTGCTTTATTTTTGAGGGAAATACTATGGTTTTAAACTATGTGCAAATTGAGAATTTTAGGTCAATCAAAAATCTGAAAATAGACCTTTCAAAAAATTGTTATTTTTTGGTAGGGATAAATGAAAGTGGAAAATCTAATGTTCTTAGCGCGTTGTCATTACTTTCGAAAGATAAAGAGCCCAAAAAAACAGATATTCGAGAGGCTCTGCCAAATGAAGAACCGGTAAAAGGGGATGAGTCATTTATAAGATTTGTATTTGAATTCACGGATGATGAATACATTCAAATAGAATCAGCTTTTATCAACAGTTTATTCAGTATTACAGGTGAATTTAATTTACTAAAAAAAAGTAAAACTGAAGAAATAGTTTTATTTAAAGACTTTTTAAGAAACTATTGCGAAGCAGTCTTTCGTATTAATATAGGTAAAGAACAAAAATTTTCAGCTCTAAGGTCTAATACAGCAGGTATAATATTAGAAAAAGGATGGAAAAAAATAAAGAAAGGATCAAAAACACCCTCAGGATTTGAAGGCAAATCATTTATTTATGATACATCGTCACTGCAAGATGATGATTGGGAGGACGCTAAAATTGAAGATATCCTACTACTACTTAGAGACTGCGCCATAAGTGTTATAGAGGAAAATCTACCAGAAGTAATATTATGGGAGTATGATGAAAAAAATTTACTTCCATCGGAAGTTGACCTTAATAGGTTCGCAACTAATCCAGAAATATGCATTCCTCTAAAAAACATGTTTAAACTTGCAGGAGTAAGCGATATTGATGTCGCAATTGCAACTGCCAGAGAAAAATCGTCAACTGGTTTGAAGAATCTTCTTAAAAGTGTTGCTTACCATACTACGGAGTTATTCCAAAATATATGGAAGGAATATGATAAGGTTGAATTTTTATTAGAACCTGATGGGACAAATATCCGGATAGCTGTTTCGGAAAAAAATAGTTTTCCACTAGCTATGCGAAGTGATGGATTTAAAAGATTTGTTTCATTTCTTTTGACTGTTTCGATAAGCGCAAAAAATCAAAGCTTAATTAATTCATTGTTATTGTTTGATGAGCCAGATACTGGATTACACCCATCGGGAACTCGTTACTTGAGGGATGAGTTAATTAGGATTTCAAAAAATAATAATTATGTGTTTGCATCAACGCACTCCATTTTTATGATAGATAATGAAAACATTGAGAGGCATTTAATTGTAAAAAAAGAAAATGAAGTAACCAATATAAGTATTGCGAACGATTCTAACTTCAAAGACGAAGAGTTGATATATAGAGCACTCGGGTTTTCTGTGTACGAGGTTCTTAAAAAAAAGAATATTATTTTTGAAGGCTGGAAAGACAAAAAATTATTTAAAACTGCACTAAGTAGTAAATCGCACAAAACTCAAAAAGAGTTTTTTGAAGGAATTGGTGTTACTCATGCAAAAGGTGTTTCATCAATAAAAATGATCACACCATTAATGGAACTTGCAAGACGAGAGTGTCTGATTATTAGCGATGCTGATGAGGCTGCTGTTTCAAGACAAAAGGAGTTTCAAAAGGAAAGAGTCTACGGAGTTTGGAAAAGATACGATGAATTATTCAAAACGGTTCAAGCCGTTACCAGTGAGGACTTTATAAAAGATGAATACTTTCAAAAGACCTTAGAAAATTTAATTTCAAAAAAGGGTTTTAAGAAAAAAAAAGAATTTAGTAATCACTCAAAAGGTAAAATATTCGCATTGAAACTTTGGTTAAATCAAAATGATATAAGTAAAGATGATTCTGAAGAATTTGTGAATGAATTTAAAGATACCCTTTTTGATGAACTAAAGTATTCTGATATACACCCAGATTATTTTGATTTTCTTGACGCTATCATAAAATTATTAGATAAATAGAAATTCAACGTGAATTTTAATGTTTGAGCGTAGGGTGTATGAGAGAACTTAGGAAACTTCTTACATTTTTTCTATTATTTACCTCCTGTCGTAGCAATGACCTGCAGGAACCGCCGTGCGATGAAACGGCCGCTTTGCGCCGTATATCTTTTGCGGAGGCGAGAATGGATTCTACAAGCGTCAATGTGTGGAACAGCCATGCATCCGCGATCGAAACACTCTACGCTTTATTGGTCGTGCGGGGAAACGGCTTGGTGTTTGAAAAATATTTTCAGTCTGCGGATTCAGCAACATTTTTTGAACAACGTTCGGTTACCAAAAGCATCGTCGGTGCTTTGACCGGTGTTGCGCTGTATGATCATACCATCCACAATGTTTCCGATAAACTCAGCCGGTATTTCCCAAAATATTATGAAGATATCAGCGATAACCGTGCACGGCAAATCACATTGAAACATCTCCTGACGATGTCTGCGGGATATGCGTGGAATGAAGTCGCCGATCGCTTGTATGGGAATTATGTTTCATTCGCAGTACACCTCCCGATGGATACCGTGCCGGGGCGTGTTTTTAACTACAGTTCGGCCGTGCCGCATATTATCTCGGGTATATTGTCAGATCGTACCGATAATAAATTAATATCATGGTCTAGGAATAAATTTTTTTCGAAGCTTGGAATTGATTCGATGCATTGGCAGGCCGATCCGCAGGGGATTCCTTTGGGCGGTACGGGTTTATATCTGCGGGCACGGGATATGGCCAAGATCGGTATGACGTATCTGGACGGTGGTTGTTACGACGGGCAGCGTGTTTTTTCAGATTTATGGCCGGATATTTCTTTTACCGATGTTTTGGATGATAACCACGCGTATGGCCATCTGTGGTGGTTGGATGAGGCTATGGATTATCCGGCGGCTTATGCCTTCGGTTATGGCGGACAGTTGATCTACGTCGTACCGGCGCTGGATATCGTGGTGATCGCAACCGCCGACCCTCATGTCAACTATACCGTATCCGATCAAGTCCTGACATCCGTTCGCCAAATAATTCACAACGATATTCTTCCTTCCGTGATCCCTTAACCAAGGAAGCCTATGCCGAATTCTAAAACCAAGCCCGAAACGAAACTTTTTATCCTCGACACCAATGTGATCCTGTATGACTACACGTGCATTTATAATTTTAAAGAGCACGATGTCGTGATACCCATCGTCGTACTGGAAGAAATTGATCAATTCAAAAAAGGTAGTGATCTGATCAATTTTCAGGCGCGCGAATTTATCCGCGAGATGGATAAGTTATCCAAGGCACAATTATTCAATAAAGGCCTTCAATTAAAAAAAGGCCACGGGCGTTTATTTGTCGAAGTCGGTGAGGCGCACTCGGAGCTCGTGTATAATGCCTTTACGACCAATAAACCCGATCACCGAATTTTGGCGCTGGCGGATCAGCTACGGCATAAGCGTACGGATCGCGAAGTCATCATCATCAGCAAAGACATCAATCTCCGGATGAAAGCCAAATCGCTTGGCATTCCGGCGGAGGATTATGAGACCGGGAAAATTCGCAACGTGGACGAACTGTACACGGGCATTCAGACGCATGAAAATTTTAATACCGAGGTGATCCGCAGATTTTATGAACAGACTGAGGCCGTCCCGGCCGATGATCTCAAACTGCCGCGTAAACCGGTAGCTAATGAATACTATATTCTCAAAAATCACAGCAGCAGCGTACTCACACACTATAATCCATCGGCGCAGGGTTTGGAACGTATCGAGAAAAAACGAGCGTATGGCATCGAACCCCGCAATGCGGAGCAGGTGTTTGCATTGGATGCGCTCATGCGCCCGGAGGTTGCGGTGGTTACGCTGACGGGTAAAGCCGGTACGGGCAAAACGCTGCTGGCGCTGGCCGCCGCACTGCAGCAAAGACAGCTTTACAGTCAAATATACTTAGCACGACCGGTCGTACCGCTCAGTAATCGGGATATCGGATACCTGCCGGGCGATGTCCATGAAAAACTTGATCCGTATATGCAACCGCTGTGGGATAATCTAGCCGTGATAAAAAATAAATTTTCTCAGGAAAGCACCGAAGTGACACGCATTGCTGAAATGCTTGAGCGCGAAAAATTGGTCATTGCGCCGCTGGCTTATATCCGCGGGCGGAGCCTGGATAAAATATTTTTTATCGTAGATGAAGCGCAAAACCTGACGCCGCATGAAATAAAAACCATTATCACCCGTGCGGGCGAAGGTGCTAAAATGGTATTTGTCGGCGATATTTATCAAATTGATTCACCGTATCTTGATACACAGTCCAATGGTTTGGCGTATCTGGTGGATCGCATGAAAGGTCAGGATCTGTTTGCGCATGTCAATTTGCTCAAAGGGGAGCGCAGCGCCTTGGCAGAATTGGCCAGTAATCTATTATAATGGTTCGTCGGTAACCGATTAGCGACCGTCATTGCAGTCAAAAATTTATAAAATTACTTTTTAATTCACCTACGAATTGGCAGAAAAACCTATGCTCACGAAACTTGCGCGTACGATCAAAGATTACAACGATTCCGGTTTTAGCAGCACGATCAATAATCAGGGCAAACGTCTGATGAATGCCGACGGGCGATTTAATGTGATCAAACGCGGCGCATCCTTTGCGGATCGTTTTAGTTATCTCAATGCGTTACTAACTATGAGTTGGGGGCGATTTTTTGCCGTTATCTTTGGTATCTATACTGCGATTAACCTTGTGTTTGCGTCGGTATATTTTGTGATCGGCCGGGAACATTTTTCAGGCTTATTGTCCTCTGATACAGCCAGTGAATATATCGAAGATTTTTTCTTTAGCGCACAGACTCTTACGACAGTGGGTTACGGGCGCGTCAATCCCACAGGCGTTGCAGCCAATATTGTCGCTTCGGCGGAGGCATTGATCGGGCTACTCTGTTTTGCTCTTGCGACCGGGTTACTTTATGCTCGTTTTTCCAGACCGGACGCCAAAATCGTTTGGAGCGATAAAGTTTTGATCGCTCCGTATCGCGACGGACAGGCGGTCATGATGCGGCTGGCCAATTCCAAAGACACACAGCTGATGGATGTTGAAGTCAATATGATGTTTTCAATGGTATTGGATGAATCGGGAGCACCGACGCGTAAATTTTTTAATCTGAATTTGGAGCGTTCCACGGTCAACTTTCTTCCGCTCAACTGGACTGTCGTACATCCGTTGAACGCTGAAAGTCCTTTGAATGGTTTGACGCCTGCCGATTTGATGCAAGGTGAGGCCGAACTCATCGTATCGCTCAAAGGCACGGAGGAAACTTCCATGCAAATCGCGAGTGCACGGCGTTCTTATTTGCATGCCGACTTCGAATGGAATGCACGTTTTTTGCCGATGTTTGCGCCATCACCGGATGGAACGGCAACGGTGCTCCATTTGGATAAAGTGGGGATTTTTGAACGCTTGCATAACGTAAAAGAGACCGCGGCTTAGTTTATATCTCTCTGCGCAAACGTTTTCGTATCGCATCGGTTGTTGCGCGATACTTGAATGCTTTGCGGCCATTGACAAATACTACGGGAATATCGTAGCGGTATTTTTCAAACAAGGTTTCATCGGAAGTAATATCGGTGTATTTTATGGTCATGGGGAATTCATTTTGCAGACCATGAAACGCATCGGATATCTCATCGCATAAATGACAATCCGATTTGCTAAAAATTTCAACGGAAATAGCTGATTTGGGTTTATGAAACCATCCTAACCATTTCATCGTACGATCCTGATAGATGTTTTCTGTTCGGTGGTATGCCCGGAAATCAAATCCCTTATACGTACAACGGCATCATAGTTTCCCGGCGGTACCTCACTGACATTGAGCGCAAAGGTAACGGTATCATCACGGGACGTGCCGGTTTGTTCAAACGTCGAATACACCAAGGCATCGGTGTTTCCGAAAATTTTTTGCAAAAAGGTTCGTATGCCACCCGTCGCATGCGGCGCTAATCCGGCTTCCACGACAAAACGGCTTTGATCTTTTTCTAAAGTAAGGTTGTACACTTCGGCAAAAAAGTATAGGGGTTTGTCTGCCTGCAAAACACCTTGGGTATTGGCAAAAACGGCATAAGGTTTATTTTCGTCAACATAATCGGCCAAAACAACATCGCTCATATCCAAAGTGCGTGACGAAAAACTTCGGAGGGTCAACGAATCGCCGGCCATCGCATAACGAAATTCACCCAAAGATTTTAATTCGAGAGACCACTGCACGGGCTCTTTACTTTGTATGAAGGTCTCCATCGTGGTCGTTTTATATACATGCGCATCCCGGGTTTCTTTCGGTTCAACGAGCGAAGTATCCATGGTTTTAGATAAAATGTTTCGCTCGGAATCTGTGATAAAAAAACCGGTTTGTGTTTTGCCGGTCGGACCGTAGGTCTCATAATCGGGGTCCATGGACTTGATCAGGGCGGAATAATACACGCGTATTTTGTTGAGACCGGATTGGGATTTGAATTGATACACTCTGGCCGTCACAGGGAATAAACGTTCGGCCGGAAATACGTAATCTTCCGAATGCTCGTTATAGGCCGATTCCGATGCGAGCAGTGAGGGATTATCCAGCAAAAATTTTCCGCTGCTGTAATGATCCTCAAAACGAAATGAGAACCTCGGATAATACCATATTTCGGTACCGCCCAGCATTTTTTCGTCCGGTTGTGTGCGCACCCATTGCGAGGGTTTGCCGTACCGAATGTAGATCATACCCCGTTCTGTTTCCCAACCCATGATATTCTGTCGCGGTATTCCAAAACGAAGATTGACGTACGCCATTCGATTATAATGTTCCAACATACGTTCATTGTAATCCGACGACAACAGGGGATCACGCTTCCGCCAAAACTGTGCCGCATAAGCTGATGATTGCGTAGGGCTTCCGGCGCGGGACAAATAGCTTTCTTTATCGTCTCGGGGTATGATATGTCCGATATGATTAACACGCGAAGCCTCTTCCGGCGACATCGCATGCATGGCGCGTTGGTAGTAGGTGTGGCTTTGTGCAAAATCGCCGCGGTGATAATAAGCCAGCCCCAAAAACATCAAGGCATCTTTGTCTTCCGGCTTATACTGAATGATTTTTTCAAACAAAGCCGACATTTTATCAAACGCACGAATTTCATAATACAACAACCCCAGATGAAAAAGGGCGTCCCGATGTGTGCCATTATATTCCAGCGCTTTTTCGTAGTATCGCGCTGATTCCAACATATCTTCGTAACCGAAATTGGATAAAGAAATGCTGAAATCTTCGTTAACGGGGCTGATCATATCTTTGTATTTGAGCGCTTGCCGTTCTTTGATCAGGCCTTTGTAGTAATAGGCTTCGGAAAAAACATCATGATAAGGCACTGGTTTAGATTGATTGACCCGGATCGCATCATCGCAGGCGGCAAACGCAGAACGGTAAAAACTGCGTTCAAATTGTATTTTGCTTAAACGTACATAGTGCCACGGATCGTCGGGCGATGTGCGTATAGCATTGCGCATAGCCTCCTCCGCGGCACGTCGGGATAACACGGTGTTTTCCGTCATGAGAATTTCAGACAGGCGTACCATAGCCGTGGAATAGTATGGTGATTCGGGCGAAATGCTCGAAAGAGAATCTACAAGTGGATTCCCGCCGTTATTACTCGCCAGTATAAAAGCAAGCGGATAGAACAACGTAAGGATCATCCTACGCAGCGGTGCCATGCGTCTATAGCTTTCAAAAAAAGGATTATGATACTACAACGAAAAACGTAATCAAGTTATTCCGGCTATCCGATGAAGATACATTGCTGAGTTTTGGAATTCAAGCCTTGTCCGGAAAGAAACGCGCTGTGATAGGTTTGAAAACGGGAACTAAAATCAGATAGAGTATTCCGCCTAAAAGCGGCGCCGTAAGAAGCCATGCCGTTATAGCACGCAGATTGGCCCACCATAGGGATACGATGGCTTGCCATGGATTACGGCTGAGCATGGTTGCGATCTCTTCAAACGTGAAAGGAAAATGATCGTATCCGAAAAGCCAAGCACCCATCTGAAAAAAAGGAATATAAAAAGCGATTTGTACAGGAAAGAGAAAATAATTAACCGTTTGAATGGCCAGTTGGTTAACACGAAAAAGCGCTCCGATCACCAAACATAAAATGGTCGTGGCGCCGATCATAGGGAATATACCCAACACAAAACCGAGGCTGACACTCAGCGCAAGTTTTTCGGCGGAAAGGCCTTGGCGTAACAAATCCATCAGCGGCTGAATAAGGCGTCGTCGAAAGAAATCGGTGATCATGAAACCAGCATATTATTGGGGCGTGACCATATCATTTGTACAACACCTATATTACGCGCTTCGAAAGCCGCTTCGCAATAGCTAAGATAATAATTCCATTTCCGTCGAAAACTTTCATCAAAACCCAGCGCCTGTACCAGTTCGTTATTCTGATTAAAGCGATCACGCCAAGTGGCCAATGTGCGGGCATAATGACGACCAAGATGTTTGAGATCAACCAGTGAAAGATCGCCGGTGCGATGAGCGGCCTCATGGAGCACACCTACGGATGGCAACAAGGATCCGGGAAAAATATGTTTTTGAATCCAGTCCACACCTTTGCGCAATGCGGTGTAGCGTGAATCGGGGCATATAATGACTTGCAAGCCGACAAGGCCATTGGGTTTTAGTACTTCATGAAGTTTTGCAAAGTAAGTTTTGAAATAGCGATGCCCTACGGCCTCCAGCATTTCGATGGATACGATTTTGTCAAATTGACCACTGACATTGCGATAGTCCGTAAACAATATTGAAATCCGATCCGCAAATCCCTCGGCTGCAAAACGTGCGCGGGCATAATGATACTGTTCTTCTGAAATCGTAATCGTCGTAATCTTACAACCGTAGTGTTTGACCGCATGCAAGGCAAACCCGCCCCAGCCGCTACCGATTTCGAGAACGTGATCCGTCGGCTTGAGTTTCAGCTGACGGCAAAGACGGTCATATTTTTCCGTTTGTGCGGCTTCCAGCGACATATCGGGCGTACGGAAATACGCGCTTGAATAAGTCATGGAAGCATCCAGAAACGTTTTGAAAAATTCATTGCTCAGATCGTAATGAGCCTGAATATTCTTACGCGCAAGTTTGACGGTATTTTCCCGCAACCGATGATATAAACGATTTATCCCTTTGAGAAAATTAGCGGTGACGATGCGGCGCTTGGATCCGGAAATGGTAGGCGCTTGTTCGACGTTGAGCAAAAACCAGCGAATCACACGGGTAACGCTGTCGGTGTCCCAATCGCCATCCACATAGGCTTCGCCGAAACCGATATCACCGTAAAGAGCGCATTTCTTAAAAAAATTATTGCTGCGCACTTGGATTGTTGCCTGCAATTCGGCATTGGCATTACCGTACGTATACATTCGTCCGTCCGGCAAATGGATGCGCATGTAACCTTGATGCATTCCTTCGAACGTACGAAGTACCAGTTTTTCGTAAAAACCCGGCATTAATTTTTTGGTGTTATCGGCGCTCTGTGGCAATGGCGTTAACATAACTTCCTGCATGATGTACCTCCCGTTGTAAGTCGGGAAAATCCGTTTTTTTATGATAATGTAATTTTTTCAACCACAGTCTAAATGCCTGCCAGTGAATAAAAAATATCACCTGCAAGGTTACGAGTGGAAACCGAAGAAGATACAGTGCCAATCTTGCATCGGTTAGTATCTGTCGTTTTCCGGATAAGGTGCTGACAAAAAAACGGCGATTATTCTGAATATCATTGATACGCATCATCAGCTGATCGTCCGGCAACGTGAGGTCAAATTCAAACTCTGCATCCATATCAATAAATGGGGAGACATAAAAAAATTTTGTGGTTTTCAGGTAAAATGTATGGGACGATTCCATGCTGCGGCGAATCAAGTAGGGTTTCATTTCGCCAAACGTGTTGCCAACTTCCGGAATGGCGCAAATCGGTTGGTCGTCATTATCGAAAATAAAATAAAACGACACGGGATTGAATACATAACCCAACATACGAACATGCGTCAGCAACATGATACGACCTACCGGAGAAGTAATGCCGTTTTGTCGCAGATAGGTTGTGATATGCTCACGTCGCGATGTGCCGCTATAAAATAAATGATCGGTGTCTTTAAAATTGAAAACTGCAAATGCATTATGTCCGAAAAGTGTAAGTTTATCGGATAGTGTGTCCAATTCGTCCAAATCCAGATAGAACATGAAAATATTATAGAAAAAGCGATGCGGCTTCGGTTCCATCCGGTGATGCATGACACGGCATCGGTACAGGCATGAATTCATAACCAAATCGCTTCTCCCGTGATTTGACGGCACAATGCCAATGCGGACATAAACGCATCTTCATGAAATCCATAGCGAAAATAACTCCCGCAAAAATACACCGGTCCTTTGGTGTTGAGGGTCGGGAGCTCGGATTGCGCTTTCATCGCGGCTACTGAAAAAACGGGGTGCTCATAGGTCATGCGGCGAATCACGCGATCCGGTGCAATGCGTTCCGCGCCATTGATCGAAACAAAATAATTTGTTTTTTGGGATACATGCTGGAGCGAATTCATCCAATAAATCGTATGCGCCTCAAGTGAACCGTCATGTTTTTGATCCATTCGATAATTCCATGAAGCCCAGGCCCGGCGGGTTCGCGGCATGCCGGATGCATCCGTATGCAATGTAGTAATATTTTTTTGGTATTTGAATTCTTTCAACAAACGATATTCGGCTTCCGACGGTTGCTCCAACATGGCCAGCGCTTGGTCGGCGTGCGATGCTATAATGACTTTATCAAAAGCAGCTTTGTCGCCGCGTTTATCCGTAATGAAAACTTTCCCATTCTCGCGACGAACGTGCACGGCGGCTCGATCCGTAAAAATACGATCCCTAAAAGGTGCGATAAGCTTTTCCCGATATTGTTGACTCCCGTTGACCGGTGTGTACCATGGATGTTGGGTATGTAAACCGAGAAAACCGTGGTTATCAAAAAAGCGAACCAGCGCTGCGGCTGGAAAACCAAGCATCGCATCCGGCGGGGTAGACCATACTGCGGAACTCATCGGTACGAGATACTTCATCAAAAAATCGTCACTATATCCTTTTTCCTCAACGTATTCTTTGAGCGTATAATCGGCGAACTGCGATTTTTCGATCACTTCACGGCACGTATTGTTAAAACGATTTATTTCCAAAAGCATGCGGATATAGGGCGGGTTAAACAAATTTTTACGTTGCGCAAATAATTCGTTAAGGCCGGATCCGTTAAATTCTAATTTGCTGGGTACATGCTGAACACTAAAAGACATGGAAGTCGGCTTATAGTCTACGCCCAGTTCTTTAAAGAGTCGCACTAAGTTAGGATACGTAACCAAGTTAAAAACCATAAAGCCGGTATCAATAAAAACAGGCGAACCTTCTTCATCTACGGTGACCGTATGAGTATGTCCTCCGATGTAGTTGTTTTGTTCGTACATCGTAATGTCATACCGGTGATTTAAAAAATGAGCACATCCCATTCCGGCAATGCCTGTGCCTATAATAGCTAACCGTTCCAAATCAGTCTCGCTCCGAATTGAAATTAATAAACAAATTCCATGCGTACATGATGGGCTTTGCCTTCGTCGTTGTAGATATTGGAAATGCCCTCGTATCCGATCAGTTTACGGCTTTCCGGATCATATGTAAGTCGTATCGGGTCCACGAAAAGACGGAGTAAAAAATTATCAATATCCATAGTCAACTGATACGCGGTGCGGCCTCCGGTCTGAGTTTCACCGGATTTATAAACGCGAAATGAAAAATAATCCAATTGGCTCGGTGCAACGAAATAAAACGTTTTAGTTTCACCGTTCAGTAAAGCACGCCAATGTTGTTCGATGAAAAAATGGAATCCTGCATCAATCACAGCCGGTTCAGGAACCCGGATTGTTTTTTCCTGGTACGGATCGTCCGGCGAACCGCCGCTAAAAACTTTGATTTTATTACCGATGATTTCTGCGCCTTCACTATAGCCGTTGCGTAAATCGCGAAGTATAAAAGAAGGCTTGAGCTTGTCTTGCTGAAAATTTACTGAACGTTGAACGACGATTTGTCCTTTGGGATTTTGATAATTAAACTCCCATCGTCCCGGTTTTCCATCGGAGTCAAATTGTTTACGTTCCTCCGTGTACAACAGAGTCCCGCTTTTGTTATCCCATGCCGGTGTTTTAAGTTGCAGTGTCGGCGTTTCCGTCGGCGACACTATGGCCGACAAACTGACCGACGAAAGCGCAAACAAAAGGTAATAGGATCGTTTCAGGTTCATATATTTTTCCTGAATCGGTAATGACTGACTAACCATTCGTCACCTTGGTTGTACTGCCATAGTTCGGCGCAGGCCATAAAAAATATTCGCCAGTACACCCACCACATGCGCGCATTGTTGCTGCCATAGGTTGATTCCAAAAGCGGCATGATTTCCTTGCGGTGGCGATCCATGTTGGCCAGCCACGCTTCGGATGTTTTGGCGTAATGCAAACCCGATACGCGCCAATGTTCTTCAATGCGAAGATCTTCATTGAAATAATGAAAAAGCATATCACCGGGCATCTGACCGCCGGTAAAAAAATATTTGGCCATCCAATCGCTTTCATCGCGCACTTCGAAAAGATAGGCATACTCCCGGTGGGTAAAGATATGTACAAAAAGCCGGGCATCGTCTTTCATAAACTGGGCGACCTTGGCGAGAAGCGTGCGGTAATTGCGCATGTGTTCAAACATTTCTACAGACACCACGCGATCAAATTTTTGATCGGTCGTAAAATGATTCATGTCGGCGGTGATGATCGTCAGATTATTAAACCCGCGTTGCCGTGCTGTGGCATCAATAAATTCCTTTTGGGTGCGGGAATTGGAAACCGCGGTGATGCGGCTTTGAGGAAAATGTTCGGCCATATAAAGCGATAGGGAGCCCCAACCGCATCCGAGTTCCAAAATATCCTGTCCGTCACGCAGATCGGCTCGGCTACAAGTTAAGGCCAGCATGTCTTTTTCGGCGCGATCCAATTCCGTGACACCTTCTTGCCAATAGCCGGAACTGTATTTCAGATGCCGTCCCAGTACGAGCTGAAAAAAACGGGTTGGCACCTCGTAATGTTGCTCATTCGCGGCCTTGGTATCAATGGCGATAGGGCTTTCTTTGAGCATATTGATATAGTTTTTCCAGTGCTGCCATTGGAGTTCGATCGTCGGTTTCTTTTCTTCAAACAAACGCTGACGTAATAGTCTGCGAATACCGTAACGAATGAATGCATCCGGAATGAGGTCGTTTTTAAGTAGGGTATGAATCATGTCGTAGTTTTGTATATTTTGTTATTGTTTATTGACCCACGGTACGAACGCGCTGGTGGTGCGTTGATACTCTGCATATGCGAGGCCTTTGGAACGCAATGCTTGCGCTTCCGTAGCCGGAATACCGGTGACTTTAAAAAGAAAATACAGCATCAATAAAGGGCCGATAAAGGAAATCCACCCGAGCGGTGAGCCGCAGGCGAAAACAAAAAGGGCCACCCATATCAACCATTCGAAAAAATAATTAGGATGGCGTGAATACTTCCATAATCCATCGCGACAGACTTGGCCGCGGGTGCCGGTACGCGCCTTGAAACGACGGAGTTGCGCATCCGCGAGCGATTCACCGATAATCGCAATAACGCCGATACTCAAACCTGCGTATTCAAAAAAGCCGAGGCGGTTGACGGGGTTGAGTGCAACGAATGAAAACGGAATACAGAGTATGACATTGAGCAGGGCTTGAAATTGAAAAAACCAAAAAAAATCCAATGCTCCTTTTCCTTCGCGACGCATTTGTTGATAGCGGCCGTCTTCCTCATGACCCGCGATACGCAACAAGAGGTGCGTACCAAGTCGTAAACCCCAAATCCCGACAAGCACGGCCATCAGAACAGGGCGCAAACCTTCGTGCGGTGATAACAAGGCAAACATTCCAGCCAATATCGACAGGCTGTATGCCCAAGCGATATCAACAATATCGGCGCGCCGGATAATCAGATGGATAATCCAAACAATCGTCATAATTAAAATCATGACGATCAGCGCGATCAGCTGATAGTTCCAAAAATCATGTACCATGCGTCTTTTCTGCGCTTATGCTGCGTTTTGTGCCGTAAAAAAATCACGTATAGTTTGCCCGGTTTGCAGTTTGAAAAGCTGAATCAATGCGTACAGTGCCGTGGCGATGCTTCCGAGAGTAACCAGCAAGATCAACCACACAATACTGCGAAGAACATTGTTTTCTTTATATGCAACCCACACAAAAATAAAAACGACATTAGCATAAAAATCCCACAGCGTGGCCGAAAACCACGGGGCCATAGAATTCGCGGGATCCCAGGTAGCGATCAGAGTAAATAGATTACTTTCGTAGCTGGTAGTAACCACGACGGCGATCATGCCCGCAAAAATAACGCTGAATAGGATTTTCAGAAAAGTAAGCATGGTTCTCTTTCTACGCGGCGTTGGATTTGCGGCGTATACGTATGATTCGCATCCAATCCAAAACCTTCATAATCGGATAGGTCGGATCCAATTCGAACCAACGCACGGCAAAATTAGGCCGGTTAGGGTATTTATGATGATTATTTTGAAATAATTCGCCCAGCAACATAAAGTCCCAGACGAGTGAATTTTTCGATTTATCACGATTGTCAAAATTAGCATATCCGTACTTATGTCCGCACCAGTTGACAATCGCGCCGTGTATCGGTCCCATCAAAAAATGCAGTGGTAAAAGGGCGTATAGCCAGGTATATCCTTCCGGGACGAAAAAATAATAAAAAATAAAGTATCCTACACCCCACGCGACGCGCACGACCCAGGCATTGGACATCGCATCAAGCCAACCCCAGCGCGGCGTATCGCCGTCAAATTGTTGTTCGGGAATAGTTTTTCCCGTCAACAGGTCAAAATAAACTTTTTTGGTATGCCACATCAGGCGAAACACATCCTTAAAAAAATGCGGTGAATGCGGATCTTTTTCGGTATCACTGAAAGCGTGGTGCATTCGATGCATCACGGCGTATGCACGCGGGTTGAGAAACGACGATCCTTGCGTCAGAAACGTGAAAAAATAAAAGAACCTTTCCCAAAACGCGTTCATATTAAACATCTTGTGAGCCGAATAACGGTGTAAAAAGAAACTTTGGGAAAACAAGGACGTGAACCAATGTCCTGCAAAAAAAATCGCAATTTCCATACGACATCTTCCTCGCGTTTAAATAGTAGCGTTAAAATGTTTAATATGGACAACTAAATGTTAAACAAAATAAAACTATTGTCAAGTAGAAAATAGTACTATTTTATTAGTATTTATTAGCCATATTTGATTGTTATATAATATTTTAAAAATTATTTGTTTTATTTTACATACTAATACATAAACAATTTGATGTGCGACTTAAAAGCGCCGCCACGGTACGTGCGGCATTAAATGCGCACGTTATGCTACAGTGTAGCACATAAAAATAAAAAAAGGATAAAAAGATTCTAATCTAATTTAAAAGTTTTGCCGTGCATTCGTAATGATTGGATTTTGCTATAAAAGTACTTGTTTTTGCAGGGTCGGATAAATATATTGCCGCGCCTTTGAATAAACACGTAATTTATTGTTTTTGTTTTTGATAAATATCCTGGAGTCTTATGATCGAAGATGTGATTTCTGAAGAAAAAAAGGGGAGTACCCCTTCCATGAAGCGCCGAACGGACATTCGCAATGTAGCTATCATAGCCCACGTTGATCACGGCAAAACAACCTTGGTGGATCAGCTCTTGCGCCAAAGCGGCACGTTTCGCGAAAATCAACAGGTCGCCGAACGCGTGATGGACTCCAACGATCTCGAACGTGAACGCGGCATTACCATTTTAGCTAAAAACACGTCGATTCGTTACAAAGGCGCAAAAATCAATATCGTGGATACACCCGGTCACGCCGACTTTGGCGGTGAAGTGGAACGTATCATGACCATGGTGGATGGCGTATTGCTACTAGTGGATGCGTTTGACGGGCCTATGCCGCAAACCAAATTTGTACTCAAAAAAGCTCTCGCTTCCAACTGTACACCGATCGTCGTGATCAATAAAATTGACCGCCCTGGTGCGCGGCCGCACGAAGTGCTCGACGAAGTATTTAATCTTTTTCTCGAACTCAACGCCAACGACGAGCAGTTGGACTTCGCCACCATCTACGCGTCAGCTAAGATGGGATTTGCGCAGTATGAAATTGATCAGGCCAATAGCGACATGGTGCCCCTGTTCGATACGATCCTCGAACGTATCCCGAGTCCGCCGGGCGAACGGGAAGCGGCGTTTCAAATGCTGGTAGCCAATATAGACTATTCCGATTATCTCGGACGGATTGCTATCGGTCGCATTCAGCGGGGCGAAATCAAAACCGGCCAAAATGTGGCCGTTATGAAAAAAGACGGTACGCGCTACAATAGCCGTGTGGTGAAGCTTTTCGCCTATGAAGGCTTGAAACGTACGGAAACGGAAAGCGCCTACTCCGGTGAAATCGTAGCCATGGCGGGTATGGAGGAAATTCAGATCGGTGAAACGATCGCGGATTACAATAATCCGGAAGCACTGGAACCGATACACGTGGATGAACCTACGATTGCTATGAATTTTATCGTCAATAATTCACCCTTCGCAGGGCAAGACGGAAAATTTGTAACGTCACGCCATTTACGCGAACGTTTGTATAAAGAATTATTGTCGAATCTCGCATTGCGCGTCGAAGATACCGAAAGTATGGATACGTTCAAAGTATCCGGACGCGGTGAACTGCACCTTTGTATTCTTATCGAAAATATGCGGCGTGAAGGATTTGAATTTCAAGTGTCGCGTCCCGAAGTGATCATGAAACGCGTCGACGGCCAATTACTGGAGCCGATGGAATATCTGATCATTGACGTACCAGAAGAGTATATGGGTGTCGTGATCGAAAAATTGGGTAAGCGTAAAGCCGAGATGAAAAACCTGATTCACTTGGACAATAAACAGGTGAAAATCGAATTTGTTATTCCGGCGCGCGGATTGATCGGATATCGCGGTGAATTTCTCACCGATACCCGCGGAACCGGCGTACTCAATCATATTTTTCACGACTACGCGCCGTACAAAGGCGATATCGGCGGACGCTTAAACGGTGTTTTGATCTCGATGGAACAAACGGAAACCGTAGCGTATGCATTGTTTGGTTTGCAGGAACGCGGTGAATTGATCGTGGATCCTCAGACACCGGTTTACGAAGGAATGATCATCGGTAAACATTCCCGTGAAAACGATCTTGTCGTGAATGTTGGAAAAGGAAAAAAACTGACCAACATGCGTGCTTCCGGTTCGGATGATGCGGTTCGATTGGAACCGGTGCGTCCGATGAGTTTGGAAGATTATATTGAGTTCATTAATGATGACGAATTGGTTGAAATTACGCCTAAAACATTCCGTCTTCGTAAAAAAGTACTCAAAGAATCGGATCGTCGTCGTGAAGAGCGTAAGAAAAAAGATTAAGGATCAGACTACAGGATAAAATATGTTCAATGATCTTTCGGCCAAAATAGAAGGTGCTTTCAAGCGTCTTGCCGGGCGCGGCGTTATCAATGAAAAGAATATCCAGGAAGCGTTGCGCGAAATTCGTATGGCGCTTTTGGAAGCCGACGTCAATTTTAAAGTAGTCAAAGACTTTATTGATAAAGCCACGGCCAAAGCGCTCGGACAGGAAGTGTTGCGCAGCGTTTCGCCGGGTGATCAGCTCGTCAAGATCGTGTATGATGAACTGGTCGAGACACTCGGGCACGAACACGCGCCGCTCAAACACGCAGGCATTCCCCCGACAGTAGTGATGGTCGTCGGTTTGCAAGGTTCCGGTAAGACGACGTTTTCCGGCAAATTAGCAAACTATCTGAGAAAAAAAGGTCGTAAGCCCATGCTGGTGGCGGCGGACGTATATCGTCCGGCTGCGGCCGATCAGTTGCGCACCCTTGGCAAAACGCTCGATATTCCGACATTTTCTCCCGACGAAGCGGGTTCCCTTGATCCGGTCAAAATCTGTTTTGATGCGGTGACCTATGCACGGCAACACGGGCGTGATCTGATCGTACTCGATACGGCCGGTCGTTTGCATATTGATGATGCATTGATGACGGAGCTCGAACAGATCAAAGTTAAAACGCAGCCTAACGAAATTTTATTTGTTGCCGACGGTATGACCGGACAAGACGCCGTTAATACCGCGGCCGAGTTTGTCAAACGATTGGATTTTGACGGTGTAGTACTGACCAAGTTGGACGGTGATGCGCGCGGCGGTGCGGCATTATCTATACGCAGTATTACGGGAAAACCGATCAAATTTATCGGTACCGGCGAAAAAATGGATGCGCTGGAAGAATTTTATCCGGATCGCATGGCGTCGCGTATTTTGGGTATGGGCGACATCGTCAGTCTCGTGGAAAAAGCGCAAG
The DNA here is from genome assembly GCA_013360215.1 of bacterium. NCBI lineage: Bacteria > bacterium. The sequence goes on along the minus strand of JABWCP010000001.1, from coordinate 135,806 downwards.
AGACGATTGATCAAGAGCAGGCCCAGAAGATGCACGAGAAGATGATGAAAAACGAGTTTACGCTCGCCGATTTTTCGACGCAACTCGGGCAGATCAAAAAACTCGGTTCGCTGGAATCTATTCTTTCGATGATACCGGGTGTCGGCAGCAAAATCAAAGGCATGCAGATGGACGATAAAGTTTTGGTTCGCATGGAGGCGATTATTTCTTCCATGACCCCCAAAGAACGCGAACGTCCGCAGATGCTGGACGGGCGCCGCCGTTTGCGTATTGCCCGCGGCAGCGGCACTTCGGTACAGGAAGTGAACCGTCTGCTTAAACAATTTGATGATATGAAACGCATGATGAAAAAGATCGGAAAAATGAATCCGGCTGAAGTGATGAATATGATGTCGCAAATGGGGCGATAGGGTTTGAGAATAGATGAGTTGTAACACGGCGTACACGTCTGTAGGAATGGAAATAGCGCATTGATATCTGAACAAAAAAAATCTTGCGTTAATCCTTTGTTTTTTTTATGATGTGCGCTAAAGTGAAAAATGTGTTAAGTATAAAAAGTTTAGTAGTTTATATATAAAATTAACGTACATCGAATTGGAGGTAAAATACCTTGGTTAAGATCAGAATGCAGCGCGGGGGCAAAGCCCATCAACCGTTTTATCGTATTGTAGCGGCGCACAGCACGCGTAAACGCGACGGTGATTATATCGAACGTATCGGCAGTTATAATCCGCTGACGACTCCGCCGCAAATCACGATTGACGAGAAGAAAGCGCTGAAATGGCTTACGGATGGTGCACAACCTTCGGATACGGTAAAGACATTATTCCGCAGTGCGGGTATTCTGCACCGCTGGCGCCTGACGGCGAAAGGTCTTTCCGTCGAAGAAGTCAACGCCGAAATGGAAAAGTGGAAAGCCAATCAAGCTAAAAAAGCCGCGGAAAAACGTGCCAAACGTACAAAAGCGGTGAAGAAAAAAACTGAAAAAGCTTCTGAAGGATCTGCGGCTTAATTCATACAGGACTGGTCTGCAACTAACTTCTAAGGAGGAATGACGATGCAGAGCTTCATTGAATTTGTTGTCAAACACCTGGTTGATAAACCCGATGAAGTCGAAGTCAAAGAGGTGGATGGTGAACGTGTAGTCGTTTACGAACTCAAGGTAGGCCAAGGCGACCTGGGCAAAGTGATCGGCAAACGCGGACAAAACGCCAAAGCCTTACGAACTCTGCTCGCGGCCGCTTCGGCACGCGCCGGTAAACGCGCCGTGCTGGAGATCCTGGAGTAACTGTACGTGCAATCCGAGGCATTAATTCAGGTCGGTCGTATTTTGCGCAGCCACGGTTTACGTGGCGAACTTAAGATCGAAGTTTTCAACGACGGTCTGGAAGAATTGGAATCCGGTACGCCCTGTGTTTTAAAGTCGCGGTTCGGTAAACAAGCGGAAATGCATATTGAGCGCATACGTTTTGGTAATGATACGATCCTGAAATTGCGTGAGATGCAGGATAAGTCTTCCGCGGATGTTTGGTCGCAAGGCGAAATATGGTTACTCGAAAAGTTGTTGCCGGCTTTACCCGAAGATGCTTTTTATGTGAAGGATATTACGGGTTTGGAAGTGCGGGACGAATCCGGAAAAAAAATAGGAATTTTAGCCGATGTCGAAACCTCACCTGCACATGATCTGTACGTCATTGAGGTGCAAGGCAAAAGATACCGAATTCCGGCCGTTGCAGAATTTATTAAGGCTATCAATAAAGAAACCGGCGTTATTACAATACATCTGATTCCGGGTTTGCTGGAATATCAGACGGTCTCCTAAACGGAGCGATGTTCTTTTACAATGAGTACTTTACGTATAGACATCATCACGGCATTTCCGAAAATGATCGGCGATGCACTGGGTCACAGTATCGTGGGACGTGCGGCCAAAAAAGGGCTGGTACAGATTCGTGCCATTGATCTGCGTACATACACGCAAGATCGGCATCGCACCATAGACGATACACCTTACGGCGGCGGCGGCGGTATGCTTATCAAACCGGAGCCGATGTTTGCTTGTATTGAGGAGGTGCTTCAGATTCCTCCGATCACCAGTGCAAATCATGTACGCGATGTGATTAGTCCGGATACGGATGTAATTATGACCTCACCGATGGGGCAAACATTTGACCAGAAAAAAGCCGTGGAATTTTCATTGAAAAAACATCTGGTTTTTATTTGCGGCCATTACAAAGGTATAGACGAAAGGGTCCATGAAAAACTAGTTACCCAATCTGTTTCCATCGGAGATTATGTTCTGACCGGCGGCGAGATACCGGTTTTGGCAATGGTGGATGCGACGGTTCGACTTTTACCGGGTGCCATCGGTGATGCGCAGTCGGCGTTGACGGATTCGTTTCAGGAAGGTGTTTTAGATTGCCCGTATTATACGCGGCCGGAAAACTTTCGTGGAATGAAAGTACCTGAGGTATTACTGCAAGGGCATCACGAAGCGATACAAACATGGCGGGAAGAGCAAAGGTTGGCAATGACGCGTAAGCTTCGTCCCGATTTGATACGTAAAGAAGAAGTATTAAAAAAATAATTTAACAATACATATTTTGGAGGAACCCATGAACAAAGTAGATGCCTTTACGGCATTCCAGTTGCGTAACGATATACCGGAATTTCGCGCAGGCGATACGGTTGCCGTAGATGTAAAAGTAGTTGAAGGCGATAAAGAACGTATTCAGACATTTGAAGGCGTCGTAATCCAACGCCGTGGAAGCGGTATCCATGAATCATTCACCGTTCGCAAAATTTCAAACGGTGTCGGCGTGGAACGTATCTTTTTGGCTAATTCGCCCCGCCTTGGTACCGTCGAAGTTTTGAAGCGTGGTCGTGTTCGTCGTGCCAAACTTTATTATATCCGCGGTCGCCGTGGTAAGAGTGCACGTATTCAAGATATTGTGGATACAACGGAAACGGCACAAACGGCCGCAAAATAAGTTTCGACTTTTATTGAATAAGGGTATGCGATTGGCATGCCCTTTTTTTTTTCTTATTCGGTTCCATTGCCATTGTTACGACATTTAACATGATGCATCGTATCACTCCTTATTTGACTATTATACGACCGCTCAATGCGTTGATTTCATTTCTCTCGCCGATGTTGATCCTCGTGATCAGCGATGCATCAGAAGATGAAGTCGCATGGGGTATTGCGCTGCTTTCCGGAATTGTGGCGGCCTTTGTCTGTGCGGGAGCCAATGTGATCAATGATATTTTTGATCTTGAGATTGATCGTATCAATAAACCGCACCGCGTAATAGCCAGCGGGGCTATGTCATTGATGGCTGCGAGACGGTATTATGTTTTTTTAACGGGTTCGGCCGTAATTTTGAGTACTTGGATAAATTGGGCTGTTTTTGGTATCGTAGTTTTTTCTGTTCTACTATTATACTATTACAGTGTATATCTTAAGCGCACACCGATCTGGGGTAACCTGACCGTTTGTTTTTTTACATCGGTAAACTTTTTGGCCGGAGGTATGGCCTTTGATCAAACGGAACATGCGTGGTATCCTGCGTTATTTACCTTCTTATTTCAGTTCGGGCGTGAGTTACTTAAAGACGTAGAGGATATCGAAGGCGATCGTGTCGGCGGTGCGAATACATTTCCCGTACTGTATGGCGTTCGTGCATCATTGCTTATCGTGACGTTGTCATTTATCATTCTTAGCATTGCGATGTACTGGCCTTATCATACCGGTTTTTATGGTAAGTGGTATGCGCTGATCGTGCTGAGCGGATTGATGCCTTTGATCGTTGCGGTGACTTTTATGATGTGGCGTGATACATCCGCACTCAAAATACGCCGGCTGAATCAACTTCTGAAGTTAGCCATGTTTATCGGATTATTTGCAATATACAACGGATAATGAGGACTATGAATATACAGTATGATGAAATAGAAATTTCAAAACCCATTGTGAGTGAACCGGGTCTGGATGACGACCGGATTTTGATTTTGCAAACGAATAATGCACGCCGATGGTTACATAAGCTCATTGACGAAATGACGCTGGAACAGCGATTTCTTTTATTGGATTACGCCCAGTCTCTAATAACCCATCAGCCGCATGAGGAAACCTCATCTACGCTGGACTCAAAAATAAATGTACTACGTGCGATCGAAGAAGCGGCCAAAAAAAGAAATGAAGAGCCTTTGGCAAATCTCATCAGTGACATTATGCGTCCGCATTAGAAAAGGGTTGCTAGTGCGCGCATAATTGCGTAGTTTTACTTAATTTATCATATCAATAAATCACCGTAAAGTATGGTTCTCAAAGTGGCCGTAACCGGAGCGACCGGCGGTATTGGCGCGGCAGCGGTGAAAGCATGGTTGGCTGAGGGTGCGGATGTTTTTGCAATGTCCCGAACCTCAAAACATGATACAACGAACGACTTAAAAAGTCGTCTGATTTCGATTCCTTGCGATATACGTTCGGAAAAATCGGTCGAGGAAGCGGTCTCTAAAATATCTGAACACACACCGACACTTGATGTTTTGGTTCACTGCGCAGGCGTCGGATTTTTTGATACGATCGAAAACACAATGCATCGTGATTGGACGCAGGTTATAGATACCAATCTGAACGGTTCTTTTTATTTGACGAAGGCCCTTTTGCCGCTTATGCGAAAGAGTAGCAAAGCGCATATTTTTTTAGTCGGTTCAACGGCCGGGCGCAAAGGATTTATCAAAAACGGCGCATACAGTGCGTCCAAGTTTGGATTATTCGGATTTTGCGAAGTGCTACGCGAAGAAATGCGACCGTTAGGAATTCGCGTAACACATCTTACGGTCGGCGGAGTGCGAACTGATTTTTGGGAAAAGAACAAAACGACGTTTGATACCCAAACCATGATACCGCCCGCAGATATTGCAAATACGGTGGTTTATGCGTATCATGTGCCACCACCTACGGTTATCGAAGAAATGATCATAAAACCTTCCCATGGAGATTATTAAAAGGCGAAGCCATGATGGAATTGCAGACGAAAGACACAATCAAAGAAGACGAAGCCCAGCGCAACGCGGAAGACAATAAACGCCCGACGCGTGTATTGGTCGTGGATGACGATGATGACGGGTTGTACATCCTCAAGCTTCTTTTATCCAAAATGAAGTACGAAGTGTACACGGCCAAGGACGGCGAAGAAGCGCTGCATAAGGCGGAGGCATTGATACCGGACATTATTCTTTTGGATGTCATGATGCCCAAATTGAACGGTTTCGAAGTATGCAAACGCGTGAAAGCTACCGAGGAAGGTCAGTATATTCCGATCATTCTTCTGACGGCGAAAAGCGAACTGATGAGCAAAATCGAAGGACTTGATTGCGGTGCCGATGAATACCTCACAAAACCTTACGATATGGGCGAATTGCAAGCGCGTATTCGTTCCATGTTGCGCATCAAGCAACTCAATGATTCGCTTCGTAACGCCAACCGTCAACTTGAAGAATTATCGGTTACGGATGAATTGACCAAGTTATACAACCGCCGATACATCAACAAAAAACTCGATGACGAATTTCGTCGTGCCGTACGTTATAAGCGTCCTTTATCCGTTATCATGTTTGACGCGGATCATTTCAAATCAGTAAACGATACCTATGGCCATGCCTTTGGCGATGTGGTGCTTAAGGACATTGCCGCGATAATTCTTGAAACGGCGCGATTGGTAGATATTTGCGGACGTTTTGGCGGCGAGGAATTTATTGCGATTCTTCCGGATACGGATATTGATAATGCATTTGTAGTGGCGGATCGTATTCGTAAAAAAGTCGAAGAGCATGAATTTAAAGATGCGACCAATTCCATTCGCAGGACGGTGAGCGTCGGTATTTCGTCACTTCCTGACGATCTGATGAATGACCAGTTTACGTTGATTGAATGGGCCGATAAAGGTTTATACTACGCTAAAGAACATGGTCGTAACCAGACGGTACGTTATTCGGATCTGCCGGAGTACAAGCAAATCAAAGGATGAAACGGGCCGTCATCACCGTCAGCGGAATGGTGCAAGGTGTCGGGTATCGCCGATTTGTGGAAAAGCGCGCCGCTGAATGTAAACTGAACGGTTGGGTAAAAAACCTCGAGAATGGCGATGTATACTGCGTCGTCGAAGGGCATGACACCGAACTCGATCAATTTCTCCAATATCTTCGCAAGGGCCCGACGTTTGCGCGTGTAACAAATGTAAACGTCGAATGGGTGCATGCAACATCCGAATTCACCGGTTTTATGATTAAATATTAGTTTGAAGTGTGCATCGTATTATGGACTATAAAAAATATATACGTGAAGTTCCGGATTTTCCAAAGCCGGGAATTAATTTTAAAGACATTTCGACATTGGTAGGTGATGCGGATGCTTTTAGGCATGTTATTCGTACAATGACAGAAGCCGCCGCTGAACTGAAAATTGATCTTATTGCCGGCATCGAATCGCGTGGATTTATTTTTGGTGCAGCCATCGCTGAAAAAATGGGAGTTGGATTTATTCCCGTTCGCAAGCCGGGGAAACTGCCGTATCAAACGATATCCGCTTCGTATGCACTTGAGTATGGTGAAAACACGTTGCACATGCATACCGATGCGATCCAACCAGAACAACGCGTGTTGATCGTGGACGATCTTTTGGCAACCGGCGGTACGGTCGGTGCGACGTGCGCATTAGTGGAGAAATTGGGAGGTAAAGTGGCCGCGATAAGCGTCGTAATCGAGTTATCGTTTCTAGGTGCACGAGAAAAACTGAATCCGTATAAAGTCCTGAGTTTAGTGGATTACAGCGGGGAATAAATGACGCTTGTTGTACCTGAAGATCGCTATCCTGCGGAATATTGGTTTAGCTGTTATTCGCATTTTGATCTGGAATCTTCAACGATTCAGGTTGAAGAGCCGATCACAGCCGGAAAACGTTTGGTATACTACGATGTGGAAACTCAGAAACTGGCCGAAGAAGTCGGTGGCTGGGATAGAGCGGATCTGATGCTGATTTCTATTGCGGTAACCTATGCGGAAAATGATGGTTTCAAGGTATGGTATGAAAAAGATGTGCCTGCGATGATTCAGTATATGAGCGGCTTTGATAAAGTTGTCTCATTTAATGGCGATAACTTTGACAGTAAAGTATTATCGCATTACGGAGATGTTTCCCCAATCAACAAGCGTTCGTTTGACGTCGCGCAATATCTGAGTTTCAAACTCAAACATCGCATCAAGTTGGACAGTGTGGCAACTGCGACTTTAAATGTGGGTAAAAGTGCGGATGGTCTGGAAGCGCTTAAATGGTGGAAAGAAGGGCGGATACAGGAGATCATTGACTATTGTAAGCAAGATGTGCAGGTTTTGCGTGATGTGGTAGAATACGGTGTACGTGAAGGCCACGTCAAATATTTTGATCGCGGAAATAAACCGATTCAAATAGAGGTTAATTGGTAGGTATGGAACGATTTTTTATACAAGTGCGTCCTCAGGATGCCATACAGAAGCCGCAGCAACGCGGTATGACTGTTCCTGAGGAGAATTGGGAAATCGAATGGAGCACCGTGGCGGATGTACCGATGATGATTGATTATTTTACCATCACGGTAGGCCGGTATTTACCGGAAGAAAGCCAGAACGGAAGAAAACGCATCGAAGAATGCTGGCGCGCCTCGATGATACCCGGAAGTGTCAGAAAAATCAGATATGGCCAACATCACGAAACGGCCATTACCACTCCCGCAAAACTTTTGACAGATGGTATCTATGTCATCAAAATATCGGCTATAGCACATTTGTCAGACGAACTTATGGCTGAAGGCGGAATCGGTCTTTCAATTTTTAAGCTGCACGTGATACCGGATGCCAACAAAAATCAACCCGATAGCGCCGATGCGTCCCCGAGTATCACCTCTAAACCAACAGCTGAAAATCCTATCGTTATAACAAGCGAAACGCTCCGTCGTCTGTTTGATATTTTGGATGAAGCGGCCAACGTCAAACCGCTTGACAAATAACTAACGATATCTTATCATACTTTATGAAGCAACCGGCTAAACATATTTTATCGCGCCTGATATTGATCGCGTATGTACCGCTGGTTATGCTGCTGCCGTTTTTTCATACGGATCGTTTGCCTTGTAGCGGAGCTGCGCAAACGATCATTACCGACGTTGAAAACGGTCATCATTTATCGGATGACGCGGACTTTTGTTTGGCGCACCAGTACAGCGCATCACATAGTTTAGTCCAATTTCACGGCGTTTCGCATGTTTATATTCCGTTATTTGAAATTGTTTGTTACTCACCGATACACACCGCATCACTTGATCAGGTTCATGCCGGTCGCGGTCCTCCCGTAATTTCCTAGTTTCCATTTAAAACTCCCTTTTGGTTTCATGATTGTATCCGGCGACATTTAGTTTGCCGCGATCTACACGAAGGAAATGCATGCCTATTTTAACGATGCATCGTACTTCCGTTGTGGTTTGGGTCATGCTCATATTTGGTTTTTCGACGGCTGTTGCTGAAGAAAATCCCGGTGAGACATTCAAACTCAGCGGAACTGTGTACGATAAAGATACCCATGATGGATTACCCGGTGTGTCTGTATTTTTTCCCGCCTTAAAAAAGGGAACAATTACGGATGCGCACGGTCATTATGTGATCAGCGGTCTCAAGGCCGGTACGTATGAAGTTACGGCCCAGATCATCGGTTACGGTATTTATAAAAAAACGATCGAACTCAATCGTTCAATAACATTGGACATCACATTAACTCCGGATCCGTTACAGATCGAAGGTTCAACTGTAACCGTGGAGCGGGATAATGTAATGGATTCCTATCAATCCGTGACGGCACTGGATGAAGGGCAGCTGGATCAACATCGCGGACAAACCCTGGGAGAAACCCTAAAGGATGTTCCGGGGGTCTCGTTACTCCAAACCGGTCCGTCGATTGCCAAACCGGTAGTGCGCGGCCTGCATAGCCAACGCGTCGTCGTGCTCAATGACGGCGTAACGCAGGAAGGACAGCAGTGGGGAGGGGAACACGCACCCGAAATAGATCCGTTTGCGGCCGGAAGCATTACGGTGATACGCGGCGCTTCGGGTTTAGAATACGGAGCAGGTGCTATCGGCGGCGTGATACGTGTAGAGCCAAGTCCGTTACCGGAACATGCCGGAATCGGAGGCGAGCTCTCTCTCAACGGTTTTACCAATAATCGCCAAATGGCCGGAGCATTGCGAATCGAAGGGGGCCTTGCCAATAAACCCGGTTTTGGTTGGCGTGCACAGGTCAGCGGGCGTAAGGCGGGTAATGCTCAAACACCGCGTTATGTCATAGGTAATTCCGGATTTCAGGAGTTCAACGGATCTGCGGCGGTGGGATTTCGAAACCATCGCTGGGAATCGCAATTGTATTATAGTCATTTTGGAACGGAACTTGGTATCTACAAAGGTTCGCATATCGGGAATACCAGCGATCTTATCGCTGCGATAAAACGCAACCGTGTTCCATTAACCGAGGATGATTTTTCCTTCGCGATCGGAAATCCACGTCAGGTAATCACTCATGATCTGATATCAGCTCGTGTGCACCGTCAAACGGATGCCGGTGATCGTTTCGAATTTCAGGGCGGTTGGCAACGCAATCATCGTCAGGAGTTTGATTCGCATAAGCCGCTCGGTACACCGGCCGAGGATTTAAAAAAACCTTCCTTTGATCTTTCGCTGTACACCTACACCGCCGATGTACGATGGCGTCATCGTCCGATCGGGGACTTTGCCGGAACCATCGGCGTCAATGTCATGCGGCAGCGCAATGTCAATCAAGCGATACGTCTGATTCCCAGTTTCCGTACATATAATGCCGGTCTGTACTGGATCGAAAAATGGGTGCAAGATGATTGGTCAGCAGAGGCGGGGTTACGCTATGACCAACGATGGCTGGATGCTTCCTTTACAGCACAACAACAGTTGAAGTTGGGTGTAAATGAAAATGAAGACCATGTTTATCGCAGTACTTCGGCGGCCGTCGGTGTGAACCGGCGTTTTGCGGAATATTGGTCAATCGGGATCAATGCCGGTACGGCGTGGCGACCGCCGGGAGTAAATGAGTTATATAGTAACGGAGTTCACCATGGCACGGCACAATACGAAATCGGCGATCCTGCGATGGGTGTAGAAAAAAGCTACAGTACGGATATCACTTTGCATCATAACAGTGAAAAGATCAACGGCGATGTGAGTGTGTTTGTAAACCGCATGGATAACTATATTCATTTGTATCCATCGCGTAAACCTACGCTCACGATCAGGGGGGCTTTTCCGACGTTTCGTTATGCGCAGACCGAAGCTCAATTGACCGGTATTGACGGTCAGATCCAATGGCATGCCCTTGACATTGTGCGTCTTGATGCCGGATGGTCTATCGTGCGCGGTCGCGATTTGAAAAAAGATGAGCCCCTGATTTATATGCCTTCCGACCGATTTAGTGGACTTATGCATTGGCATTTTTCAGATGCGGGTACGATCCATGAACCGTATGTGGATATCGGGATAACATGGTATCGCCGTCAATCGCATGTACCTGAAGGTGCCGAGACGTTTGTAAACGATGCCGACTCGGTTACGGTCACTCCGCCACCCGGCTATGTGACGGTTGATTTTGAAGTTGGGTGCGAATGGCATACATCCTGGTCGCCGATCACGATCAGTCTGGCCATCAATAATGTATTCAATACGCGGTACGCGAATTATCTGAGCCGGTTTCGATATTATATAGATGATCCCGGTCGCAATATTGTGCTGCGTGTTCAGATTCCGTTTGGTAACCTAGAATTTTAGTTAAAATAAATCATTAATCGAAAAACTTAAGGGGTGTTGTATGACACGTGTTTTCTCAAAAACAGCGTTATTAACTGTAACTATACTGATGTCATTATTTGTATTCAGCGGATGCGAAAAAGACGATAAGGAAACCAATCCGGAAGAACTCATCACATCGGTCGTGATTAAGTTTGTAGATACTTCGAATGCGGCGAATACGGTTACGGCCTCGTTTCGCGATTTGGACGGTGAAGGCGGCGCGGATCCGGTACAGTTTGATACAATTAAATTAGCCGCAAACAAAACCTATCACGCTACGATCGTTTTATTAAACGAAACGGAAGAACCCGCCGATACGATTTCCAATGAAGTGTATGATGAACGTAATGATCATATGTTTTTCTTTCATGGCCACGATGTTAACCTTGTCGTAAACTATCGCGATGTGGATGATAATAATATTCCCGTCGGTTTACTGACGCGTTGGATTACCGGTGCGGCCTCAAGCGGCGAAGCGCATGTGACGCTTAAACACCAGCCCGGAGTCAAAAACGGTACATCTACACCCGGCGAAACGGATATTGAGGTGGAGTTTCCGATTCGGATTCAATAAGGTTTCTCATAAATACAAGGCGTTACTTATCATGTGACGCCTTTATTAGTTCTAATCGGAAAGCGGAACGTGCACTCTTTGTTACGATATTTATACATTGTTTTTTATCTGATCGTTTGTAGCCTGCTACCGATGCTGCATACGGATCAGTGCGGCATATCGGTTCATACGGTTGAAATTGCCAGCAGCGATATCGGCTATTCTACAGGGGAAGACGCCCAACATCCGTATTGTTTGGCTCATCAATTTGCATTGGGGCACGATCGTGTTGATTCGTTGTCACTCGTTATTGTGTCTAGTATCAATGAGAACACAGGCCACAGCCATGTTTGGTTTCTTGAAAGTATTTTACCACGTCGTTCCGCTCGAGCCCCGCCATTGTTCGTCTAAATACACATTAACATTTATTCCTTAAATGAGGAAACTTCTAACAGAGGTTTTCCATTATTCCTTTTCCATTGGCCTTACACAAAAGATCGGTGTTATGTATTGCCGTGACCCGGCCAGTGATGATTTATTCTTCATTTACACTTATTTTAGAGATGCTTTTATGATTAAAAAACTTCCAGTCACCGTGCTTTCCGGATTTTTAGGCGCCGGAAAAACGACATTACTCAATCACATTTTGAAAAACCGCGAAGGTAAACGTGTCGCGGTAATCGTCAATGATATGTCCGAAGTAAATATTGATGCATCGCTCGTCAAAAACGGTGAGGCCGCCTTAAGTCGCAAAGAAGAAAAATTGATCGAAATGACCAACGGATGCATTTGTTGTACATTGCGCGAAGACCTTCTTGTCGAAGTAGCGCGCCTGGCCAAAGAAGGGCGATTTGACTATCTGTTGATCGAATCAACCGGAATATCCGAACCGTTGCCGGTTGCCGAAACATTTACGTTTGAAGATGAACAGGGCGAAAGTTTATCCCGTTACGCCAGACTGGATACGATGGTTACTGTTGTGGACGGGTATAATTTTTTTAACGACTATTGCGGCAGCGATTCACTGATAGATCGAAACATTGCTTTGGGTGAGGAAGATGAGCGCTCGATCGCCGATTTGTTGATAGACCAAATTGAGTTTGCCAATGTCATAATCGTAAACAAAACAGACCTGATCGGTGAAGAGGCCAGAAAAGTTTTGTTTTCCGTATGCCAAAGATTGAATCCTGACGCGCAGATTGTTTTTTCTAAATACGGTGATGTGCCATTGACGCAGATATTGAATACGGGACTTTTTGATTTTGATAAAGCTTCGTCGGCTCCCGGCTGGCTTAAGGAATTGCGCGGTGAACATACGCCGGAGACGGAAGAATACGGTATTTCCAGTTTTGTCTTTCGCGCAAGAAAACCATTTCATCCCGAACGATTTTGGGTATGGGTGCATACAGAGTGGCCCGGAGTGCTTCGATCCAAGGGTTATTTTTGGCTGGCGACGCGCATGGAGTGGGCGGGGCATTGGGAACAAGCCGGCGGTACATGCAACTATGAACCGGCTGGTTTTTGGTGGTCTGCGATAGATCGCCGTTCATGGCCGGACGATGCGGCGTATATACAAGATATCGAAGCACAAATGCACCCGCCATACGGAGATCGTCGTCAGGAAATCGTCCTCATAGGTAAAGACATGGATAAAGTCTCGTTAAGCGAAGCATTTGAAAAGTGTTTGCTTACGGACGAAGAGATGAAAATCGATCATACGGATTGGGTGCGATTTGTTGATCCGTTTCCCGAGTGGATAATCCAATCCGCGGAAGAGAGCGCAGTGAATTAATCTATGAATTTTTAAATGGAGTTATAAAAATATGGCCAAGAAACAAACGTTTGGCGAAAAAACGGATAAACAAAAGCGCGATGCGAATTGGAAAACGATTATGATTGTTTATTCGTCAATTTCGCCCAAAACCGGTGCATGGAAATTCAACGAACGGTTTGTCCGTATGCCCGCTCATGAGGATGAAGCCGCTTTTGCAGCAAAATGGCTTGAGACAAATTTCTAATACGATATATCCTCAGTTAGGTCCACTAAAAACCCCTTCATCCGTTTTGATGAAGGGGTGCTTATTTGATAACTAAACAAAAAATTTATTGTATCGCTTTGACTGTGCCATCTTTGTAAGTGACCTGCCACCGCTGTGGAATATCTTTGTTGCTCGGATCTTTAGCGGGATAGAGTGTCATTATCTGCGGGTCGCGTTTGACCATGGATTTATCTTTGAGATTTTGACCGCTTGCAACAGGCCAGTTAAATGCGATTTTAACCGGTTTATCCGCGGTGATCATAGTGTCTTGGCGAATAATGATCGTACCGGCCTTGATGAGTTCGCCCAGACGAGCTTGGTGCGCTGCCGTGATTTGTTCACTGTGAGTTTTACCGAAGTTATCCAGATTGGCCGTGGCCGTACCCGGATCTAGGCGCTCAAGTTGCTTTGAAACGTCCTGCGCGTAAACGGAAATTGCGCCCGTGAACAATAAAAACGTCAGAATTTTTTTCATAATAATTTCCTTTTGGTTTAGCCTATCTTACGAAAGCTATTTTTTTTTAACAAGTTTTTTTCATCGGCCTGTCGGTTGATTTTATGATAGTGATTATCTACTTTGCGTCGCCATGAAAAAACCGATCTATCTAGATCACCATGCGACGACGCCGCTCGACCCGCGCGTTTTGCAAAAAATGATGCCATATTTAACTGAGCATTACGGTAATGCCGCCAGTAGAACGCATCAATACGGTTGGATCGCCGAAGAAGCCGTAGAACAAGCGCGGATCCGCATCGCTACGGCTATCGGGGCAAGCAAGGATGAAATAGTATTTACAAGCGGTGCGACGGAAGCTAATAATCTTGCAATCAAAGGTATAGCCGAAACGTTTCAAAACAAGGGACGCCATATCATCACGGTTTCGACCGAACACGCCAGTGTATTGGATACGTGTGAATATTTGCGAGAAGCCGGTTTTGAAATCACTGTATTGGAGGTTTCACAAGACGGTTTATTGGATCCTCAAAAAATCGTCAGCGCCATACGAAGCGATACGATTTTGGTGAGTGTCATGTTGGCCAACAATGAAACCGGCGTGATTCAAGATATAGCAGCTATTGGCGCTATTACACGTGAGAAAGGTATTATTCTTCATACCGATGCGGTACAAGCTCTTGGCAAAATCCCGGTGCACGTAGAAAACCTTAATGCTGATTTATTATCCCTTTCAGCACACAAGTTTTATGGTCCCAAAGGCGTTGGCGCACTGTATATTCGAAAACGTAATCCCCGTATTCAGCTCACGGCTCTTTTACACGGAGGGGGTCATGAAAACGGGCGACGTTCCGGCACACTTAATGTGCCGGGTATCGTGGGCATGGGCGAAGCGGCGCGCCTTTCCGTTGATGAATTACAACAAAACCAAAAACATTATACCGTACTTAGAGAGCGCCTATGGAGTGGCTTAAAACAAACAATAAAAGGCATTCGGTTAAATGGTCCTGATTTTGAAAAAGACGACAATTTTTCCCGTCGGCTTCCGAATAATCTCAATGTCAGCATTCCGGACATTGATGGCGAAGGCCTTATCATGGCGCTCAAAGATATTGCTGTGTCCACCGGATCGGCATGTTCGTCGGCCGTCCCTGAACCCTCGCATGTTTTACTGCGCATGGGCATTTCTAAAGAATTGGCGAAAGCCTCATTACGATTTGGACTTGGACGCGGGAACACACCGGACCATATAGACTATACGATCAAACGCATAACAGAAACTGTCGGTAAATTAACCAAAACGATATAAACATTAATATGACCAACGAAGATAAAAAAAAAGCATTACGTTTTTTCCAATACGGTATGTTCATTTTGACGGCCAAAGCGCAGCATGATTTCCAAGGAAGCCCGTATGTCGCCTCAACCGTGACTTGGGTAAGTCAGGCATCCTTTGAACCGCCTCTGATCATGCTGGGATTGCGCAAAGACAGTTGGGCCAATGAGGCGATACGTCAAACCGATTCATTTGCACTGAATATTTTATCAGAAGATCAAAAATCGATTGCCGGAAAATTTTTTAAAAACATTGAAGTAAACGGCCAGATGATCAATGGATATTCGTTTGATACGGATCAAAGCGGCGCACCGATATTGGATGAAGCGTACGCGTATATCGAATGTACGGTTACCGATCGTATCGAACGGGGTGATCATTCGATCATAGTAGCCTCCATCATTAATGCTAAAGTACGTCGTGATTTTAAACCTATTTTATTACGGGACACCGGTTGGAATTATGGCGGTTAAAAGGAATGTAGTTATTATGCGTACGATAGTTATGCTTGCGATGTGTTTAGTCATCGTTTCCTGTTCAAACCCAAAAGACAGCGCCCAACGCGATTTGATGCGCCTTGGAATTGCATACAACGATCAGGAATTTTTGTCGCGAATTCGAAAAGGCGATCTTATTCTGACCAATATGTTTCTTCAGGCCGGGATGAATCCAAACATGAGGTTTACCAATCATAAGGATTCGGTTTCGCAAGGCGAGTCCAATGACCCTACGCCGCTGATGATCGCTTCGCGTGAAGGGCATATCGGTATTGTTCGTTCACTATTACGCAAGGGCGCTGATCCGACGGCCGTTGCCAATAATGGGCAAACAGCATTGATGTACGGTGTGCGTTATGCACCGGCTGAACTTGTGTCCGATCTCATAGCCGCAGGTGCCGATGTAAATGGGCGTGACAAAGACGGTAAAAGCGCGCTTACCTTTGCCGTGTTACTGGATCGTTTGGATGTTGTACGTCTTTTACTAGATCGCGGAGCGGATCCTAATGCAATGGATCGGTTCTCATTTACACCGCTGATGCAGGCCGCTATCAAAGGAAAAGCGCCGATCATTGAGGCTTTACTGGACAAAGGAGCTAATCTTGAAGCAAGAACACCCAACGGAGAAACCGTATTGATGCTTGCGGTTAACTATAATCGAATGGAGGCTGTTCGGTTATTAGTTAATCGTGGCGTTGATTTGAAAGCCAAAGATGTGCAAGGGCGCACGGCACTTACCATAGCGCGTATTAAAAAACATGAAACGATTATCGAAATACTGACGACTTCTGAATCCAAAAATCAATAAACATAAAACTATCCTGTGAGGTAACATGCATTTTTATCGTATGTTGATTGTAATCTTGTGCTGTAGTCTTTCGCTGTTTGCACAAGCGGAAAAAGGTGATTCGGCCGCCGCCGAAGCCATAAAAACCGAGGCGATAGAGCGCTCGCAAGCTCTGCAAACTCTGAATGTTCTTACAAATGTGATCGGTGCACGTTTAACTAATTCTAAAGGATTAGCGGCCGCTAACGATTGGACACGTGAGGCGCTTGAAAAAATGGGTTTATCGGCGGAAGTCGAGCCGTGGGGAGAATTTGGTCGCGGATGGGATATGAAAAGTTTTCGTGCCGGCATTGTAGCGCCGTATGCGATACCACTCATCGCTTATCCCAAAGCTTGGTCACCCGCTACGCGCGGTACGGTACGATCAAAAATCTTGTATATCAACGAAACTAAACTCGAGGACATTCAGAAGAAATATTCAAACAAGCTCAAGAATGCCATTGTTCTTTTAGGCGATAAGGTAAAGATTGAAGAAGATTTTGAAGCGGATGCTAAACGCTGGAGCGATAGTGAATTATTAACCATGTCCAATGCCGGTAAAAATGAAGGACGAGCAGAATCTTTTCGTCAGAGTTTTCGTAAGTCGCCTCGATTCTCGGCTTTTATTGAAAGGCAGAGGATATTTACATGGATTAATAATCAACAACCGGCGCTTATCGTGGACGGAGGATCGTTTAGTTTTCGCGGCGGTACACCTCATTCGGGCATAGTGCGTGTTATGGGTGCATCCATGCCGCTTGTGGACGAATCCGATCCGTTCAGTAATACGAATCCCAAAGCGTGGGATCCTAATCCGCCATCGGTAGCACCGCAGATTGCTATTTCTGCGGAGCAGTACAATCAGCTGATCGAATTGATCAAAAGCGGTAAAGAAGTGATCATGGAATGTGATCTCCAAGTCGAGTGGCGTGATAAAGATTTGAAAGCGTATAATACGATAGGGACTTGGAGTGGAAGTGATCGCAAAGATGAAACTGTGATGATCGGGGCGCACCTGGATTCTTGGCATTCCAGCACCGGAGCGACGGATAATGCCGCCGGCGTTTCCGTAATGATGGAGGCTATTCGTATTCTCAAAGCTATCGGTTTTCAACCCCGTCGCACCATCAAAATAGGCCTTTGGTCAGCAGAAGAGCAAGGTTTACTCGGCTCGGCAGGTTATGTTAATAAACATTTATATGATTCGACCGGCGCTAAACCGGGGTATGAAAAATTCAATGTCTATTTTAACATGGACAATGGCGGCGGTCAAATCCGCGGCATTTATTTGCAAGGGCATGAAGATGTGCAGTCTTATTTTAGACAATGGATGGAACCTTTCCGCTCCTGGGGCGCATCAACCATTTCACTTAAAGGTACCGGTAGTACGGACCACATGTCTTTTATCAGTGCCGGATTAAACGGATTTCAGTTCATTCAAGATCCCATGGATTATGGTAATATCACTTGGCATACCAACATGGATATGTATGATCATATCCAGCCTTTAGATTTGAAACGCAATGCGGCTATTGTCGCTTACTTCGTTTATATGAGTGCTATGTCTGATGAAGTTTTGCCTAAGCGTGCGATAGAGAAGGAGTAAATTAGCAGGTTTTTCCATTGTTTTTGTACGATGGTGACTAAATCGTTAACTAGAAAAAGATACTACAAGTTTATACTGATCTTTTCAGTAAGTCGGCGTACGTTTACTTACGCCTCTCTGTATAACAACGCAATCCAGAACACATGAATCTATCGTTCAGAATTATCGACTCGATAATTCTTGCCGCTTCTTGCATTGTGTCACGCTTTGTGTGTTTATTTAGGAAATCCAGACCGGGACAGATATTATAAATAAAAAGCCCTGATGCGAAGGCATCAGGGCTTTTTATACTCAGGAAAAGCTTGCCTTAGAAAGTATAGCGAACGCCGAGCTGCAACTGCCAACGTGATGCCAAATCACTGACTTGGGTGCGTTTTGGGTTTTCGTATTCTTTTGTGAGGAAATTATACTTTCCGAATGTAAATGCAGGTTTGCCACTGATGATACCGCGGTAAACAATAGCGCTGTTGTTTTGATTGTTAACAAATTCCGACAATCCCCAAGATTCATTAAGAAAATTGAGCAAATTGAGAATGTCCGCAGTCAATTCGAACTTGCCCCATTGTTCGGCGACAGGTATTTCTTGCGCAAGGCGGAAATCAAGTCGGTTAGTCCATGGTTCACGGCTTGCATTTCGGCTAATAATTTTACCTCTTGATTTACGTAAAACAGGATCGCCGGAGATATACTCGTCGAGTGCAACCCAAATCTGATCCGCGGTACGCGTATCGGCTGGCGCACCACCACTGGCTGTAGCAGGAACGATATTAATATCGTTACGATCCTTGGGAACATAAATCAAATCATTGGACGTCTGGCCGTCGCCGTTGACATCACCGTCATACGTTGTGGAATAAGGCCTACCTGAGAATCCGTTGTAAAACAAAGAGACAGTTGTCGTGTATTTAGGTATGAATTCAAAATCATAAACCACGGAGCTGATAATCCGATGACGTGTCTCATAGTTTGACGTAGCGGATGGTGCGTTATTTGGATCTTGTTTGACTGGATTAAACCGCCAGTTTGAAAACGCTTGGCTGGAGGTACCGCTGTTATTGTCAAATGCACGTCCATACGTGTATGCGATGCTTGCAAAAAATCCTTTGTCAAAGCTACCAAATAATCCAGCTGAAAAAGATTTTCTCAGTTGAGTTGTAAAACTATATTCGTATCCGTAATCCGCGTTTGTTAAATAAATAACGTTGGAGTACTGGCTGCGAATTTTGTTTACCGTGGTGCTCGTCGGCGTAGTTGTGTAACGGACACGATTTCCGTCCTCGTCACCGCTATTGCTGAGTTGCAAAGTACCTGAAGAGCCAACAAGATTAATATCCTGATAGAGGATATCATTTTTATTTTTTGACAACAGAAAATCAACTGTGCCGGTAATGCCCATCGGCAGCTCGTGATCAACGCCCAGATTTAATCGATAAACTTGGGGTAATTTAAAATCTGGATCGGTCAAATCAATTTCGCTGGGTGGGGCAGTATATACTTTCCCGGGTTGGTTGTTGACATCTGTTCTGAAGCTTCGCGGCCCAGGATTGGTTGTTGTGCGGCCAATTTCAATACCCGTATTTCCATACTGGTTAGAAATCCATACATAGGGAGTACGTCCGGAGAAAATACCGATGCCACCACGAACCTGGGTAGTATTGTTACCCTTCACATCCCAGTTAAATCCAAGTCGAGGTGAAAAGAGCAAATTTCCGCTCGGGACCTCGGAAGTTTTTAGCTTCAAACCGCCCGCAAATACGGTTGTATCAACGGTGGGGTTATTGGTCGGATTGGTCGGCAATACCGGTAAGTCAAAACGAAGACCCAATGTCACATTCATTGTAGGAGTAACTCGCCACATATCTTGAACGTAAAATCCATATTGTTGGACATCAAATTTGGCGCTGGGTTTTAAATTATTGGTATCCAAAGAATAGCTCAAACCATAAGAACTGGGAGATCCTACGGCTAATGAGTCAAGATTGCTAAAAGTATAATTGCCGTAAAAATCACGAATGAAAACGTTCTTGAAAGAGAAAAACTCATTATGAGTGCCGGCCATAATTGTATGGTCACCCATGTAGTACGTCAAATTATTTGTGATTTCAAGAATATCCTGATCCAAACTGTTTGCTTGTGAAAAATTTTCACTACCCGCAATCAGAGTATTACTCCCAATGCGAACGTTAATAGCCGGAAAAGGCGATCCGTTGATTTTTCGACGATCTCTAACTGTGGAGTAACCGATAATTGCTTCGTTGTGCAATTCGTTTGTGATGACGCTATTTACCTGGAACACGGTTGAGTTCGTAGTGCTCAAGAATTCATAACCTGCATCACTCAAACGAAAACCTGAGTTCGCAGAGGTCGAACTTAATGACTGGGACAGATTGTCATCGCTTGCGTCGACGAAGTTATGACGTAAGGTAAGACGATGTTGGTTGTTTAAATTGTAGTCAAGACGAGCAAAAAATTTGGTATTGGGGCGTTTCAAATCTTGGATACCATAACCGCCGGCTTTGTAGTTATAGACCGAATCCAATATCCGTATCGCGCGTTGCGCATCGGATGATGATATACCGGTGAAATCGTTGCTTTTTCCGTTACCAAGTATACCAAGCGGTGTAGGGGTTGTGCGGGTAGAATACTCGCCATTTACGAAGAAAAATAATTGATCTTTAATTATGGGGCCGCCAATACGGAAACCGGCGACTTTTTCGTCTAAATTTGCATAAGATGTTGCGTTTTCGTACTTGCCGACAAAGCTTTCATTTCGAAAATAGTAGTAGCCTGAGCCTTCATACTTATTTGTTCCAGAGCGCGTTACTGCGTTAATTCCACCGCCCGTAAACCCTCCTTTACGAACATCATACGGTGCAATTTCTACCTGAAACTCCTGAATGGCATCCAAACTGATAGGTTGGGTACCAGCCTGGCCGCCGGGTGTACCGCTTGCGGCTAACCCAAACAAATCGTTGTTTACGGCGCCGTCAATGAGAATTGAGTTATAACGATTATTGCGGCCAGCTGCGCTATTACCGGAAAATTGAGGGGTAAGGCGCGTGAAATCGTCAAAACTACGAGAAATAGTAGGGAGGTTTTCAATTTCTTTTGTTGAAACTGACTGGGCTACCCCTGTTCGCGTATCGCTGATGATCGGATTACGCTCAGCAACAATTTCGGAACCTTCCATTTCTACCGCTTCTTCAACCAATACAAATGAAAGATTTTTGTCTTCGCCGAGAGCAAGGTTGATATTTTCAATTTTGTGCTCTTTGTATCCGATCATTGAGGCGGTAATCGTATAAGGACCACCAACACGCATACCGGGAATATTAAAGCGACCGTCGGAACGACTATAGGTTCCTGATTTTGTTCCTGATGGCTCGTGTACGGCGACTATGTTGACGCCCGGAAGCGGTGTGCCGTTATTATCTTTGACCATACCGCTTATGGCAGATGTGGTCACCTGAGCGCGGAGGTTAAGTGTAAGGGCAAATAAGAACATTGCCATATACACAAAAGCGCCACGCCAATTACGAGAGTAAAAACTACCTCTCATCCTGACTTCTCCTTATTAGTTGAGATTGGGACATCGTGAAGAATTGATTAACATTTAAAAACAAATACTTAAAAGAAATGAACTAAACGAGGTAATATGGGACTGATTTGTTGCGGAAATATTAGGTATTTGTTATTACTTCTGCAAGAATTTTTTTGAGGAGAATTTATTGTTTTTATTCATAATTCACCTTGAATTTGTAAACCTCGTTTTGTACTATGCACGCGCTGTTTTTGTTTGCGCCCGTAGCTCAATTGGATAGAGTGTTGGCCTCCGGAGCCAAAGGTTGTGGGTTCGATTCCCGCCGGGCGCACATCTTTATTACATAATGTATGATAGATACAGACTATGATTTTTACTTTTTTAAATAATCGACCTAGTACAACTTGAGATAGGAAACACTTTTAAACGTATTACGAAAACGTATTAATTTACAAAAGCTGTTTCCGGTGTCCCCGATAACCCGAAACAGTTTTTTTATTTTATCGAAGGAATCGACCCATGGCTGAACGAATTACTAAACGCGAACAAGATTATTCACAATGGTATCTGGATGTCATTGCGCAGGCTCAACTGGCCGATTATGCGCCGGTCAAAGGTTGTATGGTAATTCGTCCAAATGGTTATGCGATATGGGAGTTGGTTCAACAATCTTTAGATAAAATGTTTAAAGATACCGGCCATGTCAATGCCTACTTTCCGCTATTCATACCGGAAAGTTTCATGACTAAAGAAAAAGAGCACGTTGAAGGCTTTTCGCCGGAGTGTGCGGTGGTCACGCATGGCGGTGGAAAAAAACTGGAAGAAAGTTTATACGTACGACCGACGTCGGAAACAATCATTTGGAGTATGTACAAAAACTGGATTCATTCCTATCGCGATTTGCCGATTTTGATCAATCAATGGGCGAACGTCGTGCGATGGGAGATGCGTACTCGATTGTTTTTACGGACGACGGAATTTCTATGGCAGGAGGGGCATACCGCGCATGCGACGTATGATGACGCGGAAAAAGAAGCTATGCAGATGCTGCATGTTTATAAAACGTTCGCTGAAGAGTATATGGCATTGCCGGTTTACCACGGAAAAAAAACCGATTCTGAAAAATTTGCCGGCGCACTGCACACCTACTGTATCGAAGCGATGATGCAAGACAAAAAGGCGCTTCAAGCCGGTACGTCGCATAATCTCGGGCAAAATTTTGCCAAAGCGTTCGACGTGAAGTTTCAGGATGAGAATGCTCAGCTCCAGCATGTATGGGCAACCAGTTGGGGGGTAAGCACTCGTCTGATCGGTGCACTCATTATGGCACACAGCGATGATAACGGATTGGTTTTACCGCCTAAATTGGCACCGATGCAGGTGGTGATAGTTCCGATATATAAAGAAGATAATGAACGTACTGCGACGGTGGAAGCCGCGCAAAAGTTGAAAACCGACTTGCAATCCAAAGGCATTCGCACGCATGTGGATGACCGTGATCAGTATCGCCCGGGTTTCAAATTTAACGAATGGGAAGTCAAAGGCGTGCCGATCCGCGTCGAACTGGGCCCGAAAGATTTAGCCGCCGGCCAGATCGTATGCGCACGTCGTGATAAAACGGCCAAAACGGATAAAATCACTATGAAGGTCAATGAAGCTTCGTCACGTATTCCAGCGTTATTGGAAGAGATTCAAAAAAATCTATTTGATCGGGCAAAAGAATTTCGCGATAAAAATACAATTTTCGTCAGCGATTATGCCGGATTAAAAAAGATCGTAGAAAACGAAGAAGGTTTTGCACGTTGCTTTTGGGCGGGTTCGCGCGAAGATGAAGCCAAGATCAAAGAAGAAACCAAGGCCACGATCCGATGCATACCGATGGAGCAGTCCGGAGAAAAAGGTCGCTGTGTGTTGACAGGCCAAGAAACGGATGTGCAGGTAATTTTCGCTAAAGCGTATTAATGACTGCTTAAACAGAGGGCATCGCTATGAATAGTGAAATTAAATTTCATTGTAAGGATCAAGGTAGCGGTGTACCCGTTGTATTTATACACGGCTACCCGCTTGATCATTCGATTTGGCAAAATCAGTTTGAACTGTCGGATACATATCGGTTTTTTGCTTTGGACCTTCCGGGTATGGGTAAGACTCCGTTTTATGAATTGGAAACCATAGCTGATTATGCACGATGGGTAACGCTATGTTTACGACAAAAAAACATTGCCCGCTATCATCTTCTCGGGCACTCTATGGGCGGATATATCGCTTTGGAGATGTTGCGTCAGGATGGCACAGCCGATATTCTCTCTTTTACGTTGGTGAATTCGCAACCCTTTGCCGATACACAAGAAGGCATACAAAATCGTTATGCTATGGCAGAACGCATAGAAAGGGAAGGCGGCGCGTTTGTCGTAGACATGATGAAAATCAAAATGCTCTCCGCCAACCAGTCGCATTTGTCGGGAGCGATTGCTCCGATCATGACACAGGCGGATATTAAAGGCATGGTGCAAGGGCAGCGTGCGATGGCCCGACGCGAAGATAATACCGATATGTTGATCCAAAGCCGCGTGTCGAAATTAATCATCACCGGCACCGATGATGTACTGGTTTCTGAGGAACGGCGAAAAAAAATGGGGGAGCTGGATCAAAACATAGAGTTTCACATGCTACAAGCATCCGGGCATCTCAGCATGATGGAAAAACCGGAAGAAGTTAATCGCATACTTCGCAATTTTCTTCGTCGACAGTTATCTATCCGCTAAAATTCTAATCCCATCTGCTCATTCATAATTCCAGCGCAAAAGGTTTTGCGATGGATCATACAAAGTCCGTGCGTTTTGAGGGCTTGGATATGGTCGGCGGTCGGATAACCTTTGTGTTTGGCAAATCCGTATTGTGGAAAAATTTTATCGTATTCGACCATCAAACGATCCCGTGTTACTTTGGCAAGTATGGAAGCGGCCGCGATCGTAAAACTTTTGGCATCACCTTTGACGATAGGGCGCTGACGGGTATAATAGGTGTTGTTTTTAGGAAACGCTTCGGAGTTGCCGTCAATCAAAACAAAATCAGCGGGTATACGCATCTTTTCGACGCACATCCGCATTCCTAATAGCGAAGCTTGCAGAATATTGATTTTATCTATTTTTTCATGATCGATGATTTCGATGTGAAATGCTAAGGCACTACTTTGAATGGTGTTAAAAAAAAACTCCCGTCGTTCTTCCGTGAGCTGTTTACTGTCGGTAACGCCTTCGATCACAAAATCGCGTTCAAAAATCGCACCGGCCACGACGACCGGCCCGGCCAGAGGACCGCGTCCGGCTTCATCCACGCCGGCAACGTGGGGATGACCGTGTTCCCAACACTCAGTTTCGTATTTTAATAGCGGATGACTGCTCATAGTTCAAACGGTTAAAAGAAAAGGGTTGAACGGCTTACGCTATTCAACCCTTAACAGATTCATTACGGCTGAAGATTAAGCTTGCGCTTCGCCGCCTTTTTGGCTGGCGTTATATTCTTCGACCATTTTAGCTTCTTTTTGTTTTTCAAGCTCTGTCGCGGACAGGACGATTTTTTTGTTGTCCTTATCAAATTCGATCACGACTAAGTTGAGTTCTACGCCTTCGCCGTAAGCGTCTTTTTTATCGGATTTCGGCAAGTGCGACGTCGGTACAAAACCTTCGACGCCGAGCGGCAATTCGACGATCACACCCTTTTCGATATGACGCATGATTTTGCCGGTTGTTTCCGTACTGGCGGCATAAGCCTGGATAAAGCCATCCCACGGATTTTCCGTGACATGCTTGTGGCTCATGGAGATACGGCGATTATCTTTATCAATACCCATGATGACAACATCCAAGTGATCGCCTTTTTTGACCATTTCATTAGGATTGCGGATCTTACGAGTCCATGATAAATCGGAAATGTGAACTAAACCGTCAATACCGGGTTCGAGTTCCACGAAAACGCCGAAGTTGGTAAGATTACGTACTGTACCGGCGTGTTTGCTGCCGAGGGGATAACGGTCATCCACATGTTCCCAAGGATCATTTTGCAGTTTTTTGATCGAGAGGGATATTTTGCGTTGATCCGCCTGGATATTAACGACTTCGGCTTCCACTTCATCGCCGAGATTGAACATCTGCG
Organism: bacterium; assembly: GCA_013360215.1. NCBI lineage: Bacteria > bacterium. Next base: position 109,900 of record JABWCP010000001.1, on the reverse strand, counting down.
AAGGATGTTTGATCGTTTGATTCCATGACATTTCAGAAATGTGAATGAGACCTTCGATACCTTTTTCGATTTCGATGAAGGCGCCGTAGTCGGTGATCGAAACAATTTTACCTTTGACCATCGAACCGATGGAATATTTTTTAGCGGCTTCGAGCCACGGTTCCGGCTGCATTTGTTTGAGGCCGAGGGAAATGCGGTCTTTGTGCTCGTTGAAATCAATGACCATAACTTTGATTTTTTCATCAAGTTTGACGATTTCCGAAGGATGTTTGACACGACCCCAAGACATATCGGTAATGTGCAATAGTCCGTCCACTCCGCCAAGATCAATAAACGCACCGAAATCGGTAATGTTTTTGACCGTTCCTTCAAGAATCTGACCTTTTTGTAAATCCGTAAGGATGCGTTCACGCTGGCCTTTGGTGGATTCTTCGATGAGAACGCGGCTACTGACAACCACATTTTTGCGCAGGTTGTTGATCTTAACGACTTTGAAATTCATTTCGCGGCCTACATACGCATCAAAATCGCGGATCGGCTTAACATCGATTTGCGATCCGGGGAGGAAGCAGTCAATACCCATCACGCTGACAACCATACCGCCCTTGATACGTTTGGCGATTGTACCGCTGACGGTTTCACCGCTGTCATGCAAGCGGTTGATTTTTTCCCAGGAACGCATAAAGTCGGCTTTTTTGTGTGAAAGGATCACATTGCCTTCTTTATCTTCCATATTGTCAAGATAAACTTCGATCTCATCGCCGACTTTGTATTTGTCGAGGTTGGAACCAAATTCGGTTGTTGCAATAATGCCTTCGCTTTTGAATCCGATGTCCACTTTGACTTCTTTTTCATTGATGGCACGGATTTTACCTTTGACGATCGTGCTTTGTGAAATTTCACTCAGTGTGCGATCATACATGGTCTTGAGATCAAGAAATTCCGATTCGGAATAATCACCGATGGCTTCATTGACTTTGACGAAAGGGAGCGGGGCTTTGCCGTGAAATTTGTCACGGGCTTGGTTTGTGGTTTGTGACATGATAACTTTTATTTGCTGATGTTTATCCGCCGGATGGGCAGACCACAGGGTGCATCCGCAAAATTTCCTTTTACTGGCTCCGCGTAAACGGAGGTTTGGTTAGGCGTCCTTGTGTACGCTGTTGTTTTTAGATCCCGTTTTAGGGGCAGGAAGATAGAAAATCAGAGTTATGCAAGCAAGGAAAATTTGTATCTAAAATCAAAGGCTTGGAAGCCGGGTTACTGAGGTAAATTTTCAATTTCGGCACGAATATGTAGTGGTGCTTTTTTGAGCCCGGATATGATCGTAATCGGCGGTTGTTGGAAACTGAAAATTGGGGCTGTCCGTGATAATGTATAACCCGGCGATTTGATCCGGTGGGTATTCGCCGAAAATACGTTTATAATCTTCCCTAAGATTTATGGTCTCTTCGATCCATTGACCGTGCGGTGATTGGGCATTGCGTAAAACGATCGAAAAGTTATCGTATAACCAACCCGAAGTTTTGACCGTCGTACAAGTGCCGCCTTCATAGGCCCAGGCATAGGTTATGGTGATCGGCACACCGAGCCAATTTTGATAAAAAATGACGGTTACCGAGGCGGCGTTTTCGATCGCATCGTTTTGGGATGAAGCCGGAGGCATGGTATTGACGCGCCATTTCCATTTGAGTACCGGATATTCACGGAGATCATAACTGTAAGGCCGAACTAGCGCAACGGATGTGCCGCGGGCTATGGCGGATAAATAGCTGTCCTGACTGTCTTTGACGACACTATAGACGCGCTGTGAAGAACGCATCAGATCATCATCCCGCTTGCGCCAACCCCAATTGCGCGGAAAAACACCTGACTCAACGGCATTAAAATCGTCAATGACAAAATGTTCGGCGTTGGTGATCAGCGCTTCTACGTATTCATTGCTATATCCGTCACTGATCTTTTCATCGCAATCCGGTAAAAGGTCACGCAGCAAACGAAATTCGGGCGTACGTATATCGTATATTCGCCATCGGTTCTCGGAAAAGGAAAGCCGCAACGCGATGCGCACGATTTCTTGATTTTGTACGATTTCCAGAGACGCTTTGGCGCGTGTTATACCGATCTCTTCGTCAAACCAACGGGACTCGGCACGGCGTAATGTTGCCGCATTGTGTATCAGGTATTGTGTAAAAACCTCGCTGAGGCGTTGTCGTATCGCTCTTTCGAAACGTAACTGCCAGCTTTTGGTAAGGTTCACCCAATTGGCTTCAAATTTTCGACGTGTAATTTCATTCCAATCCATCAGCTGGTCCATCAAAACCGGAGCGTGCGTCGAACGGAAGCGCGCCGTATCTCTTAATAGCTCGCGTAGGGAAGTTAACTGCGACTTCAATGCGTCCGTTGAAACCTGTGCTTGTGCAAAGAGCGACGCTTGAAAGCATAACAGGATAAACAATACTCGTCGAATATAACTCATGTAAGTTTCCAAGTTTTTTGCGAAAACCCCTGCGCGTCGGATTCAAGGTAACTGCCGTGCTGAATCCAGTCTCCCAGATTATAATATATTTTATTATTGAAAACACGCATCATAGGCTGATGATGATGTCCCATCAATATCATATCATAGCCCTGATCAAAAATGGTATTCAGCGACTTAAAATAGCTTTCATCCTGATTGTATTTGGTATATAAAACATCCTGATTTTTGCTCGCGTGCGACATACGATTGGCTAAGGCGATACCGAGATCGGGATGTAACCATCGAAATAAAAACTGATTGAAACGAGCGCGCAAAATGCGGCGCATCGTGCGATAGGATTTATCAAGATCGGATAATCCGTCGCCGTGTATAAGATAAATATTTTTCCCGTTGCGTGAAATCGAAAATGGCTCATAATAAAGTTTAATATCCAACTCCTTTTGTAAAAAATCACCGAGCCAAAAATCATGATTGCCGACAAGGTAATGAATTTGTACTCCTGCGTCTGCCAATAATACCAACAACGCAAGGCCGCGTACGTTTTGCGAGGGAAGGCTGTGACGATAATCAATGCCGAAATCAAAATAATCCCCGAGTATAAAAAGCTCTTGTCCATGTTCAGCGACGTGCTCAAAAAAAGATTTGACCATTCTGTATTTATGAAACTCCGCCGCTGAGCGCCCGCCCATAAAATGAATGTCAGATATGAAAAATGAAGGCTTTTGAATCATGGTCAATCGAGCTTCGACGGTTTATAAAAAAACAAAAAGCACAGCGATAAAGTGGTGATCACCCAAAGACTGTGAGCGAACCAATCGCCCCATCGCATATAAATGCTGGTACTGGTTTGCAACGGTATCGTCGCATACAGCACTCCCTGCAAGCCATTATCCAACTTGGCCGTAATGCGCCCGTAGGGATCAATGGCGTTGGAGACGCCGGAGTTGGCGCACCGGGCTACCGAAGTGCGAAACTCAATCGCTCTCAGAACGGCGATGCGTGCGTGTTGTTCAGGCGCCATCGTACCATCATACCATGAATCATTGGTTACAATGACCAAAGCTTGCGCATCCCGCTCCAAACCTTCCCGAACTAGATAGGGGAATATGGACTCAAGGCAAATGACAGCAGTAATACACGCTGAGTCGGCCGGGATGCTATCGGAATAGAGAGGAATGGTAAAAGCATGAACTGAATCGCCGGGCGTATAGTTAGAGGCACCGACTTCCATGGCGATGGCGTCCAAAAACTTCAAAAAACTCGGAACGAATTCGCCAAAAGGAACAAGATGAACTTTTTCATAATTTCCAAGCTGCGTATTATCCGGGCGAATAACGAGCGCGGCGTTATAATATTCAGCCGTCCGTCGTCCGTCTTCGGTTTCTGTCGTTTTCCGATCGGGTATTCCGGTGAGCAGAGAGGCTTTTTTTTCTTTTAAGATTTCACGTATCGCTGCGAGTTTAGTTCGATCTTGTCTCAATCGAACTGGAATGGCCGTTTCCGGCCAAATGATCAGATCGGTTTTACCTTCAGGGATGGATTGCGTTAAGCGCAACAATTCTTCGTATGCAAAATCATGCTCAAGCCATTTGCGGTTCGGTTCAATATTGGGCTGTATGATCGCTACACGCAACTTTTTTTCCGAAGTTTCCCGCCACGACGACAAAAAGCCATAGACTAGCGGCAAAAGAAAAATCATTCCCAAACCCACGGCATAGGACACCACTTGATTTTTTTGCTGTTCACGATAGGCATTGATTAATTTGAAAATGATAACATTAACCAAAGCGATCCAAAACGAAAGCCCGTAAATGCCGGTAATATCTATAAACTGAATCAAAGGAAGATAATAAGACTGGGTTGTCGCCAGATTATGCCAAGTAAAACCAAGTTCGCCGAGCGACTGGACGTAGTCCAGCGATGCCCACAAAAAGGGAGCTAACCATAAACCACGTTCACCAAGTTTGCGTTGGATAAAACCTTGTATGGCGCCGAAACATCCCCAATACAAAGCCAGATACATGATCGTCCCGAGATACATGCCGGTGGCCTGCGGTAGTGTTGCTCCGGTATTGGCATTGAGCCAATGAATAAAAATACCCATGGTAAGCAAACCCAAGCCGTAACCGGTTCTAAAACCGAACCGATATTGATTTTGACGCAGCAATTCAAAAAAAGGAAGGAGAGCGATATAGGCTAAAAATCCGGTAGGAAGCGGGGGAAAGCTTAATAAAAAAAGCAACGGCCCCGTAAGATACAAAATGCGGGTGCGTGTGATCATAGTCCTATATCCGCCACAGTCTAACGTGAACGGCCGTTGAGCTGAAGATAGGTATAATCTTTAAGTCCGGCTTCGTAGGTGTCTAATAATTTAACACCTTCGCTGGGTTTGAGTTGCCCTTCTTTGATGCGCTGATCCACGGTTTTTTTGATGAGCTTGATGATCTCATTTTCATTGTACTGTACCAGCGATAATACTTGCCCAACATTGGAACCGGGAATGATTTCTTCGACGTAGTAGTTATCCGGTTCTTCGTCATCCATAAAAACGTGTACTTCATTGACGCGACCGAAAAGATTATGCATATCACCCATGATATCCTGATAAGCGCCCAATAAGAAAATACCGATATAATAGGGATCATCATTCAGGGGGTGAAGTTCCAGCTTATCTTTGACATCTTTCATGTCAATGAATTTACAGATTTTTCCGTCGGAGTCGCAGGTGATGTCCACCAGAATAGCGCGTTTGGTCGGCTCTTCGTTGAGTCGGTGTATCGGTACAATGGGGAATAAATGGTCGATCGCCCAATGGTCCAGCAACGATTGGAAAATCGAAAAATTGCAGAGATACTGATCAGCTAATTTGGGCTCAAGCTCGGCTAATTCTTCGGGTATCACTTCCAGACTGCGGGAATATTCACGGATGATATTGATGATTTCCCAATACAGGTTCTCAATTTTAGCTTTTTCGATGAGCGTCAGATAACCGAGTGAGAATAGCGAGTGCGCTTCTTCGCGGCGTTGTGCGGCGTCGTGATAGACTTCGAGGTAGTTGGTGTTTTTTTTGTGCAATTGATGACGCAGATCCAGCATTTCTTGTATAATGTCCGGATCTTCGGGAGAAAAATCCATTTTAAATGCGGACGGTTTTTTCTCAATGTTACCAAAAATTTCCAAAACCAAAACGGAATGATGGGCTACGATGGCACGTCCGCTTTCGCTGACAATATTGGGATGGGGAATTTCTTCCGAATTACATACTTCCAAAATAGTATAAACGATATCGTTGGCATATTCCTGCAAACTATAATTCATACTGCTGCGAAATGTTGTCCGAGATCCGTCATAGTCAACGCCCAAACCGCCACCGACATCAATAAACTGAATAGGCATACCCATTTTATAGGCGCTCGCATAGATACGCGAAGCTTCCTTAGCGGCCGCTTTGATCGTACGGATATCGGGTATTTGGGAGCCCATGTGAAAGTGCAGTAACTTAAAAGCGCTCGTCAGGTTATTTTCTTTGAGCATTTCGATGGCTTCGACGATCTCTGGCATAGAGAGGCCAAACTTGGACTGATCACCGCTGGAAGCTTCCCATTTGCCGGTGCCTTTGGTACTGAGTTTAGCGCGAATACCGATTGCCGGCTCGACACCGATTTCTTTGGATATCTGCAAAATCTGCCGCAGCTCGGATAACTTTTCGACAACGATGATAACGTTCTTTCGGAGTTGTTTACCCAGGAGCGCCATACGAATGAATTGCGCATCTTTATAGCCGTTGGCTATGATGAGCGTTTCTTTATCTTCGACAAGAGCTAGCGCGACATACAGTTCCGGTTTGCTGCCACACTCAATCCCGTAACCGTAGGGAATACCGGCATCCAGTATTTCTTCGACGGCCTCACGCAATTGATTGACTTTGATCGGGAAAACGCCGTGGTATTTGCCTTGATAATTGTATTCACTGATCGCACGGCGAAAATGTTCATTGAGCTCCCGAACGCGGCTTCGAAGAATATCCTGAAACCGAACAAGAACGGGCAGGGCTATGCCGCGTGCTTTGATATCGTCTACAACCGTTTTAAGGTCAATGGATTTGCCAAGGTCGCCGGTGGGCGTTACGCTAATATGGCCTTTGGTGTTGATGTGAAAATAACCCGCACCCCATTCTTCGACATTGTAGATTTTATTGGCATCATCGGTTGTCCAGGTCAACTTCGGCGTCTCCTCAAAATGCAGGTATTTCAGTCTGCGTTGTAAAGTTAAAATTAATGGTGCGCAATATTATACCGAACCGCATAGATATGCAATAGTAAATGTCTTTGCATAGCAGCTTTTTTTGGAAAAAGTGCAGGCGGTATCCTCAAAACATCTTGCCTTTAAGGGCATGCTTATGTACTTTTATGCCCATGAAATGGTTTACTGACAAACGGTTCCGCCTGTTATACGTTCCCGAGAATCAATCGGGCATGCGTGAACTTATGGTTTCCCGGAATCGCCTTACTTTGTTTTTGGCGGCTTTGGTTAGTTTTTTATTTATTTCAATGAGTATTCTCGGTTTTTTGTTTTCCAAATATTCCGGTGATGAACGCCTGGCCGAACTCAACGCGGAAAATCGAATTCTCAAAGATCAACTTTCCGATATCGGCGGCCGTATGAAAGTGATTGACGAACAGCTTAAGCTAATTCGTACTAAGGATAGTGAACTGCGTGTCATCGCCGATCTGCCGGATATCAATATGCTGCTTAAAGATGCCGGTATCGGTGGCAGTGATTTGGAAATTGATTACAACCCGGATTTGTTATCGGACGATGCGGATGGGCTGGTGCGTAAAAATCTTGAGAACTTAGAGAAGCTGGAAAGTAATATTAAACTCGAATTGCAGAGTTATGCGGAACTGCATGAAAACATCAGTGCCAATGCAGCGAAGTTGGTTTATCTTCCGTCAATCAATCCGATCAAACGCGGGCGCATCACAGATCGTTTCGGCGTTCGTAAATCATTTCGTTCGTTTATACCGCACACCGGTTTGGATATTGCCGCGCGTTGGGGAACGCCGGTTTATGTTACGGCCGATGGCGTTGTCGAAGGGGTGACTTGGCGCGGTGGTTACGGTAAATCTATCATCGTAGATCACGGTAACGGAATAAAGACACTATACGGCCATTTGTCATCGTATAAAGTAAAAAACGGGGAACGGGTAAAGCGTAATCAAAAAATTGCTGAGGTGGGGAGCACCGGTTTATCTACCGGACCGCATTTGCACTACGAAGTGCGTATCAATAATGTACCTCAAAACCCTGAGCTTTTTATTTTCTTCGATATGGTGGATTATTTGGAAATGGAATGGTAATTAATTCCTTCCGATATAGATCGTAAGTACTTCACCTGCCTGCAAACCATTCAACTCTCGTTTATTCCATTCTTTGATACGTGCTGCTGTGACTTTAAATTGTTCGGCTATTTTCAAAAGATTATCACCACTGCGAACCGGATATTGTATCTTAGTGTGAGCAGGGATTTTCAATTTCAATTTTTGATTTACCACAACAGCATCATTCTTAAGCCCGTTCCAATCTTTCAGTTCCTGAATACTTATGCTGTACATGGCGGCAATACGTATCTGCGATTCACCCGGTTGAACTGTGTGAAAAATCGTCACCCGATTGTTTTCGCCGTAAATGATCGAATCATTTTTTGATTGCCAAAACTGCATGAGCGAAGAATCACTTGAGAGACCTTCAGGAACGCGTAGCTCCCAAATACCTTCGGGCAAATCATAGCGCATAATCCAGAAGTTAAGCATTTTGATCGTTTTGTAATTGGTACCGATTGATTTTGCCCACAATCCCAAATCTTTGACCGGACCTTTTAGTGCTATTGTTTCTGTACGGTCATCGAATGGTTTGAAGTAGGAGGAATCCGGAATGGCGTAACCATATTTTTCGGGATGTTCTAAAATTTCCTTAAGTACGGCGATGTGAATCACGTACTGCCGTGTTTCCTTGTTTAAAAAAAGATTGTAATAGTTATCATCATGCTGGCCGTCAACGGCTTTTTCGATATTTGCTTCACCTGTATTGTACGCTGCTGCGGCCAAACTCCAACTGCCGAAAGCCATGCGCAGATTCTTTAAAAGAGTGCAGGCAGCGCGGGTTGATTTTTCGACATGAAATCGTTCGTCGGCATATTTATCTACGCGCAATCCCCAAATTTTGGCCGTTCCTGCAATAAATTGCCATAAACCTGTGGCATCGGCTGAAGAGTATGCATCAATACGCAACGAGCTTTCGGCGACAGATAAGTATTTAAGGTCGGATGGTAATTCCATTTCACGAAAAACTTTTTCATAAAACGGGAAATAACGGGAGGTGCGTCGTAATAAAAGATAGAAGCGATCATCGTCGCCCAGCCGTGTATAAAAAATATCTTCTGCACGTTCGCGTACTTCGGGATCATTGAGAGGGATGACCTCTCCGCAAAAAGTCAGCGTATCGGGAAGTTGTACCCATTTGCCCAAAACATGTTTCTTACTCATCGCCTCGGAGTTCGCGGTTTGACCTTGCAGTGATGAGTTGCTTAACAGGAATAGGATTGTAGTTATGATAGTGGTAGGTATTAAAATATTTTTCATAGCAAATCATAATTAAAAAAAAGAAAAGAAAAAAGCAGGCATCAAGGATACCTGCTTTTTCAAAGACTGTGGAGGTCGTGTAACCCTCCGCAAACGACAACTTACGGGGTGTAATCCAGTCGGAACCCGGTAAGTAAGCGATTAGAAGAGATTACTTCTTCTTAGCAGCTTTTTTGGTCGTTTTCTTAGCGGTCTTCTTCGCGGCTTTTTTAGCAGCGGGTTTCTTCGCACCAGCTTTTTTAGTAGGCATGGTTTGAACTCCTTTCACCTGTTAGTACTTCTGTTAATTAAATGAGAGCTCCTTCAAACTCTCACAAAATTATTTTAACCTATTTTGAAAATAAAGTCAATAAAATTTTATACTTCGGAGAATAAAAATGGTTTTTGATTTTGTGTTTTTTTTTACCGTTTGGTGTATTTTTTTATGCGATTGGCTGTAAAACATTGTAGGTTGCGGTTCTGCGGGTTATGTGAGATTTTGTGGTAACGTGATGGAGAATGACGCTATTTTTTCTTTTTTTCTAATTGTTTACGTATCGCATCCAATTGTTTGCGCGCACGCAAGTGTTCTTCCATTGTTTTAGAAAAAATGTGTTTTCCTTTTCCGTCCGCCACCATATAAAGATATTCCGAATTGGCCGGATACAGCGCGGCAAGAATGGATGCTTTGCCTGGATTGTTGACCGGGCCCGGAGGCAGACCTGCATATTTATATGTGTTGTAAGGGCTGTCTATTTCCAGATCTTTGTTGTATAGGCGACGCGGACCATCCTTGATGATGAACTGTATGGTCGGATCCGCTTGCAGCATCATTCCGCGGCGTACACGATTATGATAAACGGATGAAACTAAATATCGCTCGTCATCGTCCGCAGTTTCGCCCTCGATGATGGAGGCAATGGTCATGATCTGACGCGGTGTCAATTGCAATTCTGCAGCTCGCTTTTTTAAGTCATCGCCAAAAAAATTAGTATACTCCGCGATCATCAAGCGAACGATGTCACTTTCGCTGGTTCCGGGATCAATGAAATAAGTGTTGGGCATCAGATAACCAAAGAGCGATTTATCCGGGAATCCTAATTCACGACAGAGTAAAGAGTCATTGACGGCATTGACAAATTTAGCAGAGTCCAGCGGAAGTTTGGCCGATAAAAGCTGTATGATGGAGCGTAAGCCGCGGCCTTCCGGAATCGTCACACGAACACTCTGGGGTACGGCATTTTGTAATATGCGGATGATCTGATGATTGGAACCGTGTGCCGGCAAAAGATATTGCCCTGCTTTCAGACTTCGTTCTGCGCCGAGATAGCGAGCGGCCAAACGAAAGAGAGTAGCGTTTTCTATAACACCGCTTTCCTGTAAGACGTTCGAAATGCCATTCAACGATGCGCCTTTGGGAATAGTAATGAGTAACTTTTTATCTAACGGTAATTGTTCGACATTGATCGAAGGCGCGTTATACAAAACAAGTTTGTAAAAACTAACAACGACAAGCAATGTAGCAACGACGAGAATACTGATGCCGATAAAAATGTATTGCAATAAGCGCTTACGTGCTTCTGAGCGCGGATCTTCAATAACCAATGAATTTTCCTTCTTAGTGAAACCGAAACCGCGCGAAGTATATAAAAAAGAAAGCATGGAATCAAATATTTTGGATTAAACTAAATTTCTGTAGGAGATTGAATCAGTGTGTTGAATAAGAAGTATTAGTCATTACGCTATTTTAGCAATTACGTTATTAAGAATAAGATGTTAGAAAATAATCAATCGAAGATTAAATGCGTGCACACTTATACCAGTGCTATTTATTTCAATTTAAAACTAATGATTACGATAAGGGGTAAATTTAGGACCAATAGCCGGGAATTTTCCGATCGCAATTCGGGCATTTTCCGTGGATAATCCTATTTTGCTGAATGCGATAACCGTGGCGTTTTACTAACAATGCTTTGCATCCCGGGCAGTACGTGTTTTCCATATCACGCAGTTCACCCGGGCGATTTCCGGTATATACAAAATGCAGGCCTTCGTTTTTACCGATATGTGCTGCGCGTGCTAATGTATCGGCATCGGTTTCATCCGGATCGGTCATCTTGTAGTCAGGATGAAACGCCGTGACATGCCAGGGTATATCGGATGAAATTTTTTTTATAAATGATGCCATGCCCTGCAGTTCGGCATCCGAATCATTAAAGCCCGGAACGATCAGGGTTACGATTTCCAACCAAAAACCCATGGCATGAATTTTTTCTATGCTGTCGGTTACATTTTTTAACGTGGTACCGAGCTTCCGATAATTTTTGTCGTTAAAACTTTTGAGATCTACTTTGTACATAGAAACATACGGACGCAGAAAAGTTAAAACTTCCGGTGTTGCATTGCCATTGGATACAAAGGCACCGTATAAACCTAGGCGTTGTCCTTCTTCAAAGACGCGCACCGCCCATTCGGCGGTGATGAGCGGTTCATTATAGGTACTTGTGAGAAGGCGCGCGCCATGATCCGATGCATGTTGGGCCAATTCGGCGGCGGTGATAAGACGGGGCGGTACGCCGGCGTATGGGTCTTGCAAGGCTTGGGATGTGATCCAGTTTTGGCAATACGCGCAGTGCAGATCGCATCCTAACATTCCAAAACTCATCGCTGTGCTGCCGGGAAACACGTGAAAGAATGGTTTTTTTTCGACGGGATCAAGTTGTATGCCGGCCGTATATCCGTGGGGAACCCATAATTTATTATTGCGGTTGAAGCGAACTTTGCAAATACCATCGCGCCCTTCGCCGATGATGCAGCGATGACCGCACGCGTAACATTGCACACGACCGTCGTCGGTTTGTTTATACAGTGTTCCTTCTTGGACAAGTGATCGGAGGTTATCGCGCAATGATGATGGGGCACGCATGATCCGTCCTTTCGGGGATTCAGGCCGGCGGATTATAGTAAACTACGCCGGATAAGCGCGTATCTAAACGTTGGTAAAGATCTTCGAGGTGATGGGTATTTTCCGGGTCTAATTGATTGGCGTTAACAATAAGCACCGGTGACCAACGGTAATAAAGAAAAAATTGATTGAACTCTTCGTTGAGCGCTGCGATGTAGGCTTCGTCCATGCGTTGCCGTTCTTTGCTTGCATTACCGAGTGCATGCCGGGTGTGAATTTTTTCCATCACGGTGTCAATATTACTCTGAAGATAGATGACCAGATCCGGTATGGGTAATTCGCGTTCCATCACATTCATCATCGTATCGTACAGATGCATATCTTCGTTATCAAGTTTCAGGTTCGCATATACGCGATCGGCATAAAAAAGATAATCGCAAATGACCTGTTCAAAAAAAATCTCAGTCTGATGAATCTGTTTGAGCATTTTATACCGATCCATAAGGTGCAGCATATGCTTTTTGAAGGCCATATCTTTGGGATCGGTGCTGTGAATGTTAACCAATGGAGAAAGAAATTCGGCTTCCAAAATGGGTCGGGCATTGGCCATCTGGGAAAGATTGCGTGCGAGCGCGGTGTTTTCCGGCTTAAGGACGCCTTCTATGGCGATAAATCGTATTTTTTCGTCAGTGGCCAATCGCGTCTCCCATCGGTAATAAGTGAAAGATGGCGTCGGGATTGTCCCGCGAAACGGCGCATTGTACGTGATGCGTATCACGGGATAGATTTAGAATTTCCTGTATCGTGAGGTGCCGAACCGGGCAAAGCCAATTCCCGGCAATTTCGGCCGACGGTACGAGAACAAAATTTCGCTCTGCAAAACGCGGATGGGGGATGACCGTATCCGACGTATTCATAATGAGATCACCAAACAATATAATATCCAAATCAATCGTGCGTGCGTTCCCGGGAATCGTTCTTTCACGACCTAATGATTTTTCTACGTCTAATAGTTTTTTCATGAGGCTCTGAGCATCTAAGTCCGTATCAATGATCATAGCCGTATTGTAATAATTATCCTGCATGATCGGGCTAACCGGCTCGGTTTCATAAATGGATGCGATCTGTGTAATGCCGGCAAATCGGCTCATTAGATCAACAGCTTCGCGAAGATGCTGCATCCGATCACCTATGTTGGAGCCTAAGCTGAGCAGTACTTTACTTTTCATGTGGTTTTTCTTTCACGGGTGATTTCAACTTCCACATGATCCAAGGAACCGTGAATGGGAACACTCGGTTTACGGACACAGACTGTGACGACCTGTATCGGGAAATCATTAAGTAGTCGCTGCGCGATATTTTCAGCGACCGCCTCAATCAGGTAATATTTCTTTTCCGTGACGACAGTGTGAATGCGCTGATACACGGTGCCGTAGTCCACGCTCAGATGCAAATCATCGGCGAGCGCCGCCGGTTGGAAATCAAGTCCAAGTTCAACATCGATTTCAAAGCGCTGACCTAAGCGCCGCTCCTCTTCATGTGCACCATGATGAGCATAAATGATCAGATTGACGAGTCGGATTTTATCGTTATTTTTCATGTTACGCTTTAGCAAAAGCCGCCATACGCCGCACGGCTTCCGAGAGACGTTCTTCGGACTGTGTCAGCGCAATGCGAAAGTACGATCCGCTGGACTGACCGAGCGCCGAACCGGGTGTTACAACGACTCCTGTTTTATCCAATAATTGTTTAGTAAAGGTCATTGAATCTGAACCGCCGGGCACTTCTGTCCATACGTAAATGGTTGCTTTGCCATGATGACTTTTGAATCCGGCCGCATTGAGCCCTTGCACTACCGTATCTTTACGGCGTCTATATAATTCGATCATAGGTTTCGTAAATTCTTCGCAATGATCCAATGCAAACGCGGCCGCCTCTTGTAACGCTAAGAATAAACCGGTATCTATGTTGGCTTTGAGTCTGGACAGTCCGGCGATCAAGGAAGGTTCGCCAACGGCAAATCCGACGCGCCATCCGGTCATGTTAAAAGTTTTAGACAGCGAATGGAATTCGATGCCGCCGTCAAGACCGCATGTTGTTTGCATCAGACTGGGTGGTGCTTCTTCGAAGAAAAGTTCCTGATATGCCGCGTCATGAGCAGCAATAATGTCGTTAGTTTTACAGAACTGAGCGATGGATTCGAAATCACTTCGATCCGCCCAACCGGTAGTCGGGTTGTTGGGATAATTGAAAAACATCAATCGTGCACGTTTTACGACATCGGCAGGGATTTCATTGAGCGGCATCAGAAAACGATTTTTTGCTAATAACGGTATCGAATGGAGCACGCCGCCGGCTAATTTAGTTCCCGTCACATAGGCCGGATAACCAGGATCCGGTGCAATGACGGTTTCACCCGGATTTACAAAAGCGATCGGAAAATGGGCTATACCTTCTTTGGAACCGATCAAAGGAACGATATTGCGTTGAGGATCTACCGTTACATCGTATCGTCTTTTCATAAAAGCCGAAACACTTTCCCTAAAACGCATTGAACCGGCTTGGTAGGGGTATCGGTGGTTGGCCGGTTTTTGTAGCGCCTTGGTGCAAGCATCTATGATAGGTTGTGGGGTGGGAACATCGGGGTCACCTACACCCAAATCTATAACGTCTTTTCCTTGGGCAATGGCTTCGCGTTTGAGGCGATCCACCTCGGCAAAAGCATGTACGGGCAATTCTTCAAAACGATTAGCTAAACGAAATGCCATAAAAATAATAGTAAGTTCATAAAAATCTGAACAATATACCTTAAAGGATATTTTCATTCAAGCCTGATAATGCATGTAAAATAAAAACCCCGCATCGGATGACGAAGCGGGGTTGTACGATAAGTTTGTATCAAATCAGAAAATGTAATTCACGCGGAATGCAAATTTGTAAGGACTGCCTTTTTCGCTTACTGATTTGGCAATATCAAATCGGAACAGGTCATTTTCATCGCCAATACCTACGCCGAGGTCGGTTTGTATATCGCGCAGATTGGTTCCGCGAGCCAATTCGCGAATGGAATAAATCGTATTATTCCATGCATAACCGGCGTCGGCAAATAAAATGGCACTAAACGGGTGAATGGGGAAAATGCGATCATTTTTCAGAGCACCGGAACTGATGCGGTATTCGACATTAGCCAATGCCATTTGATTTCCCGACATCGCTTTATAATCATGACCGCGTAAGGTGGAGATGCCGCCGAGGTGAAACATTTTCTGAGCGGGGACAGTGCCGGTCACCGATCCCAACATCAGGCGCATATCCAGATTTTCGTAACGGCTCAGCGGTTGGTAGCGTGCGATGCTCAGAACGTAGCGAGAAAAATCAAAATTGGAATTCCACTCATCGCGGCTACGCTCGGCTTCGCCGTAAATATCCCATCCTACACGTTTGCTGTACTTGCGATTATTATAGACCCATCCGCGCGTATTGAGTTCAGCACGTACAACAACGCTGTTCATGCGACCTTCATCAATCATAGGGTTTGTTCGGAAGTCAATTTTTTTACTCCGAAAAAGCGCCCAATTAACATTATTGGATGCGGACGAGTAGTCATCAACTTTGTATGCAACGCTTATTTTGAATTGACTGTTCAGATTTTGCTGAGCTTGGAAACTAAAACCGCGTGTACGAAAATAATCTCGATTGTCTATTTTTAGCAGCATGGAATTCATGGCGTTTTCCATCTGACCGACGATCCAATTATCATTTGTCGTCGTAAGATCGTGTACTTCGCCGCCTAAAGTAAATCGGTATTCCGCACCCCAGATTTTATCCAGGCCAAGGCGGTAATGGAAATCTTTAGGTCCGAAAGCATAACCGGCTTCACCATATATTTGAAACGGTTTGTTATCATATATCTGATGGTCACGATCTATTTTGCCGCCGATATAAAGACCGTCTACACGATTGTAGTCAAAAAGAACGAAGGATGTATTACGAAGTTTTTCCTGATGATTGTCCCAATAATTATTGCGTGAATAATAGCGCGGACTTGTACGATCTTCATTACGGCGAGGCACATTATCCACCCGTACAAACGAAGCGCTGTGCGAACGATCTTCGTCTTCATTGTCGTCTTCATCCGTCTGGGGAGTATAGTTATATTCGTATTCCGGCAGATCTTTTTCGACGGTTTCATTCATCCGTGCCATTTTGCGGTTAAATTTTTCCATTTTACGATTAAACTTTTCCATCTCGCGATTGAACCGCTTCCAATCCGCTTCGGTCATGTTGTCCGCGTTAGGAGCTTCTACCACAGGTGGCACTTCGACATACGGGGTAATACTTTTATTCTTACGTTTGTTTTTATAGTCATATACCCGCGCACCGTCCTTACGCTGGACAGTAGGTGGTGTTACGGAGGTTTCATCATCGTTTAATTCCTCGGGATCATTTTCTTGATAACTATTCGACTTGACGGATGGAGTGTAAGCTGTTGCTTCGCTTGATGTTTCATCTGCTGTAAATTCATCGGCTGAAAAATTAGATTCTTGCTTTGCGGCGATATCTTGTTTATTCGTTGAGCGCTGAGAGGACTTTACCTGCAGAATGTTGCCTGCAATCTGATCGGAATTAACCGTTTCGACGCGGCCGTTGATACTGACAGCATCACGAGTGACCGAACCGGTTTCGCGCATGATGATATTTCCATTGGAAACGACAATTTTACCTTCCACAGTACCGGCAATAATAAGGTCGCCGTTGAGCAGTAAAATGTCGCTTTTGATCGTGCGTCCTTCGGGAATTTCACGATTACCGTTGTATATAAGGACCGATTTGGAATCGGCCAAATATTTCTCACGCACATCTGCAACAACACCGTCTTCGTCAATCATTTCATTTTGTGCCATACCTGGAAATGTCCAGCTAAGCATCAATAAACAAACTGCTGTTAAAGTTTTCGTGAAAAGTTTCATGGTCGCCCCTTATCTCTTATATGGTTAGCTTTGTTTTTTACGATGCTTAATCCCAAAAAGTTGCAGGATTTTTATATTTTCTTAAAAAGACCGTTTAACACCAAAAAAGTTGCAATTATATATCCTTTATATTCCCTTTTTAGATGTTTTTTCGATCTTTAAATAGTTTTAACGCTGTCGAATAATCTTCAGGACTATTCATGTTAAAAAAAACGTCAGGGTAAATTGCAGATTCAAAATGTGAGGCAGGCAGAACGAGATTTTTGGTTTGATTCAGGAAATCCGTTAAGCGGTAATTTTCGCCTCGGATCATCGAATCAATTATAGGAAGGTGTTTTTTGTGGTAAAATGCACATAGCGTTTCAAGGCCGCCGGGTGTTTGGGGGACGATCGTATCAAACTGAAGCAATCTGGATTGCATCAGAGTGGTTACGCGATGATCAAAAAGGGGTAAATCACAAGCTAAAACAAATACGTGGTCATATAATGCGGATTGAAGTCCGGTATAGATTCCTGCCATCGCTGATCGCGACGGATGCACATCCGTGATGATCGAGTGATGTATATTAAGCGCTGCTAAGGAGTCAGGGGATTTAGTTACGATATGGATTTCGCGTGCGGTTTTAGCCAATTCATCAGCTAAATTCTTAAGAAGTGGGACTCCGTAGAAATAGAGACTAAATTTATCCTGACCCATACGTTGGGATAGACCGCCGGCCAGAATAATGCCCGTAAAATCACACATGGTTAAGGAATGCGTACGGCTTTTTTGAATTTTTCTTTAGTCGTAAGATCAACGCGATATTTGGATTGAGGCGTATTTATTATCAAGACCCCGGGTTCTTCCTTCAGATGGGTCCCGATAAATCTTGCTACATATTTAGAATTGTCCAAATATGCGCTAACGATACGATTTTCGTAGTACACATAAAACCAATTGAGCTGCCCGTCCTTTTCATCCTGCGTTTCGCGTATATCCGCCGCAACCAGGTCGAACGGATTTTTAAATAAAATACGGGTTTCTATGGATTCCGTCGCATTCAAAACTGAAATCGGCACGTACACTTCATGCGGAACAGCAGCCAGAGCGGCCGGACGTGTACGATCAGTTTTACTCGGAGGTAACTGACCGGCGATCATACTCTTGCGTTCGTTGGGTTTATTGGTACGTTTTGCGGCTACATCATTGGATGGAGTACCCGGCTCGGTAGACGTTTGAGCAGGAGCCTGTTTGTCCGTGTTTACAATCGGTGCTTGCTCGTTTTGAATATTTTGTTTTTTAGCAACTTCCGGTGCCGGTTGAAGATTCATCTTATAAATCCAGAGTCCTCCGGCGATCACAGCTACGGCCGCTGCGGCACGCCACACAAAACGCATGGTCATTACTTTTCCGGATGCCGGATTTGCGGTGTGCGATAAATGTAGCGGAGAAGATGTATGGAGCAATTCTCTAATGCGTTGTTTCATGGCCATGCGGCCATGTGCACGCAAAGCGGCTATGGTCATTAATTCGCGATCAAACATCACGTTAAAATCTTCGTTTTTACGTAATTCACTCAGACGGATAGATTCGTTATCCGTCAGTCTGCCGAAGACAAACTTATCTATAATCTCATTTTCATCAAGCCATTGGCGGTCGATCGGATTTACCATATTCTATCGCATCATTTCGTGTTATTTGTTTTTACTTGTGCTTAGTTTCTGTTTTATTGAAATGCTTTTTCGACCATTTTTTCGAGTTCTTTTTTGCATTGCCATTTTTTGGCCTTGGCGACATCTGTATTGCTGAATTTTAACTCATGAGCTATTTCTTCCATGCCTTTTTCTTCTAGATAAAACATCATCAACAGTTTACGGCACGTAGCGCCCATATTTTCGATACAACGCAGAATAGTCTTAAATTCTTCCTTTTGGACCACACTGCGCAGGGCATCGATCTGTTCTTCCGCCATTTCGTAATCGGCAATATCGCTCGTTTTGCCGATTTTGCGTTTATTGATTTCCCGCAGCCATTTATTTCGTACCACAGAATAAAGGTACGTGCTGATCTTGGAAGTCAAGTCGAACTGGCCTTTTGTTACATTTTCCCAAAGAACAACGATGGCATCCTGCAGCATATCCTGCGCGTCGTCTTCATGGCCGCTGTTATCCATCACATATTTGCGAACCATCATGATATTATTATGATAGATCGTGACGAGCGCTTTTTCATCACCACGGCGAATACGTTCGATCAGTATCTGATCCGTTTCTATCGTAGCGTTTTCGTAAACCGGAGAACCAGAATTCATGGGCCGTTTTTCTTATGTTATAAATACAATTTGGTAAAGAAGGTAAACGGAAAATAATGAAATTTTTATGGTTTTTGGTACACTTTTCTTGCCTGAGCCAGTTTTTCGCGACTTTGTTCGACTTTTATTTCGCCGATCAGGCGTCTTATCATCGTTTGTTCCTGGGGGTCGGTTCGCGTTTTCAGGTAGGCTTCAAGTTCGGTTAATGCCGAAGGGTACATTTTCTGATCGCGATATACCAACGCCATACGGTATCTCAATTCCGGTTGCGCCGGACGTTGCAAGGCAGCGCGCTCATAAAGAGGCAGTGCTTCGGCCAATTTGTTTTGTGTAACATACAGCATTGCTAATGCCTGCAAATAATCAGGGTCGGACGGGCGTAATGCTAAGGCTGTAGTAAAAGCTGTTTCTGCCCCGAAGAAATCACCTTTGAGCAATGCGGCGTGACCTAAATTGTAATGAGCCGAAGGGGATTGAGTATCCAACTGGATAGCTTTTTTCAAGTGCAGCAAAGCGCTGTCCAATTTGTTGAGCTTTCCGTAGCAATTGCCGAGGTTGTTATGTGCGGCTGCAAAGTCCGCGTCAATGCGGATTGCGGTGCGGTATGATGCGGCGGCCTTTTCCGGCAATACGAGGCGTTCATAAACTGTGCCCATTTGAAAATAAGCATCGCGGTAATCCGGAAAAATCTGAATCGCCGTATCGTAAAAGGCCACGGCTGACGAAAACTGTCCGTTTTGCTCAAGTTCTACGGCTTTTTCATAATAAGGTTTTGCTTTTTCTAGAAGCTGTCGCTCATTACAACCGCCGCAGGACTTGATAACGGTCGCAATCAAAAGTATTGCAAACCATGAGGTCAATTTTTTCATGGTGGCAATATAATTGAACGCGGCTAAAATGCCAACGAGAAACAGTAAAAACAATTATGCGAGGATTTATGATATACGGATGTGTTGGTTTTATTTTTCGAGGCGAATGATTTGGTCCCGGAGGCTGGCGGCACGTTCAAATTCCAATTTTTTTACGGCTTCTTGCATTTCCGTTTTGAGTTTGCTTATCATGGCTTTGCGGTCATCGGCGCTCAACATGGTCTGATAGTCTATCGTCGCTTCGGCTGCCGCTAAAGCTTGAGCTTCCTCCTGGCCTTCTTTGTACGTAAAATAATCGGCAACCGATGTGGATCGGATAATTTGTTCCTTTGATTTGAAAACCGTGGTCGGCGTTATACCGTGTTTTTCGTTATGCGCCATTTGCATGGCACGGCGACGACCGGTTTCATCAATGACTAATTTCATTGAGTCGGTCATTTTATCGGCATAAAAAATCACGGTTCCGTTGGCATTGCGCGCAGCACGTCCGGCTGTTTGCATCAGCGAGCGTTCACTTCTCAAAAAACCTTCCTTGTCGGCATCAAGTACGGCAACCAGGGAAACTTCCGGAAGATCCAAGCCTTCCCGTAGAAGATTGATACCTACCAATACGTCAAAACCCGCCAACCGCAAATCGCGCAGGATATCCACTCTTTCCAAAGAATCAATTTCGGAGTGCATATAGCGAACCCGTATTTTGAGGTTGGCTAAATATTCCGTGAGGTCTTCGGCCATACGTTTCGTCAAGGTGGTGACCAACACGCGTTCACCGGCCTGCGTTCGTTTGCGGATTTCGTGGATCAGATCATCAATCTGATTTTTTACGGGACGCACTTCGATCATAGGATCAAGCAAACCGGTCGGGCGTATAATTTGTTCAACGATTTCTCCGCCGGATTTTTGCAATTCATAGTCGGCGGGCGTGGCGCTGACATACACGACCTGACTCAGCATTTTTTCAAATTCTTCAAATTTGAGCGGGCGATTATCCAAAGCGGAAGGCAAACGAAATCCATATTCGACCAGATTCGTTTTTCGTGCGCGATCGCCGTTATACATAGCGCGCACCTGCGATATCGTTACGTGGGATTCGTCTATGAACATCAGAAAATCTTTGGGGAAGTAGTCCAGCAAACAGGCCGGTCTGTCACCTTCATCGCGGCCGTCAATGTGGCGTGAGTAGTTTTCGATGCCCGAGCAATAGCCTAACTCCAGCATCATCTCGATATCGTATTTGGTGCGTTGCTCCAGCCGTTGTGCTTCGACCAGGCGATTTTGACTCCGAAAAAAAGTCAAACGCTCTTCGAGTTCTTTTTGTATACGCAGTATGGCTTGATGCAATTTGCTTTCTGATGTGACAAAGTGTGTCGCCGGAAAAATAATCGCCGTTGCCGGTTTTGTGATAGTTTTATGTGTTACCGGATCAAGATAAGCGATCTGTTCGATCTCATCGCCGAATAATTCGATACGGACATAGTGATCTTCGTAAGCCGGATAGATATCAATCACATCACCGCGCACACGAAATGTGCCGCGTTCAAAAGCAATATCATTGCGGTTATATTGCATATCTACCAAACGGGCGAGCATTTTATTACGATCAACGGTTTGCCCTTTTTCTGCAAAAACAAACATATCTTTGTAATCTTGCGGTGACCCGATGCCGTAAATACAACTTACTGATGCGACAATTATGACATCCTGACGTTCCAATAACGAACTGGTAGCGCGAAGACGTAATTTTTCGATTTCGTCATTGATGGACATATCTTTAGCGATGTAGGTGTCCGTTGACGCGACGTAGGCTTCAGGTTGGTAATAATCGTAATAACTGATAAAATATTCGACGGCATTGTCCGGAAAAAATTGTTTGAGTTCACCGTAAAGCTGCGCCGCCAGAGTCTTATTATGAGAGAGTACGAGGGTAGGTTTGCCGATCTGAGCTATGACATTAGCCATGGTAAATGTTTTACCTGAACCGGTAACGCCCAATAGAGTTTGGTGTTGCTGTCCGTCTCGGATGCCCCGCACAAGATGGGCTACGGCTTCTTTTTGATCGCCTTGTAGGGCATAATCGGATTTGAGTTTAAATTCCATACATCAAATATACACGATCGTAGTGACAACCTTATGTCAGTATATAAAAAAATAACAATGAAAAAACAAATGTATCAATAATGTGCTTGTGCTTTGCATAAATTTCATATGCAGAAATAGCCTTGATTGGATAAAATCAAAGGGCTATTTTGAGACCGTTCTGCTAAAATTAATCGAAGAGTTGAGGCCGTTTATTAACCGCAGGAGGTCGTCGTATGAAGTTTTTTATTGATACCGCCAATTTAGATGAAATTCGCGAAGCCGCATCGTTGGGCATTTTGGATGGTGTGACAACCAACCCATCTCTGGTAGCGCGCGAAAAAAATGTCAATTTTCATGATTTGCTGAAAGAGATTTGTAAAGTCGTTGACGGACCTATATCGGCGGAAGTGGTCAGTACCGATCTGGACGGCATGCTCAAAGAAGGTTACGAATTAGCCAAAATTCACTCCAACATCACGGTCAAATTACCATTGATCAAATCCGGCTTACAGGCTTGCAAACGTTTTACGTCGGACGGTATAAAGACGAATGTGACGCTATGCTTTTCGCCCAATCAGGCTTTGATGGCTGCGAAAGCAGGTGCCACATTTATCAGTCCTTTTGTGGGTCGTCTTGACGATATCAGCACCAACGGTATGCAACTTATCGAAGAAATCGTGAATATGTATATCAATTATGGGTATGAGACGCAGGTTCTCGTGGCCAGCGTACGTCATCCGATGCATGTGGTCGAAGCCGCTCAGATCGGTGCGCATGTTTGTACGATGCCTTATAAAGTGATTGATCAGCTGATCGCGCATCCGTTGACCGACCTCGGTTTGAAAAAGTTTCTTGAAGATTGGGCCAAAGTAAAAGCCGGAAAATAATGAATGAATCAGTACGCGCCGGAACCTTTTGGATTTACCCTACGTAAGCAAGGTTGCATATAATGAAGTACAACATTTCAGGAGGTTCCGGATGAAGCGCTGGGGTTTAATATTTTTCTTCGTATGTTTCTCTCTTGTTGCGCAAGATGACATTACGTCGTCGCGTCAAAATGCGATTACCCGTTCCGTCAAAAAGGCGTTACCTGCCGTCGTCGGTATCAACGTCGTACAGATTCAAGAATTTACCTACGGGAATCCTTTTTTTAATGACGATTTTTTCAGCCAATTTTTTCCGAAGCAAAAATATTACGATAAAGTCAAAGGCCTTGGGTCGGGCTTCATCATCTCATCGGATGGGTATATTGTCACCAATCACCATGTGATCAATGGTGCCGTAGAGATCGTTGTTACATTGACCGACGGTACAAAATATCCCGCTAAAATAGTCGGCGGCGATAAAACTACGGACATCGCGTTACTCAAGATCGAACCGGAGCGCAAACTCAAATATCTCGAATTTGGCGATTCGGAAAAACTGCTTATCGGCGAATGGGTTATTGCCATGGGCAATCCGTTCGGTTTGTTTGACATCAATAGCCAACCTACGGTAACGGTCGGTGTGATCAGTGCGACCAATCGTGATTTCGGGCTCGTAGATAACGATCACGTCTACCAAAACATGATACAAACCGACGCTGCGATTAACGGTGGAAATAGCGGGGGGCCTTTACTGAACAGTAATGGCGAAGTGATAGGGATGAATACTTTCATTTACAGCGGAAGTAACACTTCAAAAACGAGTATCGGTATCGGGTTTGCAATACCGATTCATCGCATAGATAAAATTATATCCGAACTAAAATCCAACGGTAAGGTGGATCGTTATTTTACGATGGGTTTTCGCTATCAGCAGGTGGATCAAATGATCGCCAAATACCTTGGTCTAAAAGAATTACGAGGTATCGTCGTTTCCGAAATTATCAAAAACGGCCCGGCTGAAAATGCCGGATTGCTGGTCGGCGATCTTATCGTAAAAATCAATGATAAACCGATCAATTCAGAATACGATTTTCGAAAAATCACGTTAGGCGACGACTTGCGTGCCGGCGATGTCGTAGATGTCGAGGTATTACGCGAAAAGAAGCGTCTTACGTTGCAGTTAAAATTGGGAAAGGTGTAGTCGAACAATAGATGAAAATAGGTTTTATCGTCAACCCGCGTGCGGGAACGCATCATAATGCATACGAAGAGGTTAGCGCTTTGGCCGGCAAATTGGTTGCTCAGGGTCATACGATAACATTACACAAAACCCAAGGCCCGGGCGATGCGACGGTAATGGCGCGAAATTTAGTGCAACAAGGATATGATGTTATCGCATCGGCAGGCGGAGACGGCACGGCCAATGAAACGGCACAGGGCGTTATGGATTCTGATTCGGCTTTTACGATTATCCCTTACGGTTCAGGCAATGGTTTGGCACGCGGTTTGGCGATACCACTTAAGCCATCCACGGCAGTACAAGGTATTCCAAACGGAAAAGTTCGCCGCATTGATGTCGGGCAACTCACTGATGGCCCACAGGAGCGGTTATTTTTCGGATTTGCCGGTATCGGTTACGATGCTTACATCGGGCGGCTTTTTAATCAACGCAAAGGGCGCCGCGGGCTTCTGCCGTATGTATATTTATCGCTCACGGCGTACAATGGTTATGCGCCGGTGGCGCTTACTTTGAAAGCCGATGATGTGTTGTACTCCGGCAAACCCTTTATCTTAGCGATAGCTAATACGGATGAATACGGTAATGGTGCGCGTATCGCCCCTAATGCCTTACCGGATGACGGTGCCTTTGATATTTCCATGATACAGTCCATGTCTTTTGTTAAAGGTCTTTTAAACGGATGGCGTTTATTTAACGGTACGATTGATAAAGTCAAAGATGTGGTCAGCTTGCGTGTGCAGGAAGCCGAGGTGATACCGTCCGGTAAAATATATTATCACATGGACGGCGAAGCGCGCGAAACAAATAACACCTTACATTTTAAAATTCTGCCGGGGCGCCTCAAAGTGCTTGTACCTAATTAGTTCTTGATTGCAGGATGCGAATATTGTACTTTGTGCCGTTCCAAAATCCCTTCAAACAATATCTATGAACGATAACAAATCCGTAACGCGGAAACTTGAGACGCTAAAAATAGTACCTATTTTTTCCGGCCTTGGTATTAAAGACCTGGAGAAAATAGCGAACGTAGCCTTTCAACGCAGTTACACAAAAGAGCAGGTTGTGCTTTTCGAGGATGAAGGCGGCCAAACGCTCTTTATTGTGATGACCGGGCAAGTCAAAATTTCACGCATCAGTGAAGATGGCCGTGAAGTAATATTGGCTGTTATGGCGGAGGGAGATTTTTTTGGCGAATTGTCGTTGCTAGATGGCCAGTCGCGTTCGGCTAATGTGGTTTGTACAAAAGATGCAGAGATGCTTCTTATTAACCGGGATGATTTTCTCAACTTACTTAGTGAATTTCCGCAAATCGCTATCCAACTTCTGCGTGAATTGGCAAGTCGTATGCGAAAATCCGATTCTCAGATTAAAAATCTATCGCTGAAAAATTCGACCGGCAAAGTAGCCGGTACGATCGCACGCTTAGCCGAAGATATTGGTATTCCCAATAACGGCAGTACCATCGAAATTCCCAATTTACCGACGCAACAGGACTTGGCCAATATGTCAGGAACAAGTCGCGAGACGATCTCCCGGGTGCTACAGCGTTTTATCAATGATGGTTATGTATCTAAAGATGGTAATAAACTTGTGATCAGAGATTTTGAAAAATTTAAAAAAGATTTGGTTTAAGAATAAATATGGAATGCAGCCCAAAGCCAGCCCTACGGTTGGCTTTTGTTTTTTTGGCTTTTGAAAAGGTGCTTCCGTATATTGCCCGCGCATAAATCATATGAAGAAAAAAGCCACTATCGTAATTTGTGACCCGCATCCGGACTCCGCGTCCGCATTGACGGAAATTCTCGTCTCCAACGATTATGCATTGGTTCATGCACATGACGGCCACGATGTGCTCGATAAGGTAAAAAGCCTCGATTATGATTTGGCGCTGATTGCTACCGATACGTATGCGATGGACGGCTTTCAGGTGTGCCGTTTGCTTAAAGAGAGCGAACGAACGCGGCATATTCCGGTGATGCTGGCTTCCGGTATGTCCGATAAAGTAACGCGCAATCGCGCGATACAGGCGGGTGCGGACGAATTTATCACGAAACCGTACAATCGTGTCGAACTGTTGTCGCGTGTCGTCAACCTCTTGCGCATCAAGCATCTGCACGATCGTTTGGAAAATTTGATATCTGAAAAAGAAACCGAAAAACGTAAATTAGAAGAACGTACCCGCGAACTGCAACTTCTATCGGACATAGCGCGGATTGTTATTTCGCTCAAAGAACAGAAAATCGTATTAGCGGAAATTATTGATAAAATAACGGCCGCGTTTGGCGTCGAAGTTGCTCTGCTCATAACGCGGGAAGGATCGGACTGGGCGATTCATACATTGTCATCTCATATTTCCGAAAAACACATCGGGACGTTATTACCGCATGGCGGTTCGATTTTTGAATATATCGAGCGTTATGAAAAGCCGATGATCGTCAATGATGCCGTTCGCGATGAAAGGATACCCGCGGCGATTTATGCACTGACGCCCAATCCGTTGCGTGCAGCGATATGTACACCCATATACATACGCGGTCAGCTCATGGGGGTGATGATGATCATCAATAAAAAAACACAGATGGGTTTCGAACACGGCGACCTTTCATTACTCATGACGGTGTCCGGTCAAATCGCCTTAGCGATGGAGAATATGCAGCTTTTTAATAAGTTGTCGGATTTCAATCGTAACTTGCAGGATCAAATTCGGCAGGCGACGCATGCATTGGTGGATTTGAAAAATTTTAATGAGAGTATTTTGCACAATGTCAGCGCCGGTATCATCACGGCTGATTTTTCCGGGCGCATTTTATTTGTCAATCGTGCCGCCAAATCCATTTTAGGATATTCCGATAACGAATTGCTCGATCACAAAATGGAAACAATTTTTGGTCGCGAAGAGGCCTCACGCATGCTTCATCCGACGGTAGAAAATGAATCCGCCCCGGGCAATGCGGAGGTGCAGGTTCGACAAAAAGACGGTACACGCCTTTTTCTAGGTTTTACGACCACTATGCGTTACGACGTCGACCACAACATGGTAGGGTATATTATCAGTTTCAAAGATATTTCCCTGGTCAAATCCATGCATGAGACGATCATGCGAATGGATCGTCTCGCCGCATCGGGCGCATTGACCAGTGCCATTGCGCATGAAATTCGCAACCCTTTGGCGGGCATTAAAACCATCGCACAGGCCCTTCAAAAGGAACTGCCGCCCGATGACCCGCGCCATGAGTATGTTTATCGCATTATCAAACAGATTAACCGGCTCAACGATTTGCTTAAAGCTTTTTTCACCTATGCCAAACCCGTGCGCCCGGAGAAAAAAGCCTGTGCACTGCCGGAACTGATACAAGAAATCAAGGCTCTTTTGAAAGCGCGTGCCGAGACGGATCACATCGAAATACACGAAGCGTATGACGAAAAACTTGTGCCCATCGAGGTGGATGAAAATCAATTTTCGCAAGTCATGCTTAATCTTATGATGAACGCTATGGATGCGATCGGTCAAGGAGGGCGCATCGCGATCCTTGCTCAATCCGTTCAGCGTACACCGCTGAATAACTATGATTTACCGGTAACTATGGCGGAAATACGCGTCAGCGATACGGGGAAAGGTATTCCTCAAGAGCAAGTTCGTTCCATTTTTGATCCTTTTTTTACGACTAAACCCGGTGGTATCGGGTTAGGTCTTTCGATCGTGTATCGTATCGTGCAGGAGCACGGAGGTGAAATCAAAGTGGAAAGTGTACCGGGTAAAGGTACAACATTCATCATGCACATACCTTGTGCAGAAAAATCAAAATCTATATTGGAAAACCGGCATACATTGACAACAACCATCTAACCGTTAAATCCATATGCAAAAAAAAGTACTCATAGTTGACGACGAAGAAGACCTTACGTGGAGCATTTCCAAAAATTTATCTAAAGACAAGGATAGTTTTGACCTGATCTGTGTCAATAACGCTCAAGAGGCGCTTAATGTTCTTTCCCAATTACCTGTGGATCTGGTAGTAAGCGACATCAAAATGCCGGGTATGTCCGGGTTGGAACTGCTTGTAAAAATCAAAGAAACGTATTCGACAACCAAGGTTATCATTATGACAGCCTTTGGTTCCGCCGAAGTTCAACGTGAAGCTACGGATCGCGGTTCGTTGTACTACATCGAAAAACCGTTTGAAATCGAAGAGCTGCGTACGCTGATACACCGTGCACTGACGGAGAAAAAAGGATTTGACGGTAAAGTTTCCGACTTTCAGTTGTCCGATCTTATCCAAATGAATATACTCGGGCGTATGAAAGCCGCCTTGGTGGTAAACAAAGATGAAGAGAAGGGAACATTATACTTTAGTGATGGTAATATTGTTCATGCCGAATGCGGTACGCTGATCGGCGAAGAAGCGTTTTATAAAATATTGGCATGGGAAAACGGACGTTTTGAATTTCGTAAAGGTGAAGATCCCGAAAAAGAGACTATAGATAAAGGGTGGCAAAGTCTTTTATTGGAAGGAATGCGCCGCAAAGATGAATATTCGCCCGAGACGAAAACGCAGATCAAAGAAGAATCGCGTCAGGAGATGCTCGAAAAAATAAAGTCATCTATAGCGGAGTTTATCAAAATCAAAGGTGTGGATCTGGTAGCTGTGATCGATGATGCCGGGTTTTCGAGAGCGTCGCTTTTTAATGAAAAAAAAGAAGAGCGTATGGATATCACGCTTCTGAGTACGATCATTCCACCAGGCTTGGAATATCTGCTGAAAGTGGATACGGAACTGAAAGGCGAAGGGCTTCGTTTTATCACTCTTGATTTCAATAAGAAAACCATTTTCATGGCGCCAGTGCCCGGTCGCAAAGAATGGTTATTTGTCTTATGCGAACCGGAAGTCAATCTCGGCGGACTTCGGATGGCTTTTAAAAAACAAGCGCCGCTATTATCGGAATTACTCTAAGGATTTATGATCGAAAAAACGTCCGAACTTTGGGCCGATCTGCATATGCATTCCTATTATTCGGATGGCATATTATCGCCGGAAGCCATTGTAAAGTACGCCGCCAAAATCGGCCTGAACTGTATAGCGATCACCGATCATGACACGGTGAAGGCCGTGGATGAAGCCACAGAAGCGGGGAATAAACATAATGTGGAAGTCCTGACCGGCATAGAACTCAGCACGACTTGGGATGGACGCGATATTCACGTTTTGGGATATTGTTTTGATCACACCGATGCGGCATTGGATGCGCAACTGCAGCTTTACCGAGATGAGCGGCGCCACCGGGCCATACGTATTATTGACCGTCTTCAAAAACAAGGCATGGAGATTACGATCGAAGAAGTCGAAATGAAAGCCGGTCGCGGTGTGATCGGCAGACCGCACATTGCCGATGTGATGTTATCCAAAAAATTGGCGTACAATATCAACGATGTTTTTGCGCGGTTTCTCGGCCCTGACGGTACAGCCTATGAGGATAAATATAAAATTTCACCGCGTTTTGCCGTCGAGCTCATCGAAAAGGCCGGGGGTGTAGCCGTTTTGGCGCATCCTACGCTTAATATGAAAGAAACGCATGTCTATGATATGATCAAAGCCGGTATCCACGGAATCGAGTGCATTCATCCCAAACATACGGCCGATTCGACCGCATATTACCGACGCCTTACTGTACAATACGGACTCGAAGAAAGCGGCGGTTCCGATTGCCACGGGCGAGGGCAAGTGCCGCTCATAGGTCAGTACCGTGTCCCGTATTCCGTCGTCCAGCGACTCAAGGATCGCGCACAAGCTTTGCGCAAAGTAAACGCATGATTGATCCCAAGAAAAAAGCGCCGTTGTATGTTCCGCCGGTGAAAAATATTTTTTCTCCGCAGGAGATACTCTATCTCAGCGATATGCGTTTGAGTGATCTCGAAGCCATTCGGCTGGTACTCAACGGAGATTCGGTGATTGATTGGTTCCGTCTAGATTTTCATACACCGGATCAGGTTCAGCTTTTTTTACAAGTCAACGGCTACGATCTTACCAATGTGCAGGACCACAAACGTATTGAAAAAATTCATCGCGAAGCGGTCGAATATCTCGACAGTAAATACCCGCATCGTATACCCAAAGAAATCCGACCGGAATCGGCCACCATCGAACAACTTCTGTATCTCGCTTCACAGTCCGCACGAAAAAATAAACATCAATTTTATGCGTGTATGGTCCTCAAGATCATGCATACGATCAACCACCTGGATGCGCGCGAACTTTTCCACCGGTGCCAGATGCGGGCTTCGGATCTTTATTTTGCCGTCGAACGGAAAGTGGAACATGCCGTTACGACGATGAAAAATAACGAATTTCATATCGTTGATTTTTACGGAAGCCATAAAGACAAGATGAGCATGGTTACCAAACTGATGGCCAAGAAAGAAAATCATGCGGCGGCTATCTATGACCGTATCCGCTTTCGTATCATTACTCAGACGCTCGAAGACATACTGCCGGTATTGTATTTTTTAGGCCGCACGATTTGTCCGTTTAATTATGTTATTCCGGGGAGTTCGCATAATAATCTGATTGCCTTTGCAGAGCTCGTTGAGATGTTTCCCAATCTGAGATCGTACGCAAAATTTCTCAGACGAAAAGATACGCACGGTTTTGATCCGGATGAAGTATCCAAAGAAAATAAATTTTCAAGCACAAGCTATCGTTCCATCAATATCGTTATGGATATACCGATACGGGTGGATGATTTTTTATACACACCGGATTTTTCCGAATTTGGCCGTATTATTTTTGTGCCGGTCGAAATACAGATCATGGACCAGATGACGTACCAGAATAATGAGATCGGCGAGGGCAGCCATAGTAAATACAAACAGCGACAAATGGATGCTGTCAATCAACGTCTTGGTCTCCAACAAAACGGAAATTCTCCGGGATGATCTCTGTCATCATACCTGTCCTCAATGAAGGCCAGTGGATAACCCATTGTATTGAACAACTGAAACATCAGACCGGCGTATTCGAAGTTATCGTTTCCGACGGTGGCAGTACAGATGGAACGCTCGAACGTGTAAGTGATTTGAAAAATTTATCTTTTCCGTGCACCGTCGTATCGGGTGATAAAGGGCGAGCGAACCAACTTAATCGGGGAGCCCAAGCCGCTAAAGGTGAGGTACTGCTCTTTTTGCATGTAGATTGCCAACTTCCTCCGGATGCGTTTAAATCCGTCGAACAATTTCTGAGCGATCCCCAATGCATCGGCGGCGGATTTCAAAAAAAATATAATCCCGAAAATATGCTCATGCGATTGTACCGTATCCTCATCAATACGATCCGCACACTTTGGTTGCGTAATCTCGTTGGTACCAATGCGATCTTTGTCCGATCAAGCGTATTTCATCAGCTTGGCGGATTTAAACAAGTGTCTTTGTTGGAAGATGTGATATTTTGTGATGCAATGAAAAAGGCAGGGCGAATGATTATCATAAAAGATCCGGTTATCGTTTCGTCGCGCCGATATTTTTCTTCCGGTATCGTCAAGCGCATATGTATCGCGGCGGAAGTGATTATTCGTTTTCGTTTGCTGGGTGCTTCACCGGAAGAATTAGAAATGCGATATCATCGCAGAATGAAAAAACGATAGATGTCAAACTTACGTTTACAGGAATTTTCAGCCGTACTCTTTGATTTTGACGGCGTACTCATGGATAGTATTGGCGATCACCATCGCTCTTGGAATAGTGTTTTTTCTGAATACGGCGTTTCCATAAACTGGGACGAATTTTGTTTACTCGAAGGCCAAAGCCTTTTTGTAATAGCCGAACAATTATGTATGAACCACGGCGTGGATATTAAATATGGTCAGGAGATTGGAAAGAAGAAGAATAATTTATACCTGAATACGGCAAAACCTAAGCTTTACGATGGGGCTGAGGACTTGATCGAATGGTTTCGCAAACAAGGTCTGAAAACCGGATTGGTTACCGGAGCGCATCGGGACCGTTTTTATAAAACAGTGGGGCCGGATTTTACAAAACGATTTGAAGTCATCATAACGGCTGATGACGTTATGAAAACCAAACCTGATCCGGAGCCCTACACGACAGCGGCGACGAGGCTTTCCGTATCACCCGAACGGTGCATTGTGATAGAAAACGCACCTTTGGGAGTAACTGCAGCCAAAAAAGCGAAGATGGCGTGTATCGCACTGACGACGACCCTAGATCAAAAATATTTGAATGAAGCGGATGTTGTAATTCCGGACTTATTTTCACTGAAAGTGATGGCGCATGCAGCCTTTTCTTGAAAAAAAGAATGTACCTCCGTATTCTATGCTTGCAGATTTTTATGACGGCATGATGGAGCATGTGGATTACCGGACATGGTCGTCATTTATTCATCAAATATTCGAGCGTTACGGGTCTGGTATATCAACCGTCTGTGAATTTGCCTGCGGAACCGGTAATTTTGCCGCAGCGATGGCCGCGTTTCCTTATACGATGATATGCAGCGATCGGTCTGAAACCATGATCATGACCGCACGTAAAAAACCCGTTGCTCAATCGGATAAGATGCAATTTTTTACTGGCGATATGCTTTCTTTCAAGCCTACTGTCGAATGCGATGCCGCGCTTTGCCTATATGACAGTGTTAATTATCTGATGAAAGCTGAAGATATCCTGAATTTCTTTAATCATGTTTCTGAGTGTATCACGGACCGTGGTGTTTTTATTTTTGATGTCTGTACTGAAAAAAACTCACTTGATCACTTCGATCAGAGGTATGAACTGGATCGAACGCATCATTACAAACGCCGCAGTTACTATGATCGCGTTTCCCGAACACAATTTAACGAAATCGAAGCAGAAATAAACGGAACCTTGTTTCATGAAACCCATCAACAACGAATTTATTCTTTGGATGAAATCCATGCGATAATCCGTGCATCACCATTTACCTGCGTTGCGCAATTAGCCAATCTTGGTTTTACGGACGGAAGTGAGGCATCGGAGCGCGTTCATTTTGTTTTAAGAAAGAAAAACTATGTCGCCATATGAAATCATAATGAAAAAAAGAAATCGCCAGGAGTTGTCCGGCGATGAAATTCGGTGGCTTATACGGTCGTATACCGACGGCGAAATTCCCGATTATCAGATGTCCGCATGGCTGATGAGCGTTTTTTTTAACGGAATGACATTCCGTGAAACGACGGACCTGACTTTGGCAATGCGGGATTCCGGAGTGGTTGTTGATTTATCGTCCATACCGGGTATCAAAGTAGACAAACACAGTACCGGCGGCGTCGGCGATAAAATTTCTTTGATACTTGCTCCACTGGCAGCTTCGCTGGGCGTTGTCGTGCCGATGATCAGTGGTCGCGGTCTTGGTCATACGGGGGGTACATTGGATAAACTTGAATCCATAACCGGATTCGATATTTTTTTTTCGATGGAAAAATTCATAAACGTACTGCGATCCATCGGAGTTTGCATGATCGGTCAAACGGCGGAAATTGCTCCAGCCGATAAAAAACTATACGCGCTGCGTGACGTGACAGCGACCGTAGAATCTATACCGCTGATTTCGGCAAGTATTATGAGCAAGAAACTAGCAGAAGGCATAGACGCACTTGTACTGGATGTCAAAGTGGGCAATGGCGCTTTTATGCGGCACTTTGATGACGCCGTCAATCTGGCACAACACTTGGTATCTATCGGTGAATCGGCCGGCAAATCGGTTGTGGCGTTACTTACCAATATGGATGAACCACTCGGCGAGGGAATTGGCAATTGGCTGGAAGTGCGTGAATCGCTGGATGTTTTACGCGGCGGCGGCCCGCAGGATATTATTCAACTGACATTAGCGCAAACGGCGTATATGCTCATGTTTGCTAATCCCGGTATGACGTATGACGAAGCCTATGCGCGGTGTAAAGATAATTTGAATAACGGCAAAGCATTTGATAAATTTCGTGAAATCGTGCGTGTACATGGCGGTAATTTATCCTATATTGACCGGCCTGAAACGTATCCTGAAGCCGAATGCAAAACTCCGGTGTATGCTCAAACGGACGGATTTGTCACGGCGACGGATACATTGCAGATCGGTTTAGCGTCGGTTGCGATCGGTGCCGGTCGCAGTAAAAAAGAAGATACGATTGACCCGACAGCCGGTATAGTTATAAAGAAAAAAGTGGGTGATGCCGTCAAAGCCAATGACCTCATTGCCGAAATTTATCATTCACCCCGCGTGGATGGAAAAACGGTCGCGCATCGAATACAGAGTGCTTATAAAATAGAGTATAATGCACCGGATAAAAAACCCTTAATTTACGGCGTTCTGGATAAACACGGTTTAAAAGAAATCGAAAATAATCGAAACTTAGAATAAACATTTAACGTATCACTATTGGTTTGGAAATGGCCAAGCGCGCAATAAAGAAAAATAAACCGACTGCGAAAGCCAAGCGTAAGCCGGTTCAACGCTCTTTGAAAACCCCGCTACAATCAGTGGTTTCTGAGCAACCACCGTCCAAGCCAAAACTTGACGATGATTTGGATCTTGATGTGCCGTTAACGCCGGAGGATCCCAATCGGCTTCTTTTGGAAAAGCGTGAAAAGCAGAAAAAAGAAGATTTTGAGTTCATAGCTCGGGCCGTCGGTGGCGATCAAAAAGCATTCGAACTGCTGATGAATAGGTATCGTCCTCAGATATTCGGTTTGATGTATCGTATGGTACATAAATCCGAGGAAGCCGAGGACTTGGTGCAGGAAGCATTTATGAAGGCTTTTACCTCATTAAGTAATTTTAATTACGAATATGCATTCAGCACATGGTTATACAAAATTGCAACCAATAACTGTATAGACCACCTTCGCAAGAAAAAGTTGCAGACGTATTCGATTGATGCACCGGTACAATATAAGGATTCTGAGTATCAGATTGAGATACCCGATCTTACGTATCACCCCGAAAAAGAAATGATGCGTAACGAGAGAACGCAAATGATCAAGGGTGCGATCGACGAATTACCGGAAAAATACAAACGGGTTATATTTTTAAGGCATTCGGAAGAATTATCGTATGAAGAAATTTCTGAAATGCTCAACATACCGATCGGGACAGTAAAAGCGCGGATTTTTCGAGCGCGTGAAATGTTGAATAAATTCCTAAAAGGAAAAATAGATAAGGTACTGTAATGACGTTCAATCCAGCAAATAAGATCTTCTACTTTTTATGGCTGTTTATTTTACAGGTATTGCCTGCAGTTGGGCAATATGATGTGCAGGAGATCGAACGTACGGATGAAAAGGAATTAAAAGTTCGTCTTGAGTATGCCGCCGGCAAGTTATCGCTAAAAAGGATTTCAACGGACAAGCTTGCTCGAATAACGATACAATCAGAAGATCGTGAAGTCAAACCGACCGTGGACTATGAAAAAAACGGTACCACCGGTATGATTTCCATGCGTATGGACGAAGAAAACAATGTGGGCTTCTTCGATGTGGGCAATCAAGATATACAGATGTATCTGACGGACAAGATACCAGTATCGTTTAAAATTGATTTGGGTGCCTGTGAGAGTGAGATGGATTTTACTCAGTTACGCGTTCGCGATCTTACGCTCAATATGGGTGCCAGTTCGTCCAATATACGCTTCTCGACACTCAATCGTGATCGCATCAATAAATTTAGAATCGAAGCCGGTATTTCTAAGCTTAATATGTACGGCTTAGGCAATGCCAACTTCGAAAAACTAGAGTTTGAAGGCGGTGTAGGAAATTATATGTTGGATTTTTCGGGAACGATGACACAAAGTGCGTCGGCGCATATTACAGTAGGCATCGGTAGTCTTATTATACGATTGCCTCAGAACCTTGCCGTAAAAATACATACGGACGAATCGTATTTATCATCAATTCGAATTGATCATAATGATTTTGTGAAGAAGCGTGACGGGTTATATATTTCCAAAGGATTTGACGCTTCGGATGCTGTTTTGGAATTACACTTGGAAACCGGGCTAGGAAAACTTCGCGTGGAATCCATCAAATAATCAGGGATAATATGTTCAGTCGTATTTTAATAACAGCAACTTTTTACGTTGCTGTTTTTCTTTTTAAGATAGTTCCAATCAGCGCGCAAAGCGGTGATCCGATGAGCCTCGCACAAAGTCTGGAAGCGGATGGTCAATTTGAAAAAGCAGTGACCATTTATGAAAAATTATATCAAAAAGACCCCTCAAATATCGTTATAGCAGATCGCCTGAAACGCGCGTATAAAACTTTAGGAAAATATGAATTGAGAGAGCGCGTACTTTTGGCGCAGATTCAAAGTGATTCGTCCCAAATTACATTTTGGGCAGAATTAACTGATAATTATTATAAACTTAAACGCCCGGAGCTAGCTGCTACCATAATACAAAAGTATATTTCTACCGGACAAAACCCAATCGGGAATTACCGCGTATTTGCTTCGATTTTAATGGAAAACCGTCGATGGGATGAATTGGAACGATTGTATAAATCGGCGCGTAAAACATTGCGTAACGAAAAACTGTTTATTGCTGAAATGGCCAACTTGCAGCAATATCGCGGCGACTATCATGCGGCTACGCTTGAATTTCTCTCGTTTTGGTCTTACGGCATGGGGACATTTGATTACGTGCGTCAGCAAATATTACAATTCGGCGATGTATCCGCAGATTTGGATACTATCGTAAACGCTGTAAAAATCTATATTCAGCAATTACCCAAAGAACCTAAACTGCTCAAGCTCATTGGAGAACTTCAATTTAAAACCGGACGCATGGATGCGGCGTTTGCTACCACAATTCAATTAGATGAACAGTTTCAAAAACAGGGGACGGAGTTCCTCGCATTTGCGGATATGGCATTTGGCGCACAACGATATACGATAGCTGAGAAAGCCTACAAATCATTTCTTAATCAGTACCCTAATGCGCCGCAAGCTGAAATGGGTTTAGCGCGATGTTGGGAAAATCAAGATGTACGCACATCGGAAGTAAAAGCTTTTCAGGATACATCGCTTGGCCAAGCTATGGTAGCCGAATTGCGCTATACTAATCAAGCCATCGAAGTTTACAAAAACATTGCTGAAAAATATAAAAATTTAGAGTGGGCGGCCGAAGCGCATTTTCGACTTGGAGAAATTTATTTAAACCGAATGTTTGACGTTGATGAAGCTATTCGTCACTATGAAGCGGTGTACCGAAATTTTGCTAAAAATAATTTCGCCATCGAATCGTTGTTTCGCTTGGGCGAATGTCATTTGATTCGCGGCGAAATAGATAACAGTGCTCAGCGTTATAAAGAAGCCATGCGGATCAACCGTACTCCAATTTACTTGGAGCGCGCTGAATTTGCCTTAGCTAAAATTGATTTTTATAACGGTCACATAGATACGTGCTATAAACGTATGCAGTCTTTGGCTAAAGTACCTAACGGTTTATATGTCAACGATGCGCTTTCTTTCATTTTACTTTTGCAGGAGAGTAAGAAGAATTTATCGTTTCAGAAGGCTATCGCAAAATCCGATTTGCTGGCAGAGCAACGAAAGTATACAGAAGCTTTGCGTGAGCTCAACCATATCAGCGAAACGCTGGGGGAGAGTCGTCTAAAAGAATGGATTTTGATGCGGATCGGAATAACCCACGAGCGGCTCGGTCAGTACAATGAAGCCGTGAGTACGTTTTATCAAGTTTTGACAGCTGAACCCCAAGGCATTCAGGCTGATTTGGCTTTAAAAAAAGCGGCCGAAATTTACGATTATAAATTAAATCGACCTGATAGAGCGATTCAGCTCTATCGGCAATTGTTAGTAAAATTTCCAAAATCCATATATCAAAATGAAATAAGAAAACGCCTGCGGTTGGTAGAGCAGGCGTTAGGCGGTCAATCGTAGAATTTATTTGGATTTATTATTTACTCGATTTTTCTTGTTGCTCTTTGATGAGGCGAATTCTTTCTTTTACATCATCTGATTTGGTTTGTTTGTATGACTTGCTCAAATGTTGGATGGCTTTATCATAATCTTTTAACTTAAAATAAGCCCAACCTAAGATATTTAAAGATTCAATATTGTTGGGTTTCATTTCATCGGCAGCTTGAGCAAGCTTGAGTCCCCATTCATAGTCAACATCGTTATCTACTAACGCCCATGCGATAGCGTTATAGTTTTGAACTTTTTTACCGGCATCATCTGATAAAATTTGATTCAAAATATTTTTAGCCGTTTCTTGTTGCCCGGATTTCCAAAGAGCAACCGCATAGCGAGTTTTAATTTTAATATTACTCTCGTTTTCTTTAAGAACACTTGAGTAATAATCGGTTGCTACTGTATAATTTTCCAACTGAAAATATATATCGCCCAAATTGGTTAATGTCCGCACATCATTTTTCTTGTAGTTCAACGCTTTTTGATACTGTTCGACACATTTTGCCGTGAGCTCACTTTGATTATATAAATAAGCCAGTGTCGAGTGCACGTTGAAATTACTAACTCCATAAATAATGGCTAATTCTAAATCACGCGTAGCATCTGACCATTCTTCATTTTCGTAATGCAATAAACCGCGAACAAAATACGCATTTCCATTTAGTGGGTTTGCATCAAAGGCCATATTCATGAACCTCTTGGATTGATCAAACATCGCGTTTTGCATTTTAATATCTTTATTTCGTTTATGAACAGCGCCAGCCTGATAATAAGTTTCTGCCAACTTGGCACATGCATCCGCAAAGGTATGATCCAGATCCACGGCCTTAGTGAAGAGATTTGCGGCGGCTTCGATACGTCCGGCATCTAACGAATCCAAACCTTCTTTATAATACTTTACGGCCGTACGGGGTACGCCCGGATATTCTTTAGAACGTAAAAAGAAGTACCAAATTGCCAATCCCACGAGTATTAACCCGCATACCGCTATGACTATTGTTTTGTAATTGATCTTACTTGCTTTCACGGAAGCCATACTGTCTCCTTGTTATATCAATTTTTATTTTGTTTCTAACCAATTGTCACCGCTGCCCATATCCACCTTAAGTGCAACTTTCATCTGAACAGCAGACTCCATGGACGAACGAACTAACGCTTCAAGTTGCTGTAATTCGGTCTGTGGTGTTTCAAATACCAATTCATCATGAACCTGTAAAATCATTTTTGCCGAAAGTGAACTTTTCTCAAGCGCCGCATGTGTTTTGAGCATAGCCATTTTTATAATCTCAGCGGCCGTTCCTTGTATCGGCGTATTAGTCGCTGCGCGCTCTGCAAACTGGCGTACTGTAAAGTTTTTACTTTGTAAGTCCGGTAAATACCGTCGGCGACCAAAGAGAGTTGTTACAAAGGCGTCTTCTTTTCCCTTGGCAATAACCGATTCGATATACGACTTTACTTTAGGATATGTAGCAAAGTAACTATGAATAAAGTCGCGTGCTTCGGCTTGGCTCATGCCGATTCGTTGTGCCAAGCCAAACGGTGAAATACCGTAAATGACGCCGAAATTAATGTCTTTAGCCTTTCGGCGCAAGTCCTTTGTCACTTCATTGGCCGGGACGCCGAACACCCTTGCGGCTGTACTTGTGTGAATATCAGCATCCTCAGAAAACGCCGCTATTAAATTTTCATCTCCGGACATGTGCGCCATAACACGAAGTTCGATCTGCGAATAATCGGCTGATAACAAAACCCAACCTTTTTCCTGTGCTGTAAATGCGCGACGAATTTCACGGCCCATGTCGGTACGTATAGGGATATTTTGAAAATTGGGATTAGTCGATGATAAACGTCCAGTAGCGGCGATCGTTTGATTGAATGTCGTGTGAATACGCCCGGTTCGAGGATTACGAAGCGGGGGAAGGCCGTCAATATAAGTTGACTTAAGTTTGGTCAGCTGGCGGTAATTGAGTATAGCCTCAACGATCGGTAGCGTACGATATTGTTCTAATATTTTTACATCCGTGGCGTATTGTTTGGTCTTACCCGTTAGTTTCGGTTTTTCGATACCGGCCAATTTATGAATTTGCAGTTTTTCAAAAAGTATTTCACCAAGCTGTTGAGGCGAATTCATATTGAAGTCAGTTCCGGCTTCTTTGAAAATGCGTTGTTCTTCCTGAGTGATTTGTACGGCAAAATCTTTGGACATCGTACTTAAAATTTCCAAATCAAGCCATACGCCGTGGCGTTCCATTAGTTGAAGCACCGGAATAAGCGGCATTTCAATCGTATTAAAAATTTTTGCACTATGCGTTTCTTTGAGCAAAGGGGACATGACATTTTTTAAACGTACGACGCAGTCCGCGTCTTCACTGGCATAAACGCTGACTTTTTCGATGGGGACATCCCGCATCGTAATCTGATTTTTTCCGGTGCCGATCAGATCCGTTGTGGGAATTTTTTCAATCCCAAGATAGGACGCGGCTAGAGCGTCAATGTTGACCTCTTTGTCGGAGTGCAACAGATGCCCCGCTATCATAGTGTCAAAAGCAGTTCCTTGTACTTCGATACCATAGTGTGATACGACGATGATATCGTATTTGGTATTTTGTCCCCACTTGGGAATGGACGAGTCTTCCAATACGGGTTTCAATAAAGTGCAAATTGTTTCGACAGGGACGTTTCCATTGCAAGGAATGTAAAAGGCTTCGCCTTCGGTCCAACTGAATGAAAAGCCCACTAACTCAGCACGCATCGGATCGGCATCGGTCGTTTCTGTGTCCCACGCGAAGCCGCCTGAGTTCGTTAACTTGGTGACAAGTTCTTGAATAGCCACTTCGGTTTGGAGTGTATGATAATTACGAGCGGCTTCCGGCGCACGTTCACGCTGAGGCGGTGTATCATCGACGAATAAATCGGATTCGTTTTTTAAAATTTTTTTAATCAAAGACTTGAATTCGAGTTCGGTAAGAAGGCGAGTGACTTTTTGATGATCCGGCGTCCGGCCACGCAGATCATGGATATCTTCGCGAAGCGGCACATCCAGTGCAATCGTTGCGAGCGACTTGGAAAGGAAAGCATCCTCTTTATGTTGTTCCAGGTTTTCGCGCAGCTTTCCTTTGATGCTATCAATTTGTTCGTATATTTTTTCGATGGAGCCGTATTGATTGATCAATTTGGCCGCAGTTTTTTCTCCGATACCTTTTACGCCGGGTATATTATCAGCGGCATCGCCCATGAGGCCCAGTATATCGGTGACTTGCGAAGGCTCGACGCCAAATTTTTCAAGAACACCTTCGCGTCCGATGATTTCTTTTTCGCCGCCTTTTTTTAAGGGATTATACATTACGATATTGGGGCCGATCAGCTGCATGAAATCTTTATCACCCGTCACCATGTGTGCCACGACACCTTGCTGTGCGGCGCGTACGGATAATGTACCGATCACATCATCTGCTTCATAGCCCGGGTACTCGAGAATAGGTACGCCCATGGCTTCAGTCAGTTCTTTGAGATAATGAAGTTGCGGCACCATGTCTTCCGGCATTTTTTCACGCGTTGCTTTGTATTCGCTATATTGCTTGTGTCGAAACGTAGGTTCAGCGAGATCAAACGCAACGGCGATGTAATCCGGTTTTTCTTCATCACGGATTTTGATCAAGGCATTAATAAAACCGAATACCGCGCTGGTATTTTCACCTTTAGCATTTTTCAAAGGATTATGAATAAATGCAAAATATGCGCGATAAGCTAAGGCCATACCATCTAATAAGAATAAACGTTCGGACATAAAAAGTATGATTGGTTGATAAATTAAAGTTGCATAATGTTATAAATACGACGGCACATGCGGCATCAGCGTGTTTTTATGATCGTTGTAAAATTGTTGAAATCGGAGAATATTTGCCTCCGATTCGTCCAATACCGCAAAGGATTTGTCTGTCAAAGGTTCATGATATCCACAGCCAAAATTAAATGCTTTGCACTCCAAGTGATCCATCAAAACAATGTCCGAGCGGTAGCCTTCATGCACATCAAATCCGTATTTTTGCATTCGCTGTATGGTTTCCGCATCGCCGTATTGGTATAAAACAACACCCGACCCTTTTCGATCAAACGAAAAGATCCAATGGTATCTTTTTTCCGGTATAAACATTTGTGCCGTACTTTCACCATGCCGTGCATCGGTACTTAAGAGTATATCCGTAGTCACTCCTATGGTGGGAAGTAATTCCGTAATGATATATACCCCAAGGCGATCGTCCAATGTAGTGCAATGCACCGTCGAATGCCCGTCGGTTTCTTCAAAGTCAAATCCCGCATATGCCTGAACACAATCCAGATGGGCTACGGCGAGGATCGAAGAATTATTGTCATGGAAATAATGCGTGCCACCGTGAAGCCAAGATTCTTCGTCACGTTCGCAAATCAGATGCAGCGATTCGATATCCCAAGGTAACTTTAGACTCATAGCGTATCCTGTAATGCGGATGAAAAAACGATACTATTGCGACGGGTTACTTCTAAGTTTTGCCGACTGACCGTGGCGAGAGTTTTCCAAAACGTATGAACCGGCAATAGGCAGTACCATTTACCGTCGTTATAACGTTGATAGAGCACCGTATCACCGGCAGACGTGATGACAGAAGCAAAACCATCTTCCTCGATAATTTTTTCAGCGTGTGCACGATAGGCCTGGATAATGTTTTCCCACCACGAAACATTACCGATGCTGCGCGATGAAACATCGGAAAACAAAACCGTGTCGGTACTGATTTTTTCAAAATACGCCATCGTCAGAGAGTCATTGTTGAATCGTAACGTCAGATCACCGCGTGCCGCGATATGCTGGCTGGGAGGATAGGACAAATCGATCATGGATAATACAGAGCGTGTATTGTGAAAGTATGTACGTACATCGGAACGAATGGCGGTGTCTATCAGAGTATATAAGGCGCCAAAATCCTGCGTACGGATCGCAGTCACCACGGCATTATGGCAGTTTTCCGGGGTATCGGTTGAATACGATTTTCCGGAACATGCCGTTAATAAAATGGAGACCAAGGATAAAAGAAATACGGTTACACGTGCATAAAAATTCATGGCGCATGATACAATGATTTGCCGTGACGTGCAAGGGGCGGCTAAAAAATCTTGTTTATCTTCACCGGAGTTAATATGTTGCAAACCAATGAAAAGCATTGCAAAAAATCAAAATTTAAAGCCCGAGACGATCAATATTTTCGGCAAGACATTGCCCGAACTGGAATCGTTTTTTGAAGCGTTG
Source organism: bacterium (assembly GCA_013360215.1). Classification (NCBI taxonomy): domain Bacteria; species bacterium. Next base: position 66,345 of record JABWCP010000001.1, on the reverse strand, counting down.
GGTGAAAAAAAATTCCGTGCCGTACAGGTTTTTCAATGGATGTATAAACGCGGTGTCACAAATTTTGATGATATGTCGGATTTGTCCAAATCCTTACGGGATAAGCTGCATGCATCCGCCGTTATCATAACCGATACCGTGATCAAAATCCAAACTTCCGGCGAAAAAGAGAACGACGTAACGCGAAAAATTTTATTTCAGCTTGCGGACGGTGAAAAAGTTGAGGCCGTGTATATACCCGATGAGGGGCGTAAAACGGTTTGTATTTCCTCCCAGGTCGGCTGTGCGGTAGCATGCCAATTTTGCGCCACAGGCTGGATGGGGTTTCGTCGCAACCTTAGTGTCGGCGAGATCATCGGGCAGCTTATGTATATCCGTCGTGAAATCGATCCTGAGATATCCAATATTGTTTTTATGGGCATGGGCGAACCGTTTCTTAATTATGAAAATGTCATGAATGCGGCGGGCATTATAATATCGGAACATGGTCCCGGTTTGGCGCCTAAACGAATCACCATATCCACCTCAGGTATTATCCCCAAAATTTATGAGTTTGCCGCCGCCGATTTGCCTTACAATCTCGCGATCAGTGTCAATGCCACGACGGATGAGGTGCGGCAAAAAGTGATGCCCATTACCAAAAAATATCCGCTTAAGGATTTGCTGGAATCTATCCAATATCTCAATGCCCGGCGAAAAAACCCGGCGACGCTGGAATATGTTTTACTTGCGGGCGTTAATGATTCGGATGACGATGCCAAACGCTTACGTACGATGGCTAAACAATTAGGAAAATGTAAAGTGAATGTTATACCGTACAATCCCATCGAAGGCCCCGATCTGAAACGCCCTTCGCCGGAGCATATCGCGCGATTTATGAAATTAGTTTCAGGTATTTCATCGCCTTTAACATTACGTCGCTCCCGGGGCAGGGATATTGCGGCGGCTTGCGGGCAACTTGCAATTAAGGAAAAACATGATGTATAAAACAAAGCGAACGATTGTCGTTATTCTTACATTCTTAATTTTCTCCGGCATACCGGCACGTGCGCAAACCAACGTAGTTAAACTTTCAACCCGTGAGGCGATCGAAAACGGCCAACCGGTTTTGGAAATCGTAGCTGATATTGATTCGAAATACCACGTTTACGGAATGGAAAAACTCGACGGTCCCATCGCAACGGAATTTAAATTTACGTTGCCGGAAGGTATAGAGCTCGTCGGAGAAGTGATGAGCCCGGAGGGGAAACGTCATCATGATGAGGGATTTGGCATTGACGTGACGTGGCACTCCGGTAAAGCTGTATTTAAACAGAAGCTCAAGCTTAACGCAACGGCAAAAACGAGCGACATAATAACCGTCGCGATGACGTATCAGGCGTGTACCGAATCTTATTGCCTTCCTCCTAAAACAATACGGACTACGCATACCATTTCGCAACAATGGATCGGATTATCCGCGGGGACGATAAAACCCTTAAAAAAAATAAATCCTAACCAAGCCGTTGAAACCATCAGCCCGCAGAACCATTCGGTCGCTGATCCCGAAAACAAAAGCTCTGCGTCCCATGATAGCGTCGCTCAAACAGCGTCGGATAAAGTTTCGACGATACAGGAGCGCACGGCTTCGTACGAAAGTTTGCGTCAAGAATCATTGGCCTCATTCATCGGATTAGCATTTCTTACAGGGCTCTTGGCGCTACTCACTCCCTGCGTCTTTCCGATGATTCCGATTACGGTTTCATATTTTACCAAACATTCGGCATCAAGCCGGGCGGGGGCGGTGCGTCAGTCGGTGATCTATGTCGTCGGAATTATCGCGTCGTTTACGTTATTCGGATGGCTTATGTCGCTTGTCGTCGGCGCTACCGGAGCACAAAATTTTGCTGCCAACGCCTGGGTGAATCTCGCGATCGGAATTTTATTCATCGTTTTTGCAATGAGTTTATTTGGGGTTTTTGAAATTCGGCTACCGTCGTTTATTGTCAATTTTTCGCAACAGCAAGCCCATACCGGACAAACGATCGGTACGCTGATGGCCGGTGTTACATTTACTTTGGTTTCATTTACCTGTACCGTGCAATTTCTCGGGCTTTTGATGGTGGCGGCAGCCGACGGAGAGTGGTTTCTGCCGGTGATTGGGATGTTGTGTTTTGCGACGGCATTTTCTACACCATTTTTCTTTCTTTCTTTATTTCCGCAATACCTCGCTAATCTACCTAAAAGCGGCGGATGGCTTCATGCGACAAAAATTGTCATGGGATTGGTCGAAATAGCCGCGGCGTTCAAATTTTTTAGTAATGTTGACTTAGTCTGGGATCTGCAGTGGCTCACACGCCCGGCCATGCTTTCGATATGGATCACATTGTTTGGCGTCAGCGGTATTTATCTGTTGGGGAAAATTCGCTGGTCTGTCGAAGATGAAGTCGAAGAAATAGGTTTTGGCCGTACGATGACCGGACTTTTATTTATTTCGTTTACGGTCTATTTGCTCAGCGGGCTTTTCGGAAATCCGTTACAAGCTGATATGGATGCGTATTTGCCACCGTCGGATTATGGCGTAGTGCGTACGGCCGGAAATGCCAAGAGTACAGAGTCACACGGCACATGGATCGAAAATTACGAGGCCGCGCTTCGTGAAGCCCGTACTTCCGGCAAACCGTTGTTTATTGATTTTACCGGCAAAACCTGCACCAATTGTCGCCTCATGGAAAAAACCATGTTTACGCGCGCTGACGTTCAATCCTACTTTGATCGTATGGTGTTGACGCGGCTGTGGACTGATTTTGGAGAAGACATGGAACGTTATCAGGAATTGCAGCAGCGTTTGGTCGGCAGTGTAGCTTTGCCGTTTTACGTTATCATCACGCCCGATGAAAAAGTATTGGCTCGTTTCGGCGGGCTTGAACGCGACCCCGAAATTTTTAAATCATTTTTAGCTGACGGATTACAAAAAAGTCAAAAATAACTTCATAAGGAGTTTTTATGCGTTGGTCTCTCGCGATATTTGTTTTGTCAGGACTCATGTTATCGGGTTGCAATAAACCCGGATCGGGTGGCGCTGTGGATTTTACGATCAAAGATCTCGACGGGAATACCGTTTCGCTTTCACAATACCGCGGCAAAACGGTTTTATTAAATATTTGGGCGACGTGGTGCGGACCATGTAAAAAAGAAATTCCGGATCTCATCGCTTTGCATAACGAAATGAAGGACAAAGATGTAGTTGTGCTCGGTGTTCTTCTCGAGTCCGAATCCGCCGAAGCTTCGAAGCCGACGGTGAAAGAATTTAATATCAATTATCCGGTATGGTATGGTGACGATGCGTTCGCCCAACAGTTTCAAGTGCAGGCATTTCCCACGACGGTGATCATTGATAAAAACGGTAAATCCGTAAAAACCATGATCGGTTTGCAATCCAAGGCCAAATTTGAAGCCGCGGTGCGTGAAGCCTTGATGTGATTTTTTTGAACCTTGCGTAAGCTTCGTTTTAACTATAAAAATCGCGAAACGAAGCTTACACGTTATACAATCGTTGCTTGTGGTTTTTTATCATATTCGCTAAATTGCTTCAGCAATTTAGTTTGAGATTGGGATTATGCTTCTTCGGATTTTTTTTCTTACCGCACTGATAATTTTTCCCTCCTGTCAGAATTCGCACCAAACATCGCGTATATCATCTTCCGTAACCGCACAAAACGGTGTCGTGGTCTGTGTTGATCAGAATGCGGCGCGTGTCGGGTTGGAAATTTTACAAAAAGGCGGCCATGCCGTGGACGCGGCTATTGCTACGGCTTTTGCTTTGGCCGTGACGTATCCGCAAGCCGGCAATATCGGCGGTGGCGGATTTATGATGGTGCGAACATCCGACGGAAATGTGAAAGCCATAGACTATCGTGAAAAAGCGCCGCATCAAGCGCATGCACGCATGTTTTTGAATGCGGATGGCAGCGAGGATACGATCGCCAGTAATTATGGATACAAAGTTGCCGGTGTGCCGGGAACAGTTCGCGGGCTTGAAAAAGCATGGAAATTGTACGGTAAGCTGCCCTGGTCGGAACTGATAAACCCCGCGATACGTCTCGCGGAAGAAGGGTTTATTCTCGAGGCGGCAGAAGCACGGCGACTAAGTGAATTTGCGCCGGCACTCAAACGGTTTGATGAAACGGCGCGCATGTTTTTTAAAGCCGACGGATCACCTTATGCCGAGGGCGAACGGTGGATTCAAAAAGAACTAGCAGCGACTTTGCGTGCTATAGCCGATGAAGGTGCGGATGTTTTTTACCGGGGTAAAATCGCCACACAAATAGCCGATGATATGAAAGCGCATGGCGGTCTGATCACGCAGGCGGATCTTGCGGCCTACGAAGCGGTGGTGCGGGAACCCATACGAGGGAATTATCGCGGTTATACCATATACAGCATGCCGCCGCCGTCTTCGGGTGGAGTGACATTGATCGAGATGTTGAATATACTCGAAAATTTTACACTGCATGACGATTCGATATCAACGCGCCGCGTGATCGAAACGATGCGCCGTTCCTTTTTAGACAGGTTAGTTTATCTCGGTGATCCTGATTTTTCAGATATTCCGGTTTCCGCTCTGACGGATAAAGTACTGGCTCGCAAGTTGGCTTCATGGATTGATTCGGCGCGTATCAATGCTAAAATACCGGCCTTAGCCATGAAGCAGGAGCCGAACGAGACTACACATTTTTCGGTCATTGATAAAGACGGTAATTGCGTTTCCAATACCTATACTCTCGAAGATAATTTTGGTTCCAAAGCTGTGGTGACCGGTTTAGGATTTTTGCTCAATAATGAAATGCATGATTTTGATATTTTTCCGGATAGTAATCGTTTTCCCGTTCATGGGCAAAAACCCAATCGTATCGAACCGCATAAGCGCATGTTGAGTTCGATGACACCGGTGATCATTCTCAAAGATGACAAACCGTTTTTGATCACGGGTTCGCCCGGCGGTAAAACAATCATCAATACCGTACTGCAAATCATCATCGGTATGATAGATTATGGGGATTCCTTGCGGAAGGCGGTGGATCGTCCACGCTTGAGTCATACGTGGTCACCGAATGTGTTATCCTACGAAAAAGATAAACTAGACGAAACGCGACGTGCTTTTTTATTACGAAACGGATATATATTATCAGAACGGCCATTTATCGGTGACGCCCATTCCATCTGGATTGATCCTCGGACTGGATATTATCACGGGGAAGCGGATCAACGAATTATGGGATATGCGGCTGGATATTAGAAACAATCGGTTTGTAAAAATAACTTCATTATCGAATCTATATACGAGGATACATCCGTGAATGCAAAAATAATCGATGGTAAACAAATCGCCGAATCCATCAAACGTGAAATTGCGCAAGAAGTCGAAGCGCTTAAAATAAAAAATGTGCAGCCCAAATTGGTCGTTGTCTTAGTCGGCGAAGATCCGGCCTCACAAGTTTATGTTCGCAACAAAGGGTTGGCCTGTGAACAAGTCGGCATGGCACATGAAACGATCAAACAACCCACAACGATGCCTGAAAAAGATCTGCTGGCTCTGATTGATCGGCTTAACAAGGATCCTTCGGTCACCGGTATTTTAGTGCAATTGCCTTTGCCAAAACACATCAATGAATCGCTTATCATCAATGCCATCAATCCGGCCAAGGACGTAGATTGTTTTCATCCTTTTAACGTCGGCCGTTTGGCGATAGGGGATGCGATTTTTTTGCCATGTACACCGGCCGGGGTGCAGGAATTACTCATGCGTTCGGACGCCGACCCATCAGGAAAACATACCGTGATCGTAGGACGTAGCAATATCGTGGGAAAACCTTTGGCCAATATGCTGGTGCAAAAAGCCAAAGGCGCTAATTCTACCGTGACGGTATGCCATACGGGAACACCGGACATGACATATTTTATCAAGCAAGCCGATATCGTCGTTGCGGCGGTGGGGCGTGCGGAAATGATACGCGGCGAAATGCTCAAGCCGGGCGCGGTGGTGATTGACGTGGGAATCAATCGCATATCCGATCCGTCCACCAAATCGGGATCACGTTTGGTAGGGGATGTTCACTTTGATTCGGCCAAAGAAGTGGCGTCAGCCATCACACCCGTTCCCGGCGGTGTGGGTCCGATGACGATCGTTATGCTACTCAAAAATACACTTAAAGCGGCAAAACAAGGATAACGCAGATGAAACTCGAAAAAATCGATCATCTCGGAATTGCAGTACCCGATCTTGAAAAATTCATCGAATTATATAAGGCTATGGGATTTGAATACCATGGTCGCGAAATCGTGGCGGATCAAAAAGTCGAGACGGCTTTTTTTAAAGTCGGCGAATCTTCGATCGAATTACTTGCGGGTACTGATCCCGAAAGCCCGATTACCAAATTCATTGAAAAAAATAATGGTAAAGGCGGTATTGCGCATGTCGCGATCGGTGTGACGGGAATCGAAGAAAAACTCGCCGATCTCAAAGCTAAAGGATTTCAGCTTATTGATGAAGTACCGAAAACAGGTGCGCACGGCGCCAAAATAGCATTTGTGCATCCTAAGTCCACAGGCGGCGTATTACTGGAGCTTTGTGAAAAAAAGCACTAAGCACGGTATCGTCGTCGCATTACGCCCGGAAGCCGCGCCGCTGATACGCGCATGGCGATTGAAAAAAAACATCGCGCATACGGCGTTTGAAGTGTTCGAAAACGAAACCATAAGCCTGATCGTCAGCGGGATCGGAAAAATCAAATCAGCAACGGCTGCTACGTACCTCTACACGACAGGCCATCTTCATACGTTGTGGAATTTCGGAATCTGCGGCGCATCGGATACATCACTCGATATCGGCTCGCTTTGGCGCATTCACAAGATCACGGACGTAGTTTCCGGCAGAGATTATTATCCCGACGGGAGTATCCGTTTGACGATGGGGGAGAGTGTTTTGCGAACCGTAGATCGGCCGCAAGAAAACCAGTCTGTAAGTTCCGTTGACCATGCGCTCTATGATATGGAGGCGAGCGGTTTTTTTGTTGCATCAACGCGTTTTTTGCCGTTAGAACGTATTCATGTTCTGAAAATCGTGTCCGATCATTTACAAATCAAGGGTATAACTTCGGATTTTATCGAAAATCTTACTATGCAATGTTTGCCGAAGTTTTCCTCGTGTCTGGATGTTCTGTCGGCGATGTATATTGATAAAGAAGTGTTGGGTGTGAATGAACAGGAAACCATGCAGCACATTTTTGAAATGATCAAACCCAGTCATGCCCAGCGTATAGCGCTTTTTGATGCGGCACGCAGTTATAAAATTCGTAATGGTTACTTACCCGGTGATCTCATGGATATGACACAATGGGCCGGAGAAAATAAACAGGAGCGCAATGCACGCGTGGAGCGGCTTCGACAAAAGCTCATTCAGTAAACATTTTAGCCGTATTTATATCGAGGACGGCGCAGAAGCTTATCCGGACGCGCAAACTATTCTTGCGCGGTTTCCGACAGCCCGACGCATTCCGATACGGCATTATAAAGATGTTTTTAACCGCAAGCATCAAGACTTTCAGCTTCAAAAACGGGCGATGGATATCATTCTTGCTGTCAAACGCGAAGGTTATTTATACGCCGGTTCACCGCAGACGCCGAGTTTCGGGCATGATCGTTTTTTTTACAATGCGATGGCGCTCAACTGTGTTTACAATTGTGATTATTGTTATTTGCAGGGTATGTTCCCGTCAGCGCATCTTTTGTTCTTTGTCAATCCGGATGCTTTTTTTGATAGCGTCGTTGCTGAGTTGGCCAAGGGTCCCCTGTATTTGTGTGTATCGTACGATACCGATTTGCTGGCGATGGAGTCATTTCTCCCGCAGTGTCATCGCTGGATTCATTTCGCCGCACAACGACGGGATCTGGTGGTTGAAATTCGCACCAAATCCGGCGCTTATGATGCCATACGCGATACGCCGGTTTCAGATAACGTGATTTTGGCATGGACATGCTCACCGGATGAGATTATAAAAGTATATGAATCCGGCACGCCGCCATTAGATACAAGACTTTCGGCGATGGCACAAGCTGTAAAAGACGGACGGAAAGTGCGTTTGTGTATCGATCCGATTTTGAAAATCAAGGATTGGCAAGCCGTATATAGCCGTTGTATTGAATACATATTCGAACGTATTCCGGGCGCAGCGCTGCATGATGTAAGTCTGGGTGTTTTTCGTATGAATAAAAATTATCTTAATAATATTCGTGCTATGCGTGTTGATTCCGATATTTTGTTTTATCCGTACGACGAAAAAGATCAAACTATGAGTTATACTGACCTCGATCGGGAAAGTATGCTGGATTTCATTCGTAAAACAATGAGTCCTTATGTCCAAGAGGAGAGGATAATCCTATGAAAACGGCATTGATAACCGGCGCTTCATCCGGGATAGGATTGGCCACGGCGCAGAAGCTTACTGAAATGGGGTACCGGGTTTATGGACTTGCACGTAATTTTGATAAAACAACCTGGCGTCATGCGAACTTCGTACCGATAGTGTGTGACGTTCGGGATATAAATGCGCTCGAAGAAGTTGAAAAAAAATGGCCGACGAAAGAATCGCTGGATGTGTTAATACACAGCGCCGGATTCGGATATTTTGCGCCGCATGAGGAAATTCCTTTGCGCACGCTACAGGATATGGTAACGACCAATCTGACGGCGCCGCTTATTCTTACGCATCTTTTTTTACGCCGTATTCGCGAACAACGCGGGTTTATCATTCATATTGCTTCCGTAACGGCCTTGGAACCCAGCCGTATGGGCGCCGCTTATGCCGCCACCAAAGCGGGTTTACGGCATTTTTCGGCTTCTTTATTTGATGAATGCCGCAAACAAGGCGTAAAAGTCGTGAATATCAATCCGGATATTACGCGTACTGCATTTTACGATAATCTGAATTTTTCACCGTCTGACGAAACCGATACGTATATTGAACCTCAGGAGGTAGCAGATACCGTTGGGTACGTACTTACGCAGCGTGACGGGACAGTGATTTCCGAAATTACGATTCGCCCGCAAAGACTTCATGTCATCAAACGTAAACATCATCATTAACAAGGAGATCATCATGATTAAGCGGTTACTCTTCATTTTGGTCGGTGTTCAAAGCCTTTGGGCGCAAACCGAATATCCCGAAGCAATCAGTGACAATTCGTTTATGCTGGAGGAAGCTTACAATCAGGAAGCGCGGGTCGTGCAGCACATTTCGGGTCTTATCTATACAAGACCGTCGAAAGATTGGGAATACGGTTTGACGCAGGAGTGGCCGATGTTTTTTTTACCGCATCAGGAAAAACATCAGTTGAGTTATACATTGCCTTATCAGTGGCTTCATAACGGTCCGAGCGGTTTTGGCGATGTGGCTGTTAACTACCGATATCAGTGGATGGCCGATCCTGCGGGATACAATGTGTCACCGCGTTTTACGGTTCTGCTGCCGACCGGTAACGATAATAAAGGTTTAGGCTCCGGCAAAATAGGCTATCAGATCGGTCTACCTGTCAGTAAACGTTTCTCCGCCCAATGGGCAGCGCATGTGAATGTGGGTATGACGATGGTTCCCGGTGTGGATGTAGGCAGCAAAAAGAAAATTCAAAAAGCATATAATATCGGCGCCAGCGCGATATGGTTGGTAAAATCCAATCTGAATGTTTTCATAGAATATGTGGGCGTATTTGAAGATGAAGTTGACGGGACGTCGCTGAAGAATAAAGGAACACATATCATCAACCCCGGTTTCTGCTTTGCCAAAGAAATCGGTTCGATGCAGGTGGTGCCCGGATTATCGGTACCGCTGCAACTCAACGGTTCCTCTAAAACCAAACAGATCTTTGTTTATTTATCTATGGAACATCCGTTCTGATGTGAAATTTATTTGAACCGCTGTCCCAGAAGAAAAAAAAATTTATCCCAATAAATTTATTTCTGAGGCAGCGGTTTTTTTTATAATCTTTTTCCGACAACGATCGTTTGTTTAGCCGTTTTATTAAATCCGCCGGACTCTTCGATAGCCTCGATAAAAATAATATATATTCCCATACGAACGCGTTGGCCGTTTTTGTCCCGTCCATCCCACATCACTTCGCGGTGCGCACCGGTCGGTTGATTGTTGAGCAGGGTAATCATAAGACGACCCTGGTTGTCATATATTTTCATCGTAACCCGCGCATAAGTTACCGGCATTTCGAGGGTGATTGTGGTATTCTCCGCGACATCTGTCAAAAAAGGATTCGGATCGGCGGTAATGCGAATTTTTTTAGGCTTATCGCCATTGTACACCGAGTTGATTTTTCCCGGCGTGCCGCCTTCGACGAATACACATGTTCGCCATGAGGTCATCAGATCGGATGCGGCGTCCGGTTGGATTCGTTCCAAAGCGTAACCGTCTCCGCCACCCCAAAGTTCCGTATAAGCTAAGCTGTCAATCGTAGTGCCAACCCAATCCTGCAACACCAGCGCCGTACCATTAGCCGGTAACGCGGCAAGGTTGGTTACCGGAACGATAATCTGCGTCTTATCCAAATCGTAACGATCCGGAAATGTTTTGGTCCCGGCGATCACGACGTATGCATGCGGAGGAACGGATATATCGGTTTGCGCGAGAAGTGTTTTATCGTCGCCAACCGTGATGGCCCAATTGAGCAGGGAAATGGCTGCTTCGCTGCGGTTGTATAGTTCGATATACTCCGGTTCGCCGCTCATAGGGCTAAACATGATTTCATTGATGATGAGCGATTGTTTGACAAAGGGCTCAGCCGATACAATGCTATTGACAAGGCCGGCTGAGTGTCCTTGCGTCGTTAAGGACGTTGTCCAATTGTTTGGTTCATCCGATGATACGTCGGCATCGATACGCTCGACGCTGATATTTTTAGCGCCGCCCCATGTGTTACTATACGTCAGGCTATCCACCGTTGCACCGAGATCATCGGCTAAACGGATGGCGTCACCCGTATTATTGAGGCTTGGTAAACCCGGCACGATGATTACGGACGAGGCCGGGGTCGTAGAGAATTTGCGGAAGAATGAACTGTCCGGCGCCAGCACTTTATAGGTGCCTGATAAAAATGAAACCGAAACGTCGGTGATAGATACGACGCTGCTACCATCGGCGATTTTCCAATCTTTCAAGTCCCATGAGGTAGTACCGGGATTATACAGTTCGATAAATTCTGTGCGTGAAGTATCCGTCTCATACATAAATTCATTGATCACGACAGACTGAAACGGCGTACCCAACGGCAACGCAGTAAATAGGAGGTTATTTTCAGTGCGTTCATCGCCTGCAAAATCAAGCTGGATAATGATTTTACGGGATCCCATAGATAGTGCTTTGGATAAACGACGAGATGCCGAAACGGGGATTGTCCATTGAATGGTTACAAACAGCGAATCGCCGGATAATAAAGCCGGTACGATCGTAGAATCAATGATCTCCGTTATCTGAGGAATACTATCATTATTGATATCGTTATAGACACGCACTACCGCTGCGTTTGTGATGTTTTGAAGGCCTTTATTGCGAATGCGTATATGGATCTGTACGGGTTGGCCCGGTGAAGGAAACGGCGGATCAAACCATACATCATTCGTTCGAATGCTGAGGTCCAGAGCCACCGGTGTTGTGCTATTCATTACCCCCGGTGTGGCGCCGGCATTGGCTTCAGAGGTTTTCCAGTTATTCGGTGAATTGGCGTTATCGGTTGCGCTGATACGCTCGATCGAAAAACCGTTCGCACCGCCCCACGTGTTTTCGTAAAACACACTGTCAACTGTTACACTCAGACTATCCGTCAGTAGAATCAAATCACCGGTTTGATTGAGCGTGGGAAACGAGGACATGGTCACGACGGGCGATGATAGTAACGGATAAGTAAGGGCTAATGCGGATGCATCTTTGGTAATGATGACGTAATGTTGTGACGGAATACGTAAGGAAGTACCAGCAAAAGTTTTAGGATTTGCGATGGTGGATTCATCCGCCATGCGCCAGTTTTTAAGATCAATAGTATCCGCACCCGGGTTATACAGTTCGATCCATTCGGGTCTGTTCGAACCGGGATCGTACATGATTTCATTGATCACCAGTGCATTACGACGAGTGGAGGTTATCAGAGGAACTGCGGATTTATTGTTGAGTGTACGTTCGTCCGATCCACTTAGGATAAGCGCTACGATGGAATCACCGATTTGGCGTGCCGTGTCCGAATAAGAAATTTTTAATGAATCGCCGGCATTCAACGTACCGATGATCTCGTCTGAGAGAATCACTGTATCATGTTGTGCGCGAATACGCAACCATCGCAGTGAGGCATCATTCACGGGTTCTAAACCCTGATTGTATATCGGTGCAGTTATTGTAAATGCTTCGCCGATACGTGGATACGAAGGCGTTACGCGCAAGGGAGATGCCTTTACAGATAAGTCATGATGCAATGGCTTGACACTGTTGGGGTGGCCCGGAGTTGCGCCGATAGGGATTTCACAGCTAAGCCAGTTGGAAGTTAAATACGAAACGGAATCATAGAAACGTCGTTCCAATGTACGATCCGAACTGCCGCCCCAACCGGATAGATACACAAGACTATCCACAATGCCGCCTAAGCTGTCTTGTATTGTGATCATATCACCCGGATCATTGAGTGCAGGCATACTGCTCAGATAAACGGCGTGCAAAGGTGTTCCATACTGCGATGAAAATTGAGCGGAATCTTTGGCGATGATGATAAAACTATCCGGTTGAAGTATGACACTTTGAGTGGTTATAGTTTTAGCAGTAGCCGGTGCGGTTAGGTCGGCATTGCCGTCGGATATACGCCATGAACGCAGATCCACAGCGTTTTGGGAGCGGTTGTAAAGTTCGATCCATTCCGTATGTCCGGTTCCGGGTTTGTACATGATTTCATTGATGACCACCGTTTGCCTTGGTGTGGCAGCAGGTACGAAGCGTTTAGCAAAGTTATTGGATAAGCGTTCATCTTCCGCGTAATCAATTTGAATGCCGACATAGGTTTGAGGTTCGTTGGTGATCGGGGATGAGACGATCACCAAAGAATCACCGGGTAATATGGCGGGCGAATTCGTTGTCTGTAATAATGTGGAATCATGACCGCTGTAGGCATAGAGTAAAATAGTGGATGCCCCGCTCGAGGTAATGCCTAGATTTCGTACAGTAGCTTTGACTTGAAAAATTTCTCCTAGCGTCGGATAAGCGGGTGTCCAGAGAATGTCGTGCGAAGTGATGGACAGATCGCGAAGCTGTGGTGTAGCTGTGTTCTTTGTACCCGGGGTACCGCCGGAAGGGTCGCTGCTAAGCGTCCAGTTATTCATACTGAACGATGCACTATCATTTAGTTTGCGCTCTAGACTGATACCCTCATCATCGCCCCATGATGTCAGATAGTTAAGACTGTCCACGGTAAGTCCCGCGGGTGTGCTCAGTTTGATAATATCGCCGCCGGTATTATTAAGACTCGGCATGGAGGGCGGATAGATATATAGAACGTCTGATAACTTGTTACCGTATTTTTTGTGAAACACGACAGAATCTTTGACGATGATTCCAAATTGGCCGGCGTGCAAAGTGTCGCTTCGATCCGTCAATACGACATCGGATGTTTTGTCGTACAGCTGCCAATTCATCAGTGATATGGAGAGCGCAGAAGAATTGTAGATTTCGATCCACTCGGGGATACTATCCGTTACGGCAAGATACATAAATTCGCTGATTAGAATATCGCGTGGGCGTGCTCCGGCTTCAATCGAATCCACAAGTAGATTGTTTGACGGCTCTTCATCGGCAATAGGCTGTACGGAGGATGATATAGCTTCAGCCATAATTCGATGTTTACCGTAGGTCGCATTGGGGTAGTTGATCTGTAAAAAGGTTGAATCTCCGGGCAAAAGATTTCCGGTATATGTGTTGGAGTCTATTCGTTCCTCCGGTGCGGTAGTATAATTTCCGTCGCGATCTTCATACCATCGAACGGTAAACGATTGAACGGGTTGCGTGCCCATATTGTACGCGTACGCACCGATCGAAAAGGAATTACCTCGCGTTGCAATTTCGCCCAATATCAGGCGTCCTCGATTCAGTGCGATGTCGCCGGATGGTTTTGTCTTTATACTGTCGGCGAGCATATCGTTATAGTAGAGCGTATCACCGTACGGCGAGACCTCGCCTTGCGATATACGTGCAATAAAATAATGTACGCCATAGGAGAGCGCCGGTGTATTTGCCGTAAATATCACGCTGTCACCGAAATACAATTGCCCTGAAAATACCAGGGAATCAATGATTTCTTCCGGTTCAGGAATGGCGTTTCGGTTAGTATCATGATACATAGCGATTTTGAAAATATTCACCGGTGCGATGCCGGAATCTTTAACAGTCACGGATATCACAGTTTGAGTACCGGATGGAATTTCAGAAGGCGCAAATCGCAAACGCTGACCGAGGAGTGACAAGTTGACTTCCGCATGAGCGCCCGGTGTGCCATCGGTGATGAGACTGTTCGCCCAATTCGCGGGCGTGTTGATTTCCGAGGGATTGATTTTTGTATCGGAATGTCCTTCGGTATTGTCGAGGGAATAGCGGTACGTTGAGATCGTATCACCTAAACTGCGTACCAGAAATAATTGTTTCGGATAGGTTCCCACCAATCCGCTTGAACTGCTGCCAAAGGTGGAGCCGTTGATCGTTAAGACTAATGCCGACGATGGGATACGCGATGTATAACGACCTGTATTCAGTGCGTATTCATTTTCGAATACGATGGCATATTGTCCCGCTTGTAAGACCGTCCCATTTCCGGCATCTTGTATCGCATCATGTCCAAGGCTGTCTGCGATCTGCCAATTGAGCAGATCAACAGCGTGTGAGCCAAAATTGTACAATTCAACAAATTCATTAGAATCTTCGGAGCCCAGCGGATCAAACATGATTTCTGAAAAAGTGATCGAATCCGGGCGAGGGTAGATGAGTGCATTCAGCGTATGTGTATTATCGGATCCATCTTCATCCGTCAGGGGTTGGACTGTGGACGAGTCGAGTTTGACGATGAGCGAGACGTTACCTTCAGACGTCGGTAGCCAATACAAAGTGATGGAATCACTTACCGTTGCATCCAATGACGATGTATAGCGCACAGAATCCACGCGTTCGTTCGTGTCGGGCAATCCGTCGGTGTTTGCATCGTGATACAACATCACAGAAAAACCGCTCGCGGTTGTGCTTCCGTTATTGTGTACGACAGCCTTTATCGCCATGGTATCGGCGATGTAATTATACGACGGCTTAAGCGCACTGGCCGATGTGAGGGTTAAGCTCATGGCCGCACGGATATTGGCAGAATCGGATGTCCGATTATCGGCCGGTTGTTCGTCCGGCACAGGACCTAAAGAATCGGCCGGCAAGTCTAATAATAGATTCAGCTTTCCGCGTTGGACGTCCGGGATCGTAAAATAAATGACCACCGAATCACCGCTTGGCAGGATATCGTTATAATTTGACGAATCGACCTTTTCACCGGTTTCGACCATCCCGTTATGGTTTTGATCTATGTACAAATAAGCGGCAAAGTGAGTGATGTCGGCGATACCTGTATTGTACATCGCACGCGCATAGGTAACGGTATCACCGGTGGTCGGTGAACTCGGTGAAAAAACAGAAGAAGCAGACCATGATACGTTATAGGCCGGAGTCGTTTGTACGGAATCGCGTAGCGATTGATCGGATAAAACAGTATCGGCATAAGGATAAATCGAACCGATACGGGCTATATAATAATTGATACCGGAGGCTATCGAAGATGTTGTAAAAAAAATCGTGTCGGACGTATTGCGGGGTAGTGACCCGTTATAGGAAACCGAATCCAGAAGTTCGGAAACATCCGCTGTTCCATTTTTATCGGCGTCCAGATAAAAGAGCACACGAAATGAATCGCTCGTAGTAATCGCTTTGTTGGTTACGATAGCACCGATGGTCACGCTTGCTCCGGTGAGCGGATCAGGTGGTGTGAAGATCATGCGATGATCGTTGATCGAAAGATTCGTCTCCGGCGGCGCACCCGGTGTACCGTTCAGGTAAATCGAATTCGTCCAATTGGATGAATTGTTATCATTGTTTAAGGTGATTTTTTCATCGCTATATGAGGTGTTGTTACCTAATGAATAGGTATAACGACTTATTGTGTCACGCGGAATTCCGGATTGTACCTTGATTAAGTGAATTGTTTCTGCGGTTGTATTACTTAACGATCCGTTTCCGAGAACAAAACCGCCGGTTTGGTTAGTATCAATTGTGACGATGCGTGCAGTATCCGGAATGGAAATATCGTAAACACGTCCGGAAGCGTTGGGCGGTAAAAAGTAATCGGGGTCAAGGAGAATGGCAAATTGGCCCGGATATAAAAGTAAGCCCTCACCGGCACTACTGATCCGATCGGAGTCATTATTGCCCGCACCATCCGTAATTATGTATTTAGCGAGATCAATAGTTTGTGTCTTACTGTAGTTATAAAGTTCAATGAAGTCCAATGTATTACTTGTACTAAACATCACTTCGGATATTGTGATGCTGTCACTCTGAGCGAAGGCAAGCGGTATGGCGGTAAATATCAGCAGAATAAAAAAACGTAATTGTCGCATACGTGGTTTCCGGCGGCGGGTTACGGTTCGATTTTATGAATGGCGTTATCTTTGAACTGCAAAAGATGGACGGATGTATTGACGCGACGACCTTTGTCAAAACGTATTTGGTTATGAACGCCTTCGTACGTGATACCGTTTTGCAGCTCGTTTTGTACTTCATCGGGCAGTTGAGCGCCTCTTTCGATAATCATCCCTAAAACGCCGACGATATCATATCCGTAGAATGCTTCCGGTGTAGGACGTTTTTTTGTCACCGCGGTGTAGTTTTTGATAAACTGTTTGGTCGGTCCGGCATCAGGGTTGGAGTAAAACTCTCCGACGAAAATACATCCGTTGACGTATTTATTTTGCCGACGCAGTTCATCAAGAGCATTCCAGTGATCACCGCCGAGCCATTTTGTTTGGATATTATAATACGCGATTTGCGGGGCTATATATTTTATTTCGTCGTCATAAATCGGCATGAATAGCGCATCAATTCCGCGCGAAGGCATATTATAATCGCTGGAGGATTCGGTAGTCGTGGTGTCCTCGGGGAATATCATTTTGTAAAGAGAATCAATCTGACGAAAATTCAGGTTAGCCGTTATGCGGTAGTCCAGCCCGGGGCGTGCTTCCTCAATCTGTCCGAGTTTGCGAAGACGCAGGAGTTGCGATTTAAAATCCTGCGTATTATCAAAATACGATTCCGATGCAATAATGCGGCCGCCCAATTGTGTGATGCGATCCGCAAACGCTTTCGTGGATGTGGCACCGTACACGTCATTGGGAGAGAGAATGGCAAACGTCCGGTGGCCTGCTTTTTTTATCGCGTATTCGGCTAAAGCGGCGGCCCTGGATTCGATATCAATATTGGCCTGATAGACAAAGCGACCGATGCCGGTAATGCCCGTTTGCGAAGCAGTTGGTGAAATGATCGGTATTTGTGCGTTCTCGCAGACGACGGAAGCCGCGCTCATGGCGTCGCTTTCCAAAGGGCCTATGATCACGCTGATGCTTCCTTCGCGGCATAAGGCTTGCGCCGCTAACACACTTTGTAACACATCCGAGCGATCATCATAGGTGACGATTTCCAATGGTGTACTGTGTGTCGTATTGTATTCGCGCACGGCCAGTTCGATACCCGATTTAAGCGCAAGGCCGGCTTCGGCATTGGTACCGCTGAGCGAAGTGATGAGCCCGATCCGAACGGGGCCGTCTTCTTTGTTTTGATTGCGGCGAAGCACTTGTTGCGCATTTTTATAATAAATGCTGCGCGGATTTTCTCTCAAAAACACATCCATTGCGCGCGATGCGCGGGTGTAGCGCTGTTGGGCGGCTAACTTGGTCGCGTACAGAATTTGCAATTTTTCTTTGATGGGCGAGGAAGGAACCGATCGGGTTAATTCTTTGAGTTGGGCAGTACTCAGGCGCACTTCGGCTAAACGTGCGATCAACGAATCGGCGCGCAATCCTGCGTCAGTTTTACCGGATGCCAAAGGCAATAGCGTCTGTATCGCTTCGAGTGAGCGATGCATAGCGTCCAAAGCTTCCGCTTTGGTAAATACAAACTCCGTCGCATAAGGTGATTGAGAGGAAAAACCGGCACTGTATTGATTTATAAGTTGAAGCGCTTTACGCGGGTTATCCAAACGGAGATAGGTGCGTGTTAATAAAATTTGTGCGGCCGGTGTGGCAGGTTTGTCGGGATATTGTGCAAGATACGACGAAAGTTTATCGCGGCTTTCCGCCCAGTTCTTATTTTGGTAGCTTTGCATTGCAAGAGTAAACGCAATTTCGGACGGTTCTTGCGCGTACCCCGCAATCGAGCCGTATGCCAGGCCTAGGGATAAGCTCAGACATAGAGAGGATTTTCGGGCGTAATACCTTAAAATAAGAAGTACAGTCATGGTCAAATTGTGTGCAACGTGATTGGTATGATCGGGCTTAATATAGAATAATTACCGTGTGCGTTCAATCCAATAATACATTCGAAAGAAATTGATTTTACATATGTGAATCTCTATATTGCGCGCGTTTTAAGAAATACTTAAAAGGAAATATGAGTACAGAGAAAATCAGAAATTTTTGCATTGTGGCACACATTGACCACGGTAAGTCAACTTTGGCCGATCGCCTTTTGGAGTATACTAAAACCATATCCAAACGCGATATGGAAGCGCAGGTCCTGGATAACATGGATCTGGAAAAAGAACGCGGCATTACGATCAAAGCGCACGCCATACGTATGGAGTACAAAGCACGCAACGGGCAAACGTATGTACTCAATCTGATTGACACCCCGGGGCATGTGGACTTTACTTATGAAGTGTCCCGCAGCTTGGCCGCATGCGAAGGGGCCATACTTGTGGTGGATGCTTCCCAGGGTATCGAAGCGCAGACGATCAGTAATCTGTATCTTGCCATTGATGCCGGATTGCAAATCGTTCCTGTCGTAAATAAAATTGATTTGCCGAGCGCACAACCGGAAGAAACATGCAAAGAGATTATTGATCTGATCGGTTGCAAACGTGAAGATATTGTTTTAGCCAGCGCCAAAGCGGGTATCGGTATCGAAGATATTCTTGAAAAAGTCGTAGAGAGTATTCCCGCCCCGGTAGGCGATCCGACCAAACCATTGCAAGCGTTGATTTTCGATTCGGTGTTCGATCCTTTTCGCGGAGCCATCGCCTATGTACGTGTGTTTCAAGGCGAACTGGTCACCGGTACTCATATGAAGTTTTTCAGCAACGACTGCCGGTATGATGCCGATGAAATCGGTTACCTCCGGATGGACAAAATCAAAGCGGATAAAATTTCTGTCGGTGAAGTAGGATATGTCGTCGGCAACGTGCGTGAGATCACGCACATCCGCGTGGGCGATACGGTCACCGATGCCGGAAATCCCGCGCCGGCGGCTCTAGAGGGATACAAAGATATCAAGCCTATGGTGTTTAGCGGTATTTATCCTACCGTAAGCGAAGATTTTGAAGAACTGCGGACTTCTTTGGAAAAACTCAAACTCAATGATTCGTCGCTGATCTACGAGCCGGAGTCGTCCACGGCTTTGGGTTTTGGTTTCCGTTGCGGTTTCTTGGGTCTTTTGCATATGGAGATTGTGCAAGAACGCCTGCAGCGCGAATTTAACATCAGCATGATCACGACGGTACCCAGCGTGCGTTATCAAGTGTATAAAACGAACGGGGAAGTGATCGAAGTGTCCAATCCTTCGATGATGCCGTCACCAGGAATTATTGATCACATCGAAGAGCCGTATATCAAAGCACAAATCATCACACCGACGGAATATATCGGGAATATCATGAGTGTCGCGATGGAACGCCGGGGTGTGTACCGTAATACCAATTATATTTCTCCGACCCGCGTGGATCTTACGTTTGAGTTTCCTTTGGCCGAAATCGTATTCGATTTTTATGATAAACTAAAATCCTGTACCAAAGGATATGCCTCGTTTGATTACGAATACATAGGATATAAAGAAGGCGAGTTGGTTAAATTAGATATTCTGATCAACAGCGATCCGGTGGATGCATTTTCCGGTATCATTCACCGTGATAAAGCTTACGAGTTTGGACGCAAAATGTGCGAAAAACTCAAGGAGTTGATCCCACGCCAAATGTTTGAAGTGGTGATTCAGGCGGCGATCGGCAGTAAAATCATTGCACGCGACCAGATACGCGCAATGCGTAAAGATGTGACCGCCAAGTGTTACGGCGGTGATATTTCCCGTAAACGCAAACTGCTCGAGCGTCAGAAAGAAGGTAAAAAACGTATGAAACAAGTCGGGAAAGTGGAAATTCCTCAAGAAGCGTTTCTTGCCGTTCTAAAAATCGGTGATGAATAATCCGCAATTTATTCGATCATACAACGCGTTCATACTATGAGTAATGTAACGGCGCGTACGGCGATCATCGTATATATGACGGCATCGTCGGACGCAGAGGCAAAGCATATAGCCGATGCGCTTATCACAGAGCAGTTGGCGGCGTGTTGTAATATTTGTCCCGGGATTCGATCGATATATATGTGGGAAGGGAAACTTTGCGACGAAAAGGAAGTTTTGCTTTTAATTAAATCGTTTGAAGATTGTTTCGACGCGTTAGCCAAAAAAATAAAATCACTGCACAGCTACAAGGTTCCTGAGATTATAGCCGTTCCTCTGACGAAAGGCGATGAAGCCTATCTGCGATGGATGGAGGAAGTTGTTCCTTCTAAGCCGTAGCGGCTACGGTTGTCGAGGCCGAAACTATTTGTGTGCCGATGTGATCCGCTGACTCGTACGTATCCACAGCCTTTAGTGATTTATCAGCCAAGTATCCGCACAAACCTTTCAGAAATTCCAAAGAAATCCGTTGCTCCGGCGTGTTGGCTTTAATATCCAAAAGCGCATTGGCCGAAATATTGAGGTAATGTTGTACGCGGGCATGCACGACTTTGAAAATGGAAAAACTTTTCATCATACGAATCAACGCAGCACGTTGCTCGGGCTGTGTGGCGCGTACCATTTGCAACACTTCTTGTTTTTGATTGAGGGGCACCGCACGCAGTAACTCGATCACCGGCATGCCGATATAACCGTGAGAAAGATCATCATCGGTTAATTCCGAAGCGCCGGTCATATCTTCCATGTCGTCAATGATCTGATAGGCCATACCGAGGTTCATCCCGTAAATACTGAGCTGACGAATGCGCACCGGATCATCGGTGCTCAGGCGAATACCGAGAGAAGTGGCCAAAGCAAAAACCGTTGCGGTTTTGTTCTCAATAATCTGAACGTACTCAGACGTACTGATCTGCAAATTGTTCAGAAGTTTTTTGGATAAAATTTCACTTCGTGTCATACGTTTGATCGTATCAAGAAAAGCGCTGACAAGGGGCGTGGGTAATTTTTCGACGATCGTATGCAAAACTTCGGCCAGCAGGTAATCGCCGGTTAAGATCGAATTGAGATTTCCGATATGTTTGCGTGCGGTCAGTTTATCGCGACGCATGGTGGTATCGTCAAGCACGTCGTCGTGAAATAATGATGCTAAGTGGAGCAATTCGAGAGCGGCCGCGCCGTAAGCGAGATGTAGCGCGGGGCGGTCACCGAGTTGTGCGGAAGCCGCAATGACCATCGGCCGAAGGCGTTTGCCGCCCTGATGATGGGTTTTGAGGATATCCTTAAATTCAGCGCTACCCGTATTTTCAAAAACTTCGTGGATGACCGCGTCGGTTTCTTGTAAAAAGCTTTGTATCCACGGTTCACGTTCGATGATATTCATACGATACCTTTATGTGTTATGCGCCTTTTTTCCACGCTATGGGTATGGTTTTTAATTGGTTGATGCTGATGGACTCGCCATGAATAAAACGTTCCAGCAGGGTATTGATGCTTTCGGAGACCATAAGCATATTTTCGATACGCTTGAGAAAAATCTGCGCCTGTTTGCGTTCTCCGTTTTTCATAGCGGGAATGGCCGTGCGAAGCAATACGGCGCTGCGACGCATCGTTTCCAACGCCGGTTCGAGTTCGCGTCGTTTTCGCTCGCGCACAAACCGGGTCATGATTTTACCCGTATCTTCATCCAATTCGTAATAATCTTTACGGTCGCCTTGAACCCTTACCTTGCGGATAACGCCCCACGTTTTAAGCGCGCGTATATTCATACTGGCATTACCGCGGCTGATTTGTAGGCGTTCGCACATATCGTCCAACGTGAGCGGTTTATCGCTGGCAAAAAGTAATGCATACAGTTGCCCCATTACTTTATTGATGCCCCAAAAGGTGCTGATCTCACCCCACGTTGCCGTAAACAGTTCTTGCGATTTGTGCAGCGCTTTATGCATGTTTTGTTAGTTTTAAACTTTCAAAAATAATTGAAACTTCGCCAAAGTACACTTCCGAAAGCCCATTGTCAAGCGCAATGGTAATCGCAGGGATTGAATTTTTATACCCTTGAACAGAGTAGGGCGATTGAGTAATATTAAAACACGATTTTATATGAAAAGCATGTTATGCCATCTCCAAAGACACACGAATATTATATCCGGCAGACGCTGAAACTGGCGCGTAAAGGCGTAGGTAAAACCAAAACAAACCCGCTCGTTGGCGCCATTTTGGTGCGCCATAACCCGGACGGCGATGAAATTATCGGACGAGGTTATCATACGGGGTACGGGAAGCCGCACGCCGAAGTTGAAGCCGTACGTGATGCGCGGCGTCGCGGGGTGACCGATTTTAAAAATGCTACATTATATGTTAACCTGGAACCCTGCTGTCATACGGGAAAAACACCGCCGTGCACGTCTTTGATCTTACAAGAAAAAATTCCACATGTCGTATTTGGTATCAAAGATCCGTTTCCGGCTGTGGCAGGGAAAGGTGCCGCGCTTTTAAAGAAAAACGGAGTTCGCGTGGAGTGGGGCATAGCCGAGAGTGAATGCCGTATTGAAAATCGGTTTTTTTTGAAGCACGTGGAAACAGGTTTGCCGTGGATCACTATAAAAACGGCACAGACTTTGGACGGAAAAACGGCCGATGGTTTCGGTGCTTCCAAGTGGATAACCAATGAAAAATCCCGACGCGAAGTGCACCGCTTACGTGCAGGGCACGATGCGATTTTGGTCGGTGCACAGACCGTGATGACGGACGATCCGCAACTCACGGTACGCGGCGTTCGCGGGTCTTCGCCGCGTCGCGTCATCGTGGATGGCCGGCTGCGCTCACCGTTGACAGCGCGGGTGTTCACTGATGCCGGCGCTTCGGAAACCATTGTCATTACGGCTTTTGGAGCGAACAAACGCAAAAAAAAGCAGTTGGCATCTTTGGGCGTAACGGTCGTTGAAATGTCTTCCGTGCGAAGTCGGATAACCATGCGTCCTGTATTTAGAACGCTTCTGCGGAAATTTCAAATCGCGTCGGTATTCGTCGAAGGCGGAGCGGATATCCATGGACAGATTTTAGATGCGGGATTGTGCGATGAAATACATATTTTTACGGCCGCTAAAATTTTGGGACATGGGAAATCATCTTTTGAAGGCCTACCCGTCAAACGTATTAATAATGCTGTTGTTTTAACCGAGCCCCGGGTTAGGATATTGGACTCGGATATTTGGATCAGTGCACGGTGGCAGCGATGATGACGATGGAAAATATAATCACGGCGAGTTTGTGGGGCTTAGGTATTGGTTTTATCAATTCCATTCCATTCGGTCCGATCAATATGACTATCGTAGATCAAAGTTTTCGCCGCGGCTTTCAGCCGGCCATGATGATCGGCTTGGGCGCACTGGTTGTGGATATCGGTTATTGCGTCATTGGTGTTTTCGGTATGTCTGCTTTACAACAATCATTGGCCGATGTGTTACAGCCGGCCGGCATGCCGGTGCTCGTTTTTTTGGGATATCGTCTGATCATCACACGTCATAACGGCATCGCATATCACGAACGTACCGAGTTTTCAGCCGGACTATTGATGAAAAATTTTATTAATGGATGCATAATGTATTTATGCAATCCGCTGGCTATCGGCTTTTGGATTGCGGCTGCGGGTTTTATGTACGCCTATCAATTTTTACACACGTCCTTTCAGTCTCAAATGGCATTTGTTGCCGGTATGGCCATCGGCACGACTGCGTGGTTTTTTCTTCTTGCCGAGTGGGTTGCCGTACGCCGTCAGACGATGAAGGAAACGACGATCCGACGTATAGCCGTAATCACCGGTTGGGTATTGATCGTGTCTGGTTTTATATTGGGTTGGCGGTACGTGTCGTATAAAGGATGGATCGCGTGATAAAAATCGAAGTGATGTTTTTTGATTTGGATGGGACGTTAGTGGATTCACTCGATGATATCGGCGCGTCTGTCAATCATACATTAACAACGTTGGGATATAGCGCATTACCTAAAGAAAAACTGCGTCGCTTTGTCGGTGACGGCATGCAAACCTTACTTGTGCGTGCCTTATCTGAATTTGAGAAACCGGATAACGATCGGTTGATGACGGCCGTATCCATTTATCGGGCGCACCACGACGAGCATTGTCTTGATTTTGTTCGCACGTACGACGGAGTCCTTGATGTATTGACTCATTTTAATCACTGTCGTAAGTTTGTGATTAGTAATAAAGCGGAAGTGTTTACTCGGAAAATTATTCATGGCCTTGGATTGTCCCGGTATTTTGAAGAGGTATATGGCGGGGATTCGTTTGCAAATAAGAAACCGCATCCGCAGGCTATTCAAGCCATCTTAGAAAAAACCGGCGTACATCCCGATCGGGCAATGATCATCGGCGATGGTCCGCAAGATATCGAAGCGGGGCGTCGCGCAAGGATTTATACATGCGCCGTTCGTTATGGATTTCATACCGTTGCACCGGAAGGTGCGGATTTTTATATTGATCAGATAATTCAGATCAAAGAGCTTGTAGTATGATACAAACGTATTACGCATTTAATCATAGCTAAGCGGATTTTATGGAAACTAAAGAATTACTCCGCAATGTGCGGCGTATCGAAATTAAAACACGCGGATTGGTCAATAATGTTTTTAGTGGTGAATACCATTCGGTTTTCAAAGGGCGCGGAATGTCTTTTTCAGAAGTGCGCGAATATCAGTTCGGCGATGAAATCCGTTTTATCGATTGGAATGTCTCGGCGCGGTTGGATAAACCTTACCTCAAAATATTTGAAGAAGAGCGTGAGCAGACGCTAATGATCATTTTTGACGCCAGCGCATCAGGGGATTTTGGTACGAATAAGCAGACCAAAAGGGAACTGATGATCGAAATGGCGGCGGTAGTGGCATTTAGCGCGATCAAAAATAATGATAAAGTTGGCTTAATGATTTATACGGAAGAAGTTGAAAAATTTATTCCGCCGAAAAAAGGCCGTTCTCATGTGTTGCGTCTGATCCGCGAGCTGATCGCGTTTGCGCCTAAAGCACGCGGTACACGCATTGCGGCTCCGCTGGAGTTGACATCGCACATTCTCAAACGCCGCAGTATCGTTTTTGTAATCAGCGATTTTCTCGATCAGGGCTTTGATACCTCCTTGCGTACCTTAGCTAAAAAGCACGACGTGATCGGTCTTCGGGTCGCCGATCAGCGCGAGCACAATTGGCCTCAGGTCGGCCTGGTGACACTGGAAGACGAAGAGACCGGAGCGTTGATTGATATCGACACAGCGGATCAACAGTTCCATGCGATATTACGTCAGCGCGTTGATGCCGAAGAAAACAGATTGAAGGAAATTTTCAAACGCAGTCGCGTTGATCTGATCAATATTTTTACGGGTAGTGATTATGCCGAAGCGCTGATTTCTTTTTTCAGAAAACGAGAGAAAAGGCATTGAAACTTATTGACATAATGATTTATCTTTATTAGATTTACAAAGTTATTAACACGATTTGAATACTCACAGGTTCATCATCATAAAGCGGCGAGGTATATTGTGGACGCAGTTTACTCCAGAGTAAAAGACTTACGAGAAAAAGTTGAAACCATTCTGTTGAAAAAAATTGAATGGCGTGTTTTGTTTTCTGTTGACGGTAAACGCAATGTGGCCGATATCGCAGAAAAACTGGATCGCGATGCAACGTTGGTCGAAGAAATTTTACAAAAACTATCTGCTGAAAAATTGATATCCGGCGGTGCTCCTGCTCCGGCGGCTAAACCGGCGAAAGAGAAAGCGCCGTCGAAGAAAGCCGTCAAAGAAGAAGTGCCTAAAGCGAAAGCGGAACCGAAGCCGGAACCTAAAGCAGAACCGAAACCGGAGCCGAAAATTGAAAAAGCACCGGAACCCAAGCCTGTGCCTAAAAAAGAAGAAACCGACATTTTGGGTTCAATGGATTCGCCTAAGGTCGAACCCAAACCGGAACCCAAAGTAGAAAAAGCGGCGCCCAAACCGGTAGCTCCGGCCGCTTCTGCGTCGGCCGGCGGTCGAAAGATACTTGTCGTGGATGACAGTATCGTGATTCAAAAAATGGTTGAGATCGCGTTGGAGAATGATAATTACAATCTGACGTCGGCCATGAAAGGCGAAGATGCGATCAACAAAGCTAAAGAGATGCAGCCCAGTCTGATTCTTCTGGATATGATGTTGCCTGATATGACCGGTGTTGAAGTGATGAAAGCGTTGCGTGAATCAGGCGGATATTTTGCCACGGTGCCGATCGTCGTGTTGAGCGGTAAAGACAGTCCACAAGACAAAGACGCTGCGATCAGCAACGGCGCGACGGATTTCCTCAATAAGCCGTTCCATGATGAAGACTTGCTTGCCAAAGTACACGAATATCTCGGTAAATAAACGCCATAGCATCGCGTAAATCGTAAAAACCCTAAACGTGTTTTAGGGTTTTTTTGTATGGATGATACACATTGGACAATAAATCGCGAAAAATCGTAGAATTTTATCTTTCGGAATTACTGAATCATGTCAAAAGTGTTTCCGAACATCGTTTTGCACCACTTGAATTCAGTATTACCAAAAAAATAATCGTATCCATCGGACAAGCGCAAGAGCCGGTTCGCCAGGTTGAATCTTTTCTCAACGTGGCATCGCTCCATCCGGTTGCCACGTTTTTGCGTAGTAACCTGGAGAAATTAGAAAAGTCCGGCTACAAGATGAGCCAGATGATCACGACGCTCGAAAATGATTCCGAGCGGATCATTCAGATGTTTCAAAAGATTTTAGAAACACCCGGTTCACAAGATCAACTCAATAGCGATTTACAAACCATCGGTTTTTCGCTCGATTTGCCGGCCTTACGAAAAACGTATATCAAGCAAGAAGATACGCCGTCTCCAACGGAAGGGACGCCCAAGGATGAGGTAAAACCGATCTCCGCTGACGTAAAAGCAGAACCCACTGCTTCACCTGTGGTTAAAAACGATCCCTCTTTTTCTCGCGATACCTCCCGTGTAGAGCCTACCCATGAAAAAACATCGGTGACGTCCGCATCACCGCAATCTTCGCTACTGGAAGTTGCGCCTATAACGCAATCCGAAGCGTTTGATCATGTGGGTGATATGATCGGATTCCTGTCACGGCGTACAAAAAAACAACCTGAAAAATCGGTTGCACAAACTGTTCAATCAACCGAAAAAAATGAGCCGAAAGGAAACATAAATGCTGTCCGGTCGGTTTTTTCTACGGACCGATTGAATAGTGCATGGGAGACGTTGCGGGATAATCTGACACGGCCTCGATTTCTGATAAGCATGGCTGATGGTTTGTCGCAACTCAGAGCGGAGGCCGCCACACAAAATGCAATGCCATTGTCCGAGGCGACCCAGCGGATCGAAGAAACGCTGAATGCGATTGCGGATAATAATCACAAACCTCTGAACCCAGAGGCCTTAGCCGTGTTGCACGATTTAATTCAACAGGTCGAAAACAATAAATCAGATTTAAAATCGCTAGCACCTGCAGAAATTTTGCGGCTACAGCAACGGTTTACCGGTTCATTTAATTTGGAAAAACCTGCAGAATTGCCGGTTCAGGTGTCAAGTTCAAGTGCACAGTCTGTTTCTGAAAATGAAATCGCTATTGATCGTGTTGCGATACAAGACGATGACTGGAATGTATTTGCCGAAGATGTGCGGTTTAATTTAGAATTGGCGCAGTCGGCGTTAGCCCGTCTTAAAAAAGCTACGCATGACACCGAAGCAATCAAAGATCTTTTGCAGGTATATCGTGCCCTGTCGACCAATACGCGGTTATTAAAAATCAATTTACTGCACGGCCATTGTGACGCGGTCTTCCAGATTTTCAAACAAGTAGTTTACTCGCAAAGCCCTGTCGTTGCGGAATTGATCACCCTTGTGACGCGATCGACGCGCAGTATCGAAATTTTAGTCAACGGGCAAACGATTCAGTCCGATGAATGGCGATGGCTCAGTGATCAATCGGTTCGTTTTTCGGATTATAAACAAGCCACGGCATTTGTAACACCCGCTAAACCGACTGAGATAAGCGCCGCACCATCTGAGCATACAAAAGTAGTTGCGCCAGAAGTTATAAAAACGGAAATAAAAACTCCCAAAGAGTCTTCAAAACCGATATCCGATCCGAAGTCCGTAGTAGCACAAAACACGGACTGGCTTGAGGGATTTCAGTCGGTCGTTGCAAAATTTAACGATTCTCCGATTGCGCAACATATCAAAGCGGAAAAAGTTGAACCCATTGAAAAAGATACCAAGGATTCGACTTTACAAATCGAAGAAGAAACGCGTACACAAAGTGTAATACCTACGAAGACTATTTTGCCGGCTGTTGAAGATAAACCTAAATTTGTCGCTGAAACCGTTGTACAAAACAAGATCGATGTAAAACCGGCGGAAGAGATAAAAAAAGCAGCCTCTGATAAAAAAGCAGATGATCGTCAGTCCATACTCGCTTCGCCGGTCACGGATGACACTAAAACGATAGAAATCGAAGTTCCCAAAGCCTTATTAGCTATGATGGCAGCCGGTGATGCCGATGATGAATTGAATGGGTTACGTATCCCTTCTTTTGCCGAACGCCTTAATACGGAACCCAAAGATATCATCACGGGCGGTCGCCGTACGGTCAAGAAAAAAAGAAGCGAACTTCCCAAAGAGCAGGTAAAGCCCGTTCCCGAAAAGACATCGGTCAAGGAAGCGCTCAAGACAATGACGGTAGTACCGCCGCTGAAAACTGAAAAAGTCGAATCATCGGTTGTCGAAGGAAAACTGATGTTGGAAGAATCAGCTTTTGATACGGTGGATCCTGAAATTTTGGATATTTTTAATCAAGAGGCCGCCGAATATTTCAAAAAATTTGATACGGCGTTCGCCCGCCTGAAGCAATCTTTAGTTGACGACGTGGCTATTCGCGATCTGGAGCGCACCAGCCATAGTCTCAAGAGCTCGGCGCGTATGCTTGGATTTGAACGTATCAGCGGTTTGTCGGCGGCCGTAGAACTCATCACGGAACGGTGCGTTGAAAAAGAAATATCAGTTGATGCGACGATAGTCACGTTACTGGAGTCCATTACTACAGCTCTGCGTTCGATTGCGGCCCGAAAAGCGGCGGATGTAACGCAGGTGGTGCAGCAGTTGTTTGAACTGGAAAATTCGCTTAATGCCTCAGGTACTTTTACAGGCGCCATTCCCGGCAGCGCATCATTAGCCAAACATAAAGGCATTGAAACTAAAGTGCCGGAGAAGAAACCCGAACCCGTTATCGAACCCGTAAAACCGGCCGAGGTTTCTCAACCTGCTCCCAAAGAAAATTATTTTTCGAAACTCGGAATTGATGAAGAGATCGTCGATATTTTTAAAGAGGAAGTATCCACCTATTTCAAGCTTATCGGGGCCGCGCTAAGTACGCTGCGAAATAATATGACGCATCGGCAATCCATGCGCGACATCGAAAAAGCGGCGCATAGCCTTCGCAGTTCGGCGAAAATGCTGGGCTTCCAAAAGATAAGTAACCTTGTCAAACCGATGGAAACGGTCGCCGAAAAAATGAATGAGGGCGAATTACGCGTCACATCGGAACTGATTGACCTTTACGAGACGAGTATTGAACGCCTAAAACAGCTTACGGCCGGTACGGATGTTGATGTGGACGATGTCGTGGGAAAACTTCAGAGTTATGAACAAAAAGCACCTGAAGCCACCGATATCAAACCCGTCAATGACGAGGACGTCCGTGCGCGTATCAAAGCTGAGCTTACCCAAGAGATTAAGTTAGATAAAGTACCGGAAAAAGCGGTGACTCCGAATGAAAAAGTAATTTCAGAAAAGAAAACGGAAACCAAGGTAAAAACGGTCAAAAAACCGGTAAAAGCTTTTGATGATGTACCGATCGAAAAAGATGCGATTTTGAAAAATTTGCTCAAGAGTGGACCCCAATTATTGGATGAAATGTTTGAGGCAACCCAGCATGGCGTATAATTTCTTTAAATTCCATAGGTGCAGGCTGCGGATACTGCTCACGATTGTACTGGTGAACAGTTTTTCAGTGTGGGCTGCGGACAAATCCGGCGTCATTCGAAAAGACGAAACATGGGAAGGCGTGATTACCGTTACCGGAGACGTCACGATACCGGAGGGTATTACTGTGCGCATACGCCCCAATACCTTGATCCGATTTATGGCGAACCAGGATGATGAAGCCGGAGGAATTGACGTTGCAAAGTCTGAACTGATTGTGGAAGGCATTTTACGCGCCGAAGGTCAGGAAAAATTTCAAATACGGTTTACCTCCAGTAATTTCACCGATCCGGGTGAGAAGGGAAGCACACTTCAACCTCAGGCGGGCGACTGGTACGGTTTGATATTTCGTCGGGGTGAAGACCGCAGTATTTTATCGAACTGTGTGATAGAGTTTGCCTACGACGGTATCACCTGTATCAACTCCGCGCCGCGTATATTTCGTAATCGTATCGAAGGAAATTATTGGAATGGTATCCTTTGCGATATTATGTCCACACCTAAAATTAACAACAATCAGATACAGAATAACGGTTACGCCGGTATTAACGCCAAAATAAATTCATCGCCAAGTATCAATGCCAATGAAATCACGGGCAATCGTTATGGTGTTTTAGTGCAGGACGTCTCTAAACCGCTGATCGGCGATACACGGCTCGGCGAAAATAGCGGGAAAAATGCTATTTATAATAATCTGGAGTTTAATCTATACAATCATACCAAAAATGTCGTTTACGCACAACGTAACGACTGGGGTGATAATTTTAACGCCGATCGCTTTATCCATGATGATGATGAGAATAACAAATTCGGTCTCGTCGTATTTACGCCGGTGTACAGCACGGGTAACATATCTTATCTGGAGTTTAAAAATATCGCGGCCGATGCACCGACGGATACTAAAGCAGAGCAAGAAAAACGTCGCAAAGAAATCGAAGATTTAAAAAGACAATTGGCTCAGGCAAAACCTACAGATAAAGCCGGCGGGGCAGGGTTAACCGAATCGGAGCGGCAAAAACGAGCCGAAGATGCACGTAAGGAAAAAGAGCGTTTAGCTTTACTTGAAGAACAGCTCAAACAGCAGGAGCAAATTCGTATTGAGCAAGAACGCCGTCTTGCATTGCAAAAGCAACAAGAAGAAGATCAAAAGAAAACGGCGGCAGCGGCTACCGTAAAACAGCCTGTCGTGACCGTAAACAAAGAAGCCGCTGCAACCATAACGACCACTACTCCGGATGCGTCCACGACTAATGCCGCTTCCGCAGGAACTGCGCCTAAGCCAGTAGAATCTAAGCCTGCGGCACCGGTCTTTGTGCCCACAAAGATGGCCAATGAGTTAGATAATAATCCTAAAGCTCTTCAAAAAGTCAGCCCCGTCATGCCTGATCTTGCTAAAAAGGCTAAGCTGAATGGCACTGTTTCGATGCGTGTACTTGTTGGAACAGATGGAAAGCCTGAAGAAATTTACGTTTCCAAACGCATTGGTAACAAAGACTGGGATCAGATGATCAATGACGCCGCGATCGCCGCTGTGAAGCAATGGCTATTCGAACAGGGTTTGTCCGGTGGTGTGCCGGTCAAATATTGGACTGTGGTAACAGTTCTAATGAAATAAGCAGAATTATTTTTTTATTTTTCGCTTACAGCCGACGGAAGCATTTTAAGGTCTGGCCTCCGCACCGGTTTGAATCCACAATTTGATAATGTTCATTTGAGCTGCCGACAAATAAGGCCCACCATCCGGCATACGTTCTCCAACTGTTTGTGTACCCATAATTTTATCCACAAGATAGCTATTTGCAGTATCCGACGGTACGACGCGCTTTAATGTCGGTTCGATAGTACTTGTGACATTGATCAATTGGGTATATGCATTACCCACGGACAAGTTAAGCGATCCCGCAGGGGAAGAGCCGGAGTGGCAACCGACGCATTGATCATTAAATATAGACTGCACATCTGTCGGTACTAATAACGTCGGCTGAGATTCCTCTTTCAATTCGCCGCATGCCGATAACAAAATCATTACAAAAACGAGTAACGAAAATAATTTGATTTCTTTTACCATTTGAATTGCCTGTATATGTTAAATCCGAAGTGAAAATTCCAGCCCTTATTGTATAATGCATTCTTGGTAATAGTTGAACTTCCGGGCAAATATTGAGTGGTATGCATCGTTTGGGTATTGGAAACTAAAAGCTGAAATACGTGGAGGCGAACTTTGTATGAAAAAGCAAGGCTCCAATTATCAAACCTGCGATCGTTTGAAAACGAATTTCCTTTATAACCTCCGAGACGGGGAATGTATTCACCTGAAATCGCATAGCCTCGGCCTATCAGATATTCCGCCCCCAGTCCTATAGCCGTAGTAGCCCGCGTATCGCGATAGGCTTGGGTTGTAGTATCATTGATCGTTTTGGTGATCGTAGCATTGTGATTGCTTTTAAAGGCGATTCCGGGCACTACGAGTATGCTCAGGTTGTCAAATGGGCGGCTACCGATCATCATTTGGAGATTAGGTGAGAATTTATGACGCGCGGGCACGTCATCCCGGCTAATCCAGTCTACGCTTCCAAAAAAACCGATATCCGTCGGAAAACGTTCGTTGAAATGAAACGGCACGTATTTGACGCCCAATTCAAAATCTTTATTGGTTCCAGTACGCCGAAGCAGAATATCCGCATTATTCGTGACAGCTATGGAAAGGTTGATACTTGTTATAGCACCTGCATCCATGCCAAAAAAACCTCCATACGTATTTCCTCCGTCGGGACCGCCGTTGATCAAGCCAAAACGGTGCATGATGCGAAATTCCGCACTACGGTTACCCAATGTTTGTGTCGTGGGCATATTGATCAATTGTGTAGCCAAAAACTTTGGTATGATCTCTGAAGCAGGATTTTGAACAATCGAGCTATTTTGATTTTCCGCAGGCCATAAGGCCGGATCAAATGAGACGATCCATTCTCGTATGATTTGCAGTTCAGAAGAACTTAACGGAACATCGTCCAGCGGCATGGGATCATCCGCAAAGGGTAATTCGTTCGGTTGCATTGCTACTTTTCGATAAAGGTAACTGGATTCCGGAGAGTTGGGTTGAATGAGATGTAAGCCGGGATTGCCGTTACTGGGAACATTGACGATCTGTGCATAGAGATTGCGATCAAGCCGTAGACCGGCCACCGGTTCATCACCACCGTGGCAAGAAATGCAACGCGAAGTAAATAAGGATTTTACGCTGTTGAATTTTTCGATGTGATCTAAATCTTGGCCGTTGGTACTTTGGGCTTGTGTGATACATAGAACAAAGATCGTAAGAAATACAGAGCGTGTGTTGGTCATAGCTAATCGTGTTTGTTTAAAAAAAAAGGTAAGCCGTTTAACTTACCTTTAAAACATATAATAAACTCATCATGAGGTCAATACCTAAGTAGCGCTCCAAAATCACCCATGATACGCATGCGCGAATTTTCATTGGTGGTTTCTACTTTACATCCTTGCATATAAGCAAAAGTAATAGCCTCTTCGACGACATCTTCGACGTTGTGTGCTGGTCCGGAACAGATCGGGCAAGTATCGTGTTTGCCTTTTTCCTCAGGAGTACCTATGAAAAAACATTTATGACAAACAAATCCCGGCGCCTGATATCCTTTCGTCACTACAAGCGTGCTTACGCCGCCTTTGCGGAGGCTTTGCAGAGTAGGTTGTAGACCAAAAATTCCTTTACCGCCGTTACTGGCTTCGCCGCGTAATTGTTCGATAATTTCTTTTTCATGGGCGGCTTCGGCTTCTTCGGCGATCGTGTACGCTTTGCCCAAAACTTCGTTGAGCGATGCCTCCGGATCAATCACGATGTGGCCGACAATTTTTTTACGAACCGGGGCGGAGAGAAGAGACTCGAACTGTGGTAGGAAATTTTGCCGTCCGCCGAGGATAAGCCACATATGGTCGCTGTGATCGAAGACTTTTTCAACCTCGGTCGCCACAACCTTAAAGTGTTTATGAACAGATTCATCGTGCGCTCGCTCGGCATTACGCTCTTGGGTGCCATCCACGCCGCCAAATTTGGTTTTGCCGGTTATCGCATGTTCGACAGACCACACTTCACGAACGAAACCCAGATTGACATCAACGATTTTAGCTTTGCTGCTATCAACGAGAGCGATGGCATAGTGACGGTAATCGCATAATAATTCGCTTAGAATGCGGATATTGGGATCAAAATCGGCATTGAGATGATTGGGAACCGGTTGAGGCAATTCGAGAATTTCCCAGAAATGCGTAGCGCTGCAGCTGAAAATGGCCAATCCTTTTCCGGAATCTTTGCTGACAAATTCGTGCTGGATATAATTTTCAATTCGAACAAAATCATCTTCGAGCGATTTGATCTGTTCCTTGGATATTTTTTTATTCTTACGAAATTCATCCAGACGATGGCGACGGTCTTTCAGCAGATCTTTCAGAGCGATTTTGTATTGACCGTGTTTCTGTGTATGATCCAAATTGAGATATAAACTGGTGATAAAAAAATCTCTGCTGCCGATTTTAGATAACCGTTCGATCGTTTTTTGGCTTATCATGGAGACCTCCTACGGTTTTGGCGTTACAGAGTAAACCGTAACGCAGTGGTAAGTAGCAAAGCAAAGAACAAATAATTCAGATGATCATTCAGTTGTACGAATACCCTGAAACGACTGACGACGTGTCAACTCGGCCTGAACCCAAAGATTCATATCCTGGCCGGTTGTGGACCACCGGGGAGCGATTTGCATATCGCGCGGGGCATCGCCATATAATCTTTGAATGCAAATGTTAGGAGACAATTTTTCAAGAAAATCACATACTAACATGCCATATTCGTGTTGCTCAAACACAGGGAAAGGTGACTTTTTGTATTGAAAGGCGAGTGGCGTTTGGGCAACAATGTGGAGGTTGTGAATCTTTATAAAATCTACCGGTAAGCGATTTATTGCATCAGCCATCGCAAGCATCTCGTCCCGTGTTTCGGTCGGAAAACCGAGAATAATATGTGCGGCCACATCCAAATTACGTCCCGCACTCATTTCGACCGCGTCTATAAAGCAGGCAAAGTCATGTCCGCGATTTACCCATTGTAATGTTTTATCGTATATGGATTCACAACCGTATTCGATACTGACGTAATGAGTTTCGGCTATGGACTGTAAAAGCTGGAGCTTTTCTTCGTCCACACAATCGGGACGTGTCCCAACGACAAGACCGATAATATCCGGATGACGGAGGGCTTCTCGGTAGAGCGTTTCGAGTTCGTCCACCGGCGCATACGTATTGCTATAGGCCTGAAAATACGCGAAAAACTTATCCGTTTTAAAACGCTTTTTCATTGCATCAATATGGTTGGCTATCTGATCGTGCACCGGCGTTGAAGGCTTAAGGTATTTTTTTACACGATAAATCTGCGAAGCCGGGCTGAAACCGTCGTTGTTACAATATGTACATCCGCCGGAAGCCACCGTTCCGTCGCGGTTGGGGCATGTAAATCCGGCATCCACCGTAACACGATGAATCCTTTGACCAAAACGCGAACGAATGTAATGATTATATGAAAAAAAACGTTGTTCTTCGGTTATGAAGGGATTTTGACCCGGAGGAAATTGAAAGCGTTTTTGTATTAAAGTAGGCGAAGTGGTCATGCGTGTGAAGTAATGTCTT
This sequence comes from bacterium, assembly GCA_013360215.1. Taxonomy (NCBI): domain Bacteria; species bacterium. The sequence goes on along the minus strand of JABWCP010000001.1, from coordinate 29,991 downwards.
CATCTAAATATACGACGCACTTTTAGCGTTCGCAAGGGAAACCGACCGTTCACGGGTATTATAGCATAAATTTTTACAATTTCATTTTCGAGGTAACATCATAAGCGTTAAAATTTCAATAACTTGAGCTGCGAGGCGAAATAAGCTATGGTTGTGATTAATCTCTTAAATTTGTAATTTCAGATCGGCCTTAATGAGCGTTGTCATCATCAATGATTTTAAAAAAGTAATTAACGAATGCCCGCTTCGTTACAGCATTTGATCAAAAATCTCTTTGTCAATTTGTGTATGGTGATGGTATTGAGCTTCTTCGAATTACATTCGCAGTCGTCGGTACGTATTGCCGTCGCTAGCAATGTAAGTCCCGCAACTAAGGCTTTGATGGCGATATTCACGCAACAAACCGGAATTCGCGTAGAGATCATTTCCGGCGCATCGGGTAAACTTGCGACTCAGATCGAACACGGCGCACCCTATGATATTTTTTTATCCGCCGATACGGTATTTCCAAATATTTTATATGAAAAGAAATTGACGCGTATGCGCCCGCGTTCATATGCCCAAGGTCAATTGGTCGCTTGGTCTGTTAGGACGCTTTACTCCGACGATGCAATGGGTTCTGTTGACCAAGCCGAAATTCGTCACATTGCTATCGCTGACCCTGCATTGGCACCATACGGTAAGGCCGCCATGGACGCGATGAAAAAATCCGGAAAGTACGAACGCGTGAAGGATAAACTGATTTTCGGTGAAAATATATCCCAGGTGAATCAGTACATTACAACCGGAACGGCGGATATAGGGTTGACAGCGTTGTCATCAGTATTGAGTGCACCGACGGGTTTGAAAGGATACTATCGTATCGTTGATTCGACACTGTATAATCCGATCATACAAAGTGCTGCTTTATTAAGTGATAAGTCGGAGGCCCGGCAATGCTTTGAATTTATTTATTCGGATACAGCCAAAGAAGTTTTTGTGAAATTTGGTTATACAAGAATTCATGAATAAAATTAAATGTCATATCGTTGCTATTGAAACCGAAGCATCATTGTCTTTGGTGACGATGCAAAGCGCGAACGCTCAGTTAACAGCCGTTATTATCGAAACACCTGAAACGGCATCGTATCTAAAACCGGATATACAAGTGTACGCTGTGTTTAAAGAAACCGAAGTGAACTTATTACCGCAAGAATGCCGGCACGGTAGTATGTCCAATCAATGGGCAGGAACAATTGTTCATATTCGATGGGGTAAACTTTTGACAGAAGTAGAAGTACAAACTGCGATAGGTACTATCCGATCGGTTATCACTACAGAAAATGCCAAGCGTATGTCGTTGGAGGAAAATCATAATCTTGAAGTATACGTGAATGCGCAAGCGGTAGCTGTTTGGGAGGACGCGTAGCATGATGGATTGGGCGCCTTTCTGGCTGACGTTCAAATTGGCAAGTTGTACGACGGTATTATTGCTGATAGCCGGTATTCCGTTGGCTTACTATCTCGCATTTACTAAAAGCAAATGGCGCATACCGTTGCAAACGTTGGTAAGCATGCCTCTGGTATTGCCTCCATCGGTATTGGGATTTTATTTGCTGATCGCGTTTTCACCAAAATTTTGGTTTGGCGCTGCGATCGAATCATGGTTTGATGTGCGCCTTGCCTTTTCATTTACGGGACTTCTTATCGGTTCGTTTATTTTCAGTTTGCCGTTTATGGTTAATCCGTTGCGTACGGGTTTTGGTTCAGTGCACCGATCGTTGATCGAAGCGGCACAAACATTGGGGAAATCAAGAGGGGAGATCCTATATCATGTTCTATTACCCAATATGCGTCCGGCTGTCGTTTCGGCGTCTATCATGACGTTTGCGCATACGGTAGGCGAATTTGGCGTTGTACTAATGATTGGCGGAAGTATTCCTGAAAAAACAAAAGTGGCCTCTATCGCGCTATTCGAAGCCGTTGAACAAATGAATTATTCGATGGCCCACACCTATGCTCTTGTGTTAGTAATTTTTTCATGGTGTGTGTTATTCGGTATTCATGTTATCGAGTCCAAAAATAATGCCGGAGGCCGATAATGCTGTCCATTGATATTAAAAAAACGATTGAAACCTCCTCCGGGCATGTCGTTATGGAAATACGTATGGAGATTCCTGCGCATGAACGTTTAGCATTAACCGGCGTGTCCGGTTCCGGAAAAACAACCCTTCTTCGTATGCTGGCCGGACTCACTGAACCGGATAGCGGTCGCATTTATTGGCAGGATCAACCGTGGTTTGATTCCGAAAAAAAAATCAATCATCCTCCCGAACGACGTGCTGTAGGATTTGTATTCCAGGATTATGCATTGTTTCCCAATATGACGATATATGAAAATCTCGCATTTGCGTTGAGTGAACCCGATGATGAAGCGGTCCGGCGAATGTTGCAACTCACCGAACTGGAGGGTCTTGCTTCGCGAAGACCTGATACGTTGTCGGGCGGTCAAAAGCAACGTGTTGCTTTGGCGCGAGCATTGATTCGTAAGCCGGTACTTCTCCTAATGGACGAACCGCTAGCCGCAATGGATACGGCGTTGCGAAAAAAAATGCAGCAAGAGATATTGACCCTGTGGAATGAAGCGCCATCGATGATGGTTTGGGTAAGCCATGACATGGCGGAAATTTGCCGCTTATCAAATCGGGTTTGCGTTTTGGATAATGGGCGAATGGCTAAGCTGGGTAATCCGATGGATGTTTATCATGATAAACATTTAAGCGGAAAGTTTAGAATGGATGGTGAAGTTGTGGGCATGGAACCCAACGATACGATATTTATTCTCACGATCGCATCAGGGGAGCAATTGATTCGCGTTGTAGCAACGGCCTCGGACGTCGCATCACTTCAAATCGGTGATCGCGTTACCGTGGTTTCCAAAGCCTTTAATCCAATCATTATAAAACAGAATTGACGATTAACGCTGGCCCTGAATAAAAGCACAAGCTGTTTCTACGTCCGCTTTACTTCCGATGATAAGAGGAACTCGTTGATGTAAAGCCGTGGGTTCGATTTCCATGATGCGCCGATGTCCGTCGGAAGCGGCTCCTCCGGCTGCTTCAACGATCATGGCTAAAGGATTGGCTTCGTATAATAAACGCAATTTCCCTTCAGGATTGGAACGATCTGCCGGATAAAGGAAAATACCGCCATAGAGTAAATTGCGATGAAAATCGGCAACCAAAGATCCGATATAACGCGAGGAATAGGGGCGTTTATCGGATTTATTTTCTTCTTTAAGATATGCGATGTAATTCCGAACACCGTCGTGCCACTTGTTCGAATTGCCTTCATTGATACTGTATATTTTTCCGCGTTCGGGTGTTTTTATGTTTTCATGCGAGAGTATAAATTCGCCGAGCCCCGGATCCAGCGTGAAACCGTGGACACCGTGACCGGCCGTGTAAACAAACATCGTACTGGAACCGTAAATAATATAACCCGCGGCGACTTGCTGGACACCGCTCTGGCGGCAGGCTTCTTTAGGGTTGGAAGAGGAGTCTTTTTTTAGGATAGAAAAAATCGTGCCCACGCTGACATTGGCATCAATATTGGATGAACCGTCAAGCGGATCAAAATTGACGATATACTTGCCGTCGGGGTAATTATCATCAAGCGAAAGAGGATGTTCCATCTCTTCGGAACCCAGCATAAAAATTTCGCCCCGTCCGCCGGAAATAATTTTGACCAGCATGTCGTGGGAAAACATATCTAACTTTTTTACCGCTTCGCCGTGAACATTTTCGCCGCCAGCCAGTCCGAGCAGGTTGACTAATCCGGCACGATTGACTTCCGATGAAATGATTTTACCCGCGAGCGCAATGTCGGAAAGCAGACCCGTCAATTCACCCGATGCCTCGGGGTGCAGGCGTTCCATGTCAATGATATGTCGCTCAATGGTTTTAAAACGGTTAGGCATGTTGCAATCCTGATGAATTAAGATGTTTTTTAAATCGTCGTATCAATCAATAACCGGCCGCTTCGCCGGATTTGCCGGTAACGATTTTTACGCTGGCGCTTGCGCCGATACGCGATGCGCCCGATTGAACCATTTGCAGTGCATCTTCATACGTACGAACGCCGCCGGAGGCTTTGACGCCCATGTCTTGTCCGACGACATGCCGCATCAGTGCAATGTCGGCCGCGGTAGCGCCTCCTTTGTTGAAACCGGTCGAAGTTTTAACGTAAGCGGCGCCGGCTTCTTTGGAAAGTACGCAGGCTTTTATTTTTTCTTCATTGGTAAGAAGGCATGTTTCTAAAATCACTTTGACGGGCACTTGGCGACCGGCATGACGCACCACAGCGGTGATATCTTTTTTGACCAATTCGTATTCACCGGATTTGAGCCAACCGACATTGATCACCATATCCACTTCTTGAGCACCGTGCGATACGGCGATTTCAGTTTCTAAAGCTTTGGCTTGTGTGCTCGTAGCGCCTAAGGGGAAACCTACGACGGTGCACACTTTGACGCCGCTGCGCGCCAGTTTTTGTGCAGCGCGTTTGACCCAGCTTGGATTGATGCATACGGATGCAAAACAGTATTTGGCCGCTTCTTCACAGAGTTGGTCGATTTCTTTCGCCGTGGCTTCGGGCTTGAGCAACGTATGATCAATCATTCGCCCGACACGTTCTTTTTCGGCATCGATGCCGAGCGCAGCGGAAATGCGGCACGCACCGCATTCGACGAAATTGTTATAGATCTCGGCTTCCGTTGCTGTATTGCATGCGCAGGCTTCGCTTGGGGTCGCGGGCTTATTGATGCGGCAATCGCATGCAGGTTCGGATACGGCGGCAACTCCTTTGATATCCGCAAGAATGCGATCAATTTGGTCAGCGATGATTTTTTCTGTGCTCATGAGTTTATTGGTATTGTTTACGAAGTATGGAAACAGCTTCATCTATTTGTTCAAACGTAAGATCGCGATGGGTGACAAAACGTACTTTGCGTTCCCCGAATGGAATCGCCAAAATACCTTGCGAACCGAGATGATCTACTACACGTTGCGCATCTAAAGCCGGATTCACAACATCAAAAATAACGATATTGGTTTGCACCGTCGTGACGTCTATTTCAAAAGGCGGCAACGCGGATAATGTTTCAGCTAAAATTTGGGCCTTACGGTGATCGTCTGCGAGATCATTGACATGATGTTGTAATGCATATAAGCCGGCCGCGGCGAGAATACCGGCCTGGCGCATACCGCCGCCCAATGCCTTGCGGTAATAGCGCGCTTGTGCGATAAAAGATTTATTGCCAACCAGCACAGAGCCTACGGGCGCACCTAAGCCTTTAGACAGACAAAGAGACACGGAGTCGAATAAAACACCGTAGGTTTGCGGTTTGATATGGCTTGCTACACACGCATTCATTAGACGAGCGCCGTCTAGATGCAAAGGGATATGGCGTTGACGTGCCAGATCGGAAATCTGCTTTACAGTTTCAATCGGATAGATCGTACCGCCCGCGCGATTGTGCGTATTTTCCAAAGCGATCATGCCGGTGGGCGCGTTGTGGATATCCGGGCCATTGATGGCTACCGCGATCTGCGAAGCGGTAAGAATACCGCGTTGTCCGTGCAGGGTTTTGGTCATGACGCCGGAAATCATGGATGAGGCACCGCATTCGTATTTAAAAATATGCGCATCGGCCTCAATGATGATTTCGTTAGCAGGGCGTGTGTGTGTTTTAATTGCCAATTGGTTGCCCATCGTACCGCTGGGGACGAATAAACCCGCTTCATGGCCCAACATGTGCGCCACAGCTTCCTGTAAGGCATTAACTGTCGGATCTTCTCCGAAGACGTCGTCGCCAACCTTGGCAGAGGCCATCGCATCCCGCATAGCCGGTGAAGGCTGGGTTACCGTATCGCTGCGTAAATCAATCACGGATAAATAAGAATTGGTTAAATTTTTATAGAGAATACGATTTTAAAAAAATTTAAACAAAAGATTTTTTCATATCACGGCTATTGATAGTCATCCTGTGTTTTGGTAGTTTTAACCGCACGTCTGGATGTCATCAAATCAGGAATGCAATGAGTTCACCCTTGATCGGTCTCACCGGAGGTATCGGATGCGGCAAAACGGAAGTAGCGCGTATTTTTGAACGGCTCGGTGCGATAGTGATTGATGCCGATCGGCTTGGCCGTCATGTCGTGGAGTCGGATGCGGCGGTTCGATCGGAAATACGACGCGCGTTTGGTGAAGCTTTTTTTGATTTTCAGGGCCGCTTGCAACGACAACTGTTGGGGACGTTTGTTTTTTCAAATCCCGAACGTGTCAAACAACTCAACGCCATCGTGCATCCGCATTTACTGCAAGCCATGCGTGCTCGGATTGATGAGACGCAAAAAAATAATCCGCCGATGATATTGGTAGATGCCGCATTGATTTATGAAGCCGAGATAGCCGATACCTTTGACAAGGTGATCGTCGTGACGGCGGATGAAAAAATACGCATGACACGGATAATGGCACGGGATCAGATTCAATCGGAAGACGCGATGTTGCGCATACGTGCACAAATGCCGATCGAAGAAAAAGAACGTCGCGCCGATTATGTGTTGACCAACAATACATCTTTGGTTGATCTTAATCGAAAAGTAGAAGCATTATTCGATACGTTGGTGAATAATAACAAGCGGTAAATTTATATTTAAAACGTACCTTAGCGCATGGCAGTTCCACATCATCGCACAGATCTCATCGAATACGCAATGATCGAACAATTGCTGAATGTCGGCAAACGCGGGAAGGGTGCGCTTTTCAAAGAATTATTAAATTTGTTTCAAAAAAATGCGCCGCCCAGTATTGCTAAAATTAAATTATTTCTGGAACAGCATGACGGATTGAGTTTAAGTCATGAAGCACACAGCCTCAAAGGTTCCAGCGCTAATTTAGGCGCAAAACATCTTGCAGAAATTTGTCAAACCATAGAAGTTTTAGGTAAAGAGAATCGTTTGCAAGAAGCCTCTGAAAAAATTTCAGAATTAGACAGGGTTTATCTTGAATCGTTGGAAGAGTTGAAAAAATTAATTCCGGTTTAGGTCGGCGAAATTAGAATTACAGTGATGTGTTTTAATAATAAATAACTTCGGGAGTGCACATGGAGCGATTTACGGGACTTCTCGGTGTAGCAGCGATCATCGGTATTGCTTTTTTGGTCAGTAATAACAAAAAGCGGGTAAACTGGCGATTGGTTGGCATGGGTTTTTTAATCCAGATCGTCTTTGGCATACTTGTGATCAAAGGCCATGCTTTAGGATTTCCATTTAATCTCGTAGCCGTAGGATTTGAAAAAATAGGCGCCGGCATTGTTGCGATCTTAGGTTATACGACTAAAGGTGCACAATTTGTTTTTGGAAATCTCGCATTGAGCCCGGGAACGGAAGGCAGCATGGGTTTCTTTTTTGTGTTTCAAGTTTTACCTACGATCATTTTCTTTTCTTCGCTAATGTCGGTTCTTTATTATCTCGGTATCATGCAAAAAGTAGTGCAAGGTATGGCTTGGGTAATGGCCAAACTGATGGGCACGAGCGGAGCGGAATCGCTTTCCAATACAGCGAATATTTTTGTCGGTCAAACCGAAGCGCCGCTTATGATTCGACCATTTATCAAGACCATGACCAATTCAGAACTGTACACCATCATGGTCGGGGGTATGGCAACGATTGCCGGTGGTGTGATGGCCGCCTATATCCAGATGCTGGGTAAATCGTATGCCGAAGTGCATGGCGTAGGTGTCGAACAAGGTCAGATATTATTTGCGACACAGCTCCTCGGCGCAAGTATTATGGCAGCCCCGGCCGGGTTATTGATTTCTAAAATTATTTTTCCGGAAGTGGAGGAACCTGTGACGAAAGGTTCCGTCAAAATGGATGTTGAAAAAAATGCATCCAATGTGATCGAAGCTGCGGCCGGCGGAGCGGCCGATGGCTTGCAACTGGCGCTCAATGTCGCCGGCATGCTTTTAGCTTTTATCGCGTTGATCGCTTTGATTAATGGTTTAGCCGGATGGATCGGCGGGCTTATTGCGGTTCCGGATCTATCCCTACAAATGATTTTTGGTTATGTTCTTGCGCCGATCGCGTTTATTTCCGGTGTGCCGTGGAGTGAAGCCATGCAGGTCGGCAGTTTACTTGGAACGAAAATCGCATTAAACGAATTTGTCGCGTACTCCGATATGGCCGGCATGATCAAAAGCGGGCTGCTTACTTCGGATAAATCCATCATGATTGCTACGTTTGCGTTATGCGGCTTTGCCAATTTTTCTTCGATAGCTATTCAGATCGGCGGTATATCACCATTGGCGCCGGAGCGTCGAAAAGATATTGCGGCCCTTGGATTGCGGGCTGTGCTCGGCGGTGCATTAGCGACATTATTAACCGGAACGATCGGCGGAATTTTGCTCTGAAGAAAGTGTGTTCATGAATTTGGAAAAATGGCGCCGTTATAAAATACATGTAACGGCGTTTCTTTTAGTATTTATTCTCACCGCCGTGTTCGGAGCGCCCCAACTTGCGCATTATATGATCCGAACTAAAATATCCGAAACGGCGGATCGCCTTGCTGCACGCACGGGTTACCGTGTAATGATCGACAGCCTTGATTTTCCGGCCGCCTCTCGATTAACCGTGCAGTCGCTTGTACTGATCGGTGATTCATCGCATGCTTCCGGTTATAAAGAATTGCTGCGATTAGAGCGAGTGACATTGGATTTTTATCTTTGGGGATTTCTCACCGGTAATTATATCCGCGCGTTGCAGATGGACTCGGTTCATATTGTTTCTACACGCAGTTTGGACGGTCAGAATAATTGGCTGCAATTTTGGCAATCGTGGCGAGGTCAAAACATTCCGGTCGACACCAATGCCAAGCCGCAAGTGAATCTGATCGAACGCTGGGTGACGGCGTATCTGGACAAGAAATTACCGTCAATAGAAATCCGCCACGCATCATGGATTCATCTCGAAGAACGAACGGTGTGGAAGAAACGTAAACCGGTATCCGAATGGGGTGAAAGCCTGCGGCTGGATGAGATGCACATCAGCCTTAAAGAAAGCCTGTTTCGGGATGCTGAATTTGATCTGACCGGTACGGTATATCGCGGAAAACAAAAAAATGGTGTTACGATATCCGGCACCATGGATCACCAAGATCATGCGCTTTATGTCAAAAGTTTTTTTGATTCCGATTTCCGAATTCCTTTTTTGGAAAATTGGACCGATGCCGTGATTGCGCTCAAGGGCGTTGAATTTAAAATACACAGCATCGAAGGATACGGTAATCAGAATACGCTCAAAGCCAAACTGGATATTCAAAACCTCGATATTGTATCGGAATCGCTTTCAGATGAAAAACTAAAAGATATTAACGTCGGTTTTGATCTTCATATTACAGCGGACCCGGACAGTATCATTATTCACCCCGAAACACGGGTTTACCTCAATACGATTCATGCCTTTTTCTCCGGTGTAGCCAAACCATTTAGAAAATTTCCCGTGTGGGACGTCACGATGAGAATGCCGCCCACAACAATGGATGATTTTTTAAGTTCGATACCTAAGCCGATAATACGTCGCTTAGACGGAATGCGTGTAAAAGGTCAATTTGACTACCAAACACGGTTTCGACTTGATTTGGCGCAGATTGACAGCATCCGGTTTGATCCCGCATTGCATATCAGCAGCGATTTTAAAGTGGAAACGTACGGCGATTCCATTCATGTTTACGCATTGCGCGACACGTTTTTGTACCATTTTAAAACCGAGATGGAAAAGGACAGCATGATATGGGTTGGTCCGCTAAATGCATACTACATGCCGTACGACAGCATACCGCCGTTGGTTATGCAGGCTGTCATTGCGTGTGAAGATAATTCCTTTTTCAAAAATGACGGATTCAATGTGCTTCAGATCGAACGTTCTATGCGGGATAATATCCGTGAAAAAAAATTCGCACGCGGTGCCAGTACGATTTCGATGCAACTGGTTAAGAATATTTTTCTGAGCCGTGAAAAAACGATTAGCCGCAAATTCCAAGAAATGATGATAACCTGGCTGATGAATCACGACCTGGCGCTGGATTCGCTGAAAAAAAACAAAGAAAAACATAAAAAACGATTGATGGAGATATACCTCAATATCGTAGAGTGGGGGCCCGATGTGCACGGCATCGCGCACGCGGCGGAATTTTATTTTAAGAAAAAGCCGAAAGAATTGACGGTACCAGAGGCCGCGTTTTTGGCTACGATATTGCCTAATCCCAAAAAGTATGAACGCTATTTCGAATCCGGCAAATCCAAAAAGAAGCACCAGGATTTTATGAACCTGATCGTGCGTATGCTGGAAGATAAAAAAGTAATAGATTCAGTGGCTATGCAGGCGGCCATTCCGGTTACATTTACGGTGCGCGGTTCGGCACAACGATGGATTAAAGACTATGCCCTGCATGATTCGACGGACAGCGATGTGGAATTTTCATTGCCAACGATCAGAGAATAAAAATTTTATCGGACAATACGAATGAATCAAATAATCAATGGAACGGGGGCATCACTACACGGTATCGAACAATCGGGGATCATCGGCGATGGGTCTTCATCAGAGGCCTGCCGTGATGGAGCGATTCAGGTGTACGTAGCTTTTCGTAATAAAATCAATATGTCTTGTACCCTTGAGGAGATTCATTCTTTAGACGGGCTTCATGACAGTGTTGCCATCAAAATACAATCTTCGCGGATATCGCCTGCGGAAATCTATGATCGCCTCGCTTCAGGCCAACCGTCCATTATGGGATATATTTCACAAAATTCATTTCATCTTGATTTCCGTTATATTCGCGAAGAAGAGGTGTCGGATTTGCTTCGTAGGTTAAAAATAGTATTAGAAATAGAGTCCTAGAACCAGTATGTTTATACATTATTTTATGGAGAAATAAATATGAAATCATTCATAGTATTATTGACGGTTATCGCTGTGATCGTATCTTCGTGTGGCCCCAAAAAAGCAACTCAATCAGATATGAGCAAACTGGATGAAGCGCGTGCTAAAACGGAAAAAGCAAAAGAAAATTTGGCTAATACTCAAAATGCCCCCCAGATGGCCGCCGATGAACTGGCCAAGAAGAAAGACGAAAATGAAAAATCTAAAGATGAGCTGCGCAAAGTGCGTGCTAATCTGAAAAAGATGGGTCAATGGGCCGATTATTTGCCGTTCAATAAAGAAAATAATACTCTTTTACTGCCGGGCGGGGTTACGCGCACTATTCGTAAAGAAATAACGGATACGGAAGTATTGACCCAGCTCAATGCTATGCTTGATGTGCAAGCAGTCAAAAACGATAAAGATCATCATGCGTTAACCACATGCATAGGTGGATTTGAGACATGCCTTAACGGGAAAATTATTGTTTTATATTTTACCAAAGATGATGCCGGTGCGTGCAAACGCACATGGTATGAAACCGAAAATAACTGCGATTAAATTCAGGAGAAATACGACATGAGTTTTCGAATTGAAACCGACAGCATGGGTGAAGTACAAGTCCCGTCGGATCGTTATTATGGCGCTCAAACGGCGCGCTCACTTTCCAATTTTAAAATAGGCGGCGATCGCTTTCCGCGTGAAATGATACGTGCACTCGGCATTTTGAAAAAATCTGCCGCGATGGCCAATCAGGAATTGGGGGCGTTGACCAAAGATAAAGCCGAATTGATTATCAAAGCCTGTGAAGAAGTGATTGCCGGAAAGTTGGATGATCATTTTCCTTTGGTTGTATGGCAGACGGGAAGCGGCACACAAACCAATATGAATGCAAATGAGGTGATTTCCAATCGCGCTATTGAAATTTCCGGCGGCACGATGGGCAGTAAAAAACCCATTCATCCTAATGATGATGTAAATAAAGCCCAGTCGTCCAATGATACATTTCCGACGGCCATGCATATCGCCTCCGCAGAACGCATCGTGCATCACTTGATTCCCAAAGTAAAATTGCTTCGCACGACACTCCAACAAAAGTCGGATGCGTTTAAAGATGTGATCAAAATCGGACGCACCCACCTCATGGATGCTGTTCCGTTGACCCTGGGGCAGGAGTTTTCCGGTTATGTCCAACAACTGGATAACAATGTCAAACGACTTGAGCATGTACTCGACGGATTATACGAACTGGCTTTGGGTGGTACGGCGGTCGGAACAGGGCTTAATACGCATCCTAAGTTTGCCGAAACCGGTGCAAAACATATCGCACAAATTACGGGCCTGCCGTTTCGCAGTGCGCCGAATAAGTTTGAAGCATTAGCGGCGCATGATGCGATCGTGTTTGCGAGCGGCGCAACTAAAACATTGGCGGCATCGCTGATGAAAATAGCCAATGACGTACGGTGGCTGGCTTCCGGCCCGCGCTGTGGGATCGGTGAAATATCTATACCGGATAATGAACCAGGAAGTTCCATCATGCCCGGTAAAGTCAATCCCACGCAGTGCGAAGCTATGACCATGGTGTGTGCACAAGTGATGGGTAATGATGCCGCGATCAATGTTGCCGGCGCTTCAGGTAATTTTGAACTAAACGTATATAAACCGGTACTGATTTTTAATCTTCTGAATTCAATTCGTTTACTTGGTGACGCCTGCGATTCGTTTAATGAACATTGTGCAGTCGGTATTGAACCCAACACCAATGTGATCAAAAAACATCTGGATAACTCCCTCATGTTAGTTACCGCTTTAAATCCGCATATCGGTTATGATAATGCGGCCAAAGTCGCTAAGAAGGCGTTTCATGATAATATCACCCTCAAAGAAGCGGCAATTCAATTGGGTTTGTTAACGTCTGAAAAATTTGATGAAGTTGTTCGTCCCGAAAAAATGATTAACCCATCCTAAGGAGATTTATGCCTCGTATCACTTTCAATTTTGGTTGGTTGCTTTTTGCAATCGGTATAGCAGGGTATGTTGCAAGCGGTATGTCCAGCACTACAGCGCTTATTCCGTCTATTTTCGGAATTGCGTTTGTGCTCTTAGGCTGGATAGCTATGCAAAAAGAATCCATGCGTAAACATCTTATGCACGCCGCCGCAATACTGGGATTATTGGGCATCATCGGCACATTCAAAGGCATGCTTAGATTTATTGCAATGTTAGGCGGTACGGAAGTTGAAAGGCCTATAGCCGTGACATTTCAAGCTGTTATGGCCATGCTTTGTATTGTATTTGTAGCCTTGTGTGTACATTCTTTTATCAAAGCACGTACAGGTAAGTAGTAGATTGTAGAAATAGAAAAGGCTGTTTGACAGTTCACATCGAAGCTTTGCATAGATTATTTTTAATATCAAATTGCAAAATTTTTGTGAATACAAGCCTCTCATTATTGAATATGAGAGCGCATGCCAAACAGCCTTTTTCTTTTTTCTAATTACAGCCGCAACCGCCGGCTTTGGATTTGGCTACATTGCCATCCGAGCAACAACCGGTTTGCACTTGAGTACTTTTTTGTGCTACTACCGTGATGCTTACGACGCGCGCACCGGATTTACGAAATTCAGCAATTTCTTCTTTATTCAGATACGGAGCCAAAATATCATCCGGCAAGTTTATTTCTCGATCCTTGACTAACTGAATATCCGTGAAACCGAGTTTACGGACGATATCAATATATTCGTGTTTCTGAATCGCACCGGAAACGCAACCGGCATACATTTCGGCCGCTTTAGCGATATTGGCCGGAAGTTTGCCGTCCAATACGATATCCGAAATAGAGAAACGTGCGCCGGGTTTCATAATACGATGTACTTCCGCAAAGGCATTGAGTTTATTCGGTACAAGATTGAGTACACAGTTACTCACGACGACATCCACGCTGTTTGAAGCCACAGGCATATTTTCTATTTCACCCAGGCGAAATTCGACATTCTTATAACCCAGTTTTTCATTATTCTGACGCGCACGATCAATCATAGCAGGCGTCATATCCACGCCGATAACAAAGCCGGACGGTCCAACCAATTTACGGGCAACAAAAGCATCGTTACCTGCACCGGAGCCCAGATCCACGACGGTCTGGCCCGCACGGATTTGTGCAAATTCTGTCGGGATACCGCACCCCAAACCGAGATCGGCATCGGGATTGTAACCATCAAGCTGTGAATAATCTTCATTCATGATATTGTAATCGATAGTGCCACAGCCACCGACGCCGCAGCATGAACCGGCATTGTCGTTCAATGTGGTCAGCGCAATCTGACCGTATTTTTCACGAACGACTTCTTTTAGTTTTTCATCATTTACCATAGTTACTCCTTTGGTTTTTGTTAACAACACGATTCGATGTGATTAAAAAATTTGTTAAGAATGCTTAAATACTTGTCCATATTCTTCTTATTGATACAGTAACAGGATTTCGGGCCGTCAATTTCACCTTGAATTAAGCCGATTTTTTGTAATTCCTTTAAATGCTGTGAAACAGTGGATTGTGCGAGCGGTAACACCTCAACGAGATCTCCGCATATACATTCGCTGCGCCGGGCCAGTTCTTTGAGAATTGCAATCCGTGCCGGATGAGCGAGTGCTTTGGCAAATTCAGCCAATAAGATTTCTTCTTGTTTAAATTCGAGGGCTTTGCTTTGTGCCATAAGTTTTTCTTTATCGTTTATCGTAAATATACGATATAATAATTCAAAATGTTTCGTTTGTCAAGCAGGATTTAAAAAAAACTTTCATTTTTTTCATAAATGGTTATCTTAAGCGCACGGAAATCATTGATAAACATTCACATACAGGATAAAAACATGAAACCACACAGCTCGATTAGTCAATTTATGGATCATCATTACCGCCATTTTAATTCGGCGTCTATGATGGATGCTTCCAAAGCGTATATCAAACATCTCGAAAACGGCGGACATATGTTTGTTACGTTAGCTGGGGCCATGAGTACGGCAGAACTCGGACTATCCTTGGCGGAGATGATCAGGCAGGACAAAGTCCATGCGATCACATGCACGGGTGCCAATTTGGAAGAAGATGTTTTTAATCTTGTTGCCCATGATCACTATGTTCGTGTGCCGCACTATCGTGATTTGACACCGCAAGACGAACAAAAATTACTTGATCGTCATTTGAATCGCGTCACGGACACCTGCATTCCTGAAGGTGAAGCCATGCGGCGGATCGAGTCGGCTGTATTGGAAGAATGGGTGAAAGCCGATAAAGCCGGTGAACGTTTTTTCCCTCACGAATTTATGTATAAAATTCTCCTCAGTGGAAAATTAGAAAAATATTATCAGATTGATCCCAAAGATAGCTGGATGATGGCCGCGGCTAAGAAAAATCTGCCGATGTTCGTTCCCGGTTGGGAAGATGCTACATTGGGTAATATGTATGCGGGACACGTCATCAGCGGCGACGTAAAAAATGTTCATACCGTCCGCACGGGGATCGAATATATGATGCGACTGGCTGATTGGTACACCGAACGTTCCAAAGAACATTCTGTCGGTTTCTTTCAAATCGGCGGCGGCATTGCCGGCGATTTTCCGATCTGCGTTGTTCCCATGCTGCATCAGGACCTGCAACGTACTAATGTGCCCCTGTGGGGATATTTCTGTCAGATCAGCGATTCGACGACGAGTTACGGTTCATACTCCGGCGCTGTGCCCAACGAAAAAATCACATGGGGCAAACTTGGTATAGACACACCTAAATTTATCGTCGAATCCGATGCGACGATTGTGGCGCCGCTGATGTTTGCGTATATTTTAGGATGGTGATTTGCAGCGAAGTTGCTTCCTGCGAAAAATTTTGATGAAGGTTCGGTTCTCATTTATTTATAAAGAGGAGAAGAGTATGAAAAAAAGCCATTATTGGGTTGGGCTTGTTTTCGCATTATCAATTATTTCCTGCGGCGGAGATAGCGAAACAAGTATCACACGCGACGGAGATATACTGATCATCGGTGATGGGGCTACGGAATTATCACTAGATACGATTTTATCAGCTAATTCATTGACTTTTTCTACCGTACAGATGGATTCCGGATTTTATGGTGATGAATTAAATGCAGGAAATATTTCAACAGTTATTCTGTGTGACGGTGAAGGTTACGAGTTTGGTATGCCTGAACAAGGGCAACAGGCTCTGCTTGATTTTGTTGCCAACGGAGGCCGTTTGATCTTTATGGAATGGGTTGCTTATGAGATCAGCGAAGATCGGTATACGGTGCTTGATACCATTGTTCCTGTTTTAAGATCAAGTGGTCGTGAAGGTACAGAAACATATACCGTGCAATTGTTTAACGAATTAACAGAGGGTTTGGATACTACGTTTACGGTTAGTAGCGGATCCAATATTGGGACAGCACGTTTTGGAACTGTGCATATTAAAGGAAGCAGTTCTGGAGATGCGCTTGTTACCCATACGTGGGGACAAGGTGAAGTAATCCAAATGGCTTGTGCCGGTAATTATGAAGGCTATAATCCGTTCGCGGAGCCTAACATGAAAAAATTAATTCTCAATGCCATAATGATTTCTTCGCTGCCTAAAAAGTGATCAATATTTCTTATTTAATTGATCAATTAATATGATTTGTTAGCATAAAAAAAGCCTCCGTCAACATACGGAGGCTTTTGTTTTTAGATAAATCCCAGTTATGTGAAGCTTATTCGCCGTTGCCTGTATCCGGTGTAAACTTCCGTTGGCCAAGCTCTGCATCAATCATCAATAATCCGTGACCTTCGCCTTTGATCAACTTGATTTTGTGCAGGATTTTAGATACCGAAGCTTCCTCTTCGACTTGCTCGTCAATAAACCACTTTAAAAAGCTTACCGCCGCATGATCGTCTTCTTTAAGAGCCGTACTCATGAGCGTATTGATGCTTTTGGTGATAAATTGTTCATGCTCCAGTGTCTGTTCAAAAATTTCGATAAGGGATTTGAATTTTGATTGGGGCGCGTCCAGTGCCTTTAGGGTTACGGTGCCGCCACGATCATGAATAAAATTAAAAAATTTCATAGCGTGCTGGTGCTCTTCTTGTGCCTGCACATGAAAATAATTTCCGATACCATCCATATTTCCCGATTTGCACCAGGCCGACATGGAGAGATAGAGATATTCTGAAAAAAATTCGCGATTGATCTGTTCGTTGAATGCTTCTTGCAATTTTTTACTTAGCATAAGTAAGACCTTTCTATATTTATTTCATGATGCCGTATGTTATGGCAACTAGCCCGATGACGACGAGGACGATACTGCCGATCATCAGATTGCGAATAGTTGACTCGGTACCGCGCGTCAGCTCTTCTTCGGATTTGAGGGTGATAATAAAGGGTTTTTCTTTGTCTTCCGGTTTTTGAACCATGAGTTCGCCCGAGGCATCGGAAGCCTCACCGAGGACATACACGCGGCGATCCAGTGGTATCAATGATTCGGTAAATTCATAACCTAAAATACGTCGTCCGCTTCGACCCATATTGATATTCATCGAAAACGCGCCGAGTTGGATGCGCCCTCCGGAAAAATTCTGTTCATAGCGGTTGAGAACCTGCGTTCCTTCGATGTCGGCGTCGTTGGGATTGATCGTGATGCGACCGGTCGCGTCTTCCACTTCAAAATGCACACGTTGGCTATTGGAGGCCACATTTTCAGTGCCGGTTCGTGTGCGACGCACTTCGCGGCCGTTTTGATCGCGTTCCGTATAAGTTTCTTCATATCGTTCATCCACGCTCATTTCGTACCACACGCAGGGCTGCTTGGCCAATTCGGATGTGATCGGATGAGCACATTTGATCACACCCTTGACTTCCGTTTGTTGCCGAAATGCGCCCGTCGTGGATAGTTCATCGTTGACTTGTTTGCAAATTTCCTTGAGTTCCTGAGCGGTGGAAGTTTTGACAAACTTGATTTCTAATAATTTATCCTGATTTTTTTTTCTGAAATAGAGCAGGAGAGCGGCAATGCCGAAACAAACCAGCCCGATGATAATGCCTTCCATAAAACGCCTCCGGAGTTAAAAAGCGATTTGGTTTCGCAAATAATGTTCGATCAGATTATAAAGCCCGCCGTACACAAGCATAGTCATTATCGTTTTGATCACACCGCCGATATACATCAGCATAAATCCCCGGTCGCGGTATTTAGGCGTCAGCGCCATGATAATTCCTATTTCTTTCACACCGGGCCCGGGTAATGAACCGCAAAATAAAATACCCCAATAACCGGTCTTTTTAATAAACCGTTTGAAGCCTGATGTTTCATCAGGTATTTCAGCGGTTTGATGGTCTATTTCTTTTTTCACAAAAAAACCGCGAAATCGGGGAAACCATTTAGTTTCTTCCAATCGGGCGATTATGCGGTGTGACCAGGCTGTTTGTCCGATACGCTGAAATGATGTATGAAATAAAAAGAACATGATTTTGAGCCAAAAAAAATCAATCACGGAGACGATCACCAGTGTGACAGCCGCTGCGTTTGTCCAGTGCCCGAAGTCGGATTCTAAAGCGCGAAACCACAAAATAACACCGGCTTCGTGCCAAAAAATCGTCGTAAAAATCAGCGGAAAAAAAGTATATATCGTAATATCAGTCAATGAATATGAACCGTATCAAGATTGGCGCTTGAATTTATTGAAATATTACGACAATTTAGTTTGATGTCCAACAGAAAACGAGGAGCTTGTGAAGACGTTATTGCTTGCCGTGTGTTTTTTTGTACTTCAGGATCAACCTGGATTTGATCCATCGCTCATGTATGGGCGCTGGAAGTGGTACGCGAGTGAGGGAGGGTTGATGGAACAGCGCATTACGGTCGAACAAACTCAACAAAACAAATCGCTGCTCTTTACAAAAGATCATGCCATTTTTTATATGGTTGGGGATTCTGTAAGCTACAAAAGCCGCTATGTTACTGAAATGCGCCGCTCAGAGTTTACCGGCCAAGACACGCCACTACTACGCATACAAGGTATTTCCAAAGATCAATGGATAACGATGCAAGGAAAAGATTCGCTGATTTTACGCGAAAATAAATACGACGGATGGACGCACCGTTATGTGCGTCTTCACTAGATGCGCCTAACCAAGTCTTGATTTTACTCGGCTTTTGATGTAACTTGCGCCATGATTTAGCAATAAAGTAATGCATTTTAGCCAGCCCTAAACGAAAGGCTGGTTTTTTATTATCGGTACAGCGTGGCAGAAAAGAAAAATACCAATCGGTTTGATAATCTGGAAATCCAGCCTCGGTCGCATTCGGAAACCGTAGCACACACCACTCCGGGTTCCTCTAAAAATGAACGTTTCGAGTGGATCGAAGTTCCTCAACAAAAAACTTTTACCAAACGCTTTAATACTAAAGCCCGTAGCATCACATCCAAACGCTGCCCTCGCTGTGGATGGCTGGATCAATCGGCCGTGACCGAGTGTTTTCGCTGCGGTTATGATTTCCAAACCAACGACATGCATCTTGATTTTTTTAAGCAGGAAAAGATTGACCTGCCTCCGGTAGAAATCAAAGTGGATATGGGTTTTCAGGATGTTCTGTCGAAAAAGCAATACGATACGCTCGATGCTTATCAATTAAGACTCGAAGCCGAGCGCCTTAACCTGATTTCAGGATTTGACCGTCTTATCGCTGTAAACGATCTGAATATCACACACTACGATTACCAGATCAATACTGCTCTTGAAGCTTTGCGACGCATGCGCGGGCAAGTTCTTTTAGCCGACGAAGTGGGGCTTGGTAAAACCATCGAAGCCGGAATCATCACCAAAGAACTGATTGAGCGTAATTTAGCCAAAAATATTTTGATCTTAACACCGGCATCATTGGTTGGACAATGGCAAGATGAATTACTTATGAAGTTTGGTGAGAATTTTGTCGTACCGCAGCAGGAGAGCGATTGGCGTGCGCCAAAAGTCATTGCTTCGATTGATATGGCCAAACGTAACGAAGCGGCCAATATTTTGCTGTCGAGAGATTTTGATTTATTGATCGTAGATGAAGCGCATCGTCTCAAACATCGTTCGACGATCGGTTTCAAATTTGTGAACAAAATCCGTAAAAAATATGTGCTTTTGTTGACGGCAACACCCGTTCACAACGATCTAACCGAATTATACAGCCTTGTAACCATACTCAAACCGGGCTTATTTGGGACCATTCGCTCTTTCAAACGAAAATTTATGTTGAAGGATGATCCGCGCCTGCCCAATAACGAGGATCAACTTAAACACATTCTTCAGGACGTGATGATTCGCAATCGCCGCGATAAAGTCGGCATCAATCTGCCGCCTCGTAAAGCCGCGATTTATCATCTGGATCTCACACCGATCGAAAGTGAACTCTACCGTGAAGTGACGAATTATGTGCGCGAGGAATTTCGCCGCGAAGCGAATTTTGACGTTCATATCCTTTCGCTGATCACGCTGCAGCGCGAGGTCTGCAGTAGCCCGCAAGCTACGCGGCATACATTGATTAATTTTATGAATCGTAATTACCCGGCGAAAACCCGTGAACGCCTGGCGTATTTCGTAGAGCTTTGTGATGCCGTCAAAATCAGCCGCAAAAGCGCGGCCACCATCGAATTGCTAAAAAAGTTTCCCTCCAAAACTATAATTTTTGTGGAATTCATTGAGACGATGAAACATCTGCAAATGGAGCTGGAGCAGGAAGGTATTTCTGTTGAGCTGTTTCACGGAGGACTGTCGGGGACGCATGCGCGTAAGGAGGCGATTGATAGGTTTCGCAAATCCAAACAAGTGCTCATCAGTACGCAAGCCGGCGGGGAAGGGCTCAATCTTCAGTTTTGCAGTCAGATCATCAACTATGACTTGCCATGGAATCCGATGCGTGTCGAGCAGCGCATTGGGCGCGTTCATCGTCTGGGTCAGGAACGCGACGTTTTTGTTTTTAACCTTTCCGTTACCGATACGATCGAATCGCGTATATTGGAACTTTTGGCTAATAAAATTCGTATGTTTGAACTCGTAATCGGCGAGCTGGATATCATACTCGGCGATATCGAAACCGAAAAGAATTTTGAACAGCAGTTGATGGAAATTTTTATGCGTAGCACGGATGAAAAAGAAATGAATCAACAGTTAGAACGTTTCGGTAATCAACTCACGCACGTTCGCCGTCAGTATGATAAAGTACGTGAAAATTCAGAAATCTTATCCGATATTGTAGACGTTTAACCCATCAAAAGGAGTAAATCCGATTCGTCATTGTTACCGCTCTTGTTTTTTTAACAAACACCGAGGTCAATATGCAAAAAAAACGCATCATCTGGGCGGATGACGAAATCGAATTACTCAAGCCCCACATTTTATTTCTCGAACAACGCGGTTACGAAGTAACGCCCGTCACTAACGGTGAAGATGCGATCAGTCAGGTTCGCACTCGGAAGTATGACCTTGTATTGCTGGATGAGATGATGGACGGCAAAGATGGTCTGACAACGCTCGAAGAGATAAAAGAAAACAGCCCCACTATTCCCGTCGTGATGATCACCAAAAGTGAAGAAGAACGTCTGATGGAAGATGCCATCGGGCGGAAGATCGATTTTTATCTTACCAAACCGGTCAACCCCAGCCAGATCCTGATGGCGTGTAAACAGATTTTCGAATCGCGCAAATTGACGGAACAAAAAATTTCGCGTGATTATGTACAGGAGTTTAATCGCATTTCACAGAAATTGATGGATCGGCTAGAATTTAAGGATTGGTATGATATCGCTCAATCCATGGCCGAGTGGGAGGTCGAGCTGGATGCACTGACGGATACCGGGCTTCGTCAGATGCTTGAGGATCAGCGCAAAGCTTGTAATGTCGAATTTGGTAAGTTTGTCGAAAAAAACTATCACGGGTGGGTGAACTCAGGATTGCCTCAACGACCGGAATTTTCAGTTGATATTGTTCGTAACTACGTATTTCCGAAAATCGCGGCACGTCGTAAAGTCGTATTTATTGTGATAGACTGTCTGCGCATTGATCAATGGCTAGGATTTGAATCGGTGTTGCAGGAGTATTTTAATATCAATAAGAAGTTCTATTATAGCATTCTCCCGACATCAACACCGTATTCGCGTAATGCGATTTTTAGCGGAATGTGGCCCAGCGAGATTGAGCAAAAATTTCCTGATATATGGAGTAAAGGTGAAGAAGATGACTCCAGTCGCAATCGGTTTGAAAAAGAACTTTTGGAATACCAATTGAAATCCAATCGTGTACCGATGGAAACAGAGGCTAAGTATGTCAAAATACTTAACGCCGAACATTCACGGCAATTGGAGACCAATATTACCAGTTTTGTTAATAGTTCACAACTGACGGCGATCGTTCTCAATTTTCTGGATATCCTCGCACATACGCGCAGCGATTCGCATGTGATCAAAGAGATCGCTCCACACGAACCGGCGTACCGCTCGCTGAGCAATTCATGGTTTACACATTCTTCGTTTTTAGAAATATTAAAAACACTTTCCAGACTGGACTGTCAGATCGTCATCACATCCGATCACGGCAGTATTCGCAGTTTGCATGGTACTGAAGTTATCGGCGATAAAGAGACATCAACAAGTTTGCGCTATAAATACGGAAAGAACATCAAGTCCAATCCCAAACATTCGATGTTCATCAAAAATCCGCTGGAGTATAAACTGCCCAAACGCGGGGTCAACACACACTATATCATCGCCAAAGAAGATTATTACTTTTTGTATCCGACGAATTACCACCATTTTCTGAATCACTACAATGATACATTCCAACACGGCGGGATTTCGGTCGAAGAGGTGATTATGCCGGTGATCGAGATGGAAGGAAAGCGTTAAACAGTAACCTGTATTTTATTATTTGAGGAATAGGTTTAATGCAAATAATTAAACCTATTCCTCTTTTTTGTGCGAAATAGTTATTTGGTCATGATGGTACGTATCGCCCCACGATGCAGGCGTTCGATATCCGATGCTTGCATGACGATCCAGTCATTGATCCGTAAAGTTTTACCGCCGACGACTCCGATCTCCACACAATCCACATGCTGAGTTTGTGCCCATTGTTTCAATCGTTCTGCATTTTCCGTATCGGTTGTTAGTATGATGCGCGATTGCGTTTCGCTAAACAGCAGGAAATCAGGACGTAATGCATCGTTAAGACGAATTGTAGCACCGATAGTGTGGCCGGGTTTACCTTGATAACAAGATTCGGCTAAAGCTACGGCAAGTCCGCCATCGGATACATCGTGTGCCGAACGAACCCAGCCTTTGATGATCGTATTCAATACAAAATCCTGAACTTTCTTTTCGTACGTCATATCGAGCGATGGTGCATCGCCGCTGATTTTACCGTGAATCGTTTTCAGGTATTCGCTACCGCCGATATCCGTTCCGTTTTTTCCGATAAGGAATATCTTGTCGCCTTCGGATTTGAACCATGATGTCGTGGCATGTTTGAGGTCTTCGATAATTCCGATCATCCCGATAGTCGGCGTAGGGAATACGGCATTGTTACGGCTTTCGTTGTAAAAGCTCACGTTCCCACCAGTAACGGGCGTATCAAAAATGCGGCAAGCTTCGCCCATGCCTTCGACGGCTTCTTTGAATTGCCAGTAATTTTCAGGTTTGTATGGATTACCAAAGTTGAGGCAATTGGTAATAGCGGCGGGTCGTCCACCGGAGCAAACTACGTTACGTGCCGATTCGGCCACAGCGATATGGCCGCCGCGACGCGGATTGAGGTAAACATACCTTCCATTACAATCAACATTCATCGCGAGTGCTTTGTTGGTGCCTTTGATGCGTACCACGGCCGAATCACTGCCGGGTAATGTTACCGTATTGGTGCGTACCATCGAGTCATACTGTTCATATATCCATTCTTTGCTTGCAATATTGGGCGTGCTCAGCAGCCGTGTAAGAACCGATGTAAGATCGGAAGGTTGGGGTAGTGATGCGATATCCAACGCGCGCGTTTCTTTAAGATAAGCCGGTTCCGCGGTTTCGCGTTTGTACACCGGCGCGCCGCCGCCGAGAACGAGCGTATCCGCCGGAATTTCGGCAAATACCCGGCCTTTGTATTTTACGCGCATCAGTTTGTCGTTGGTCACATGACCGATCGTGACCGCGTGCAAGTCCCATTTTTCGAAAATATTCTGAATTTCTTTTTCATACCCTTTTTTGACGATCAGCAGCATGCGTTCCTGGCTTTCGGATAACATAATCTCATACGGCGTCATTTTATCTTCGCGTGTCGGCACCAGTTCGAGATTGATTTCAATGCCGGATTCGCCTTTAGCGCTGGTTTCGGAACTGGAACATGTCAAACCGGCGGCGCCCATGTCCTGAATACCCACAAGATGACCGGACTGAATGGCCTCCAGAGTTGCTTCAAGCAATAGTTTTTCCGTAAACGGATCGCCGATTTGTACGTTGGGGCGTTTGGCTTCGGACGCTTCGGATATTTCTTCTGACGCGAAGGTCGCGCCATGAATACCGTCGCGTCCTGTTGCAGAGCCTACGATCATGACGGGGTTGCCTTCGCCTTTGGCTATGGCGCTGGCGGTCTGATCGTGACGCACTATGCCAACGGCCATCGCATTGACCAGCGGATTATCGGTATAGCATTCTTCAAAATATACTTCGCCTCCGACGGTAGGAACGCCGAAACAATTACCGTAATGGCCGATACCTTTGACAACATTGGCAAAAAGATAGCGCACGCGCTCATCATCCAAATGTCCGAAGCGCAGAGAATTGAGAGCGGCGATGGGACGTGCACCCATCGTGAAAATATCGCGAAGAATCCCGCCAACACCGGTCGCCGCACCTTGAAAAGGTTCGATAGCCGACGGGTGATTATGGCTTTCGATTTTGAAAGCCACGGCTAAACCGTCACCGATATCTATAAGCCCGGCATTTTCTTCGCCCGCGCCTTTGAGTACAAATTGGCCTTGTTTGGGCAGTGTTTTAAGAATCAGAATGGAATTCTTATAGCTGCAGTGTTCACTCCACATTACACTAAAAATACCAAGTTCGGTAAACGTAGGTTTTCGACCTAAAATTTGTTGGATGCGCTCATATTCTTCGTCTGTGAGGCCGTGATCTTTGGCGAGTTTGTGTGTTACTTCGGGCTCGCGAATTTCATGAAGTTCGATGGCTTTAGTCGTGTGCATGGTATTCCTGTATATGTTAGAACCAGAATTTTTTTCTGAAAAAATAAAACATGGAAAGCGCCAGTGCGCCCATCAGGCCGAGTGCATAATAATAACCGTATTCCCACCGTATTTCAGGCATATTGTGAAAATTCATGCCATAAATACCGGCAATAAAAGTCAGCGGCATAAAAATGGTTGTGATGATCGTAAGCCGCTTCATGATGATATTGACGATATGCGAATTTTCATTGATTTGATGCGAGAGTACGGAATAGTAGGCATCAAGAACGTTGCTCATCGTATCACGGTAGGTATCAATCAGTTCGTTGACACGAATAAGGTGATCAAAAATATCGCGGAAGTAGACTACCGAGGCCTTGGACATCGCCGGATGCTGGAGGTGAATAAGGCGTGACAGTACGTCCCGCTGAGGGGATACGGTGCGGCGAAAGCCGGCCAACTGTCGCTTGAGTTTTAGAATTTCGTTGAGCACCGAACGTTCGGCGCGAACGGACAATACATGTTCCTCAAGATGATCAATATCGTCCTCCCATTTTTCAACCAGAGGAAAATAATCATCCACGATGTGATCTAAGATCGTATGTAAAATAAAATCTGAATTTTTAAACATAAAGTTATCTTTAATCGCCGTTCGACCGCGTGAACCTTTTTCGTATAGCGCAGCCTGATGATACAACAGTTGCGTTTCACATCGGTGTATGGATTTGGCGATAGCAGGACTTGGTTCGTGATGAACGGAAACGAGATAGTTTTTACCCAGGAAAAAATCAATTTCCGGACGTTCGATTTCGTTGGTTTCCGGATGCATTCGGGGTTCGTGCGTTACGAGGAAAATGTATTCGTCAAATTCGTCCAATTTAGGCGAATTGGAATAACTCATCACATCCTCGATGCATAGCGGATGAAAATTGAAAGCATCCTGAATTTGGTGAATTTCATCTAACGTGGGGGAATCGAGATCTATCCAGAAAATACACTGCGGGTCTTTGAGATAAATCACCAATTCGTCAAACGTAAGCGTATTGACAAATTCTTTACCGAATAATTGCGCGTAAATGGTGATCATATCATAAAAATCGTTTAAAAAAAGCGACGCAATGTAATACAGCGGGATTGATTATTCAAATGAATTATCCCATGTATGCATATCGGTTTAACTAGGATGAAGGCAGGAGCTGTATCAGTACCTTGTGGATGCGCTTTCGGTCCGATTCGATGATTGTAAATCGAACATCTTCGTAGGTGATGGTATCACCTTTTTTGGGCATACGTTTGAAAAGCCAAAGGATCAACCCGCTGAGGGTGCTGTATTCTTCTGAGGGCAGATGCAAATGCAATTGTTCATTAATGAGATAAATTTCAATTTTCGCATCCGCGAGATAAGAACCGTCTTCCTGTTTTTTTATCAGTGAAATGTTATCATCGTATTCATCTTTGATTTCTCCGACGATTTCTTCGATCAAATCTTCGATCGTCACCAAACCGGCCGTTCCGCCGTATTCATCCACGACGATCGCCATCTGAATACGTTGCGATTGAAATTCGCGCAATAATTCGGAAATTTTTTTGGTTTCCGGTACAAAATACGGCATGGTGATAAATTCAATAGCCGTCATATCTTGAATGTTTTTACGCCAAAAATTCATCACGTTTTTGATATGCAGCACACCGATGACGGTATCCATATTTTCTTCATAGACAGGGATGCGGGACAGTTTTTCATCCGCCATGATTTGGAGTATTTCTTCCATCGGTGTCTGGACTTCCACACATACCATATCCACGCGAGGCACCATGACTTCTTTGACCAGCGTATCACCGAACTCAATAATGCTGTGAATCATTTCACGTTCGTTGTGTTCGATCGCACCCGCCACTTCGCCGGCATTGATGATTTCACGAATTTCATCTTCGGTTACATTGAGGCTGCGGCGATGCGTTTCGCCGCCCGTTGCGGTGACGACGACACGAGAAACCCATGAAAAAAAACCGCTGAAGGGTTTGAGGATCAGTAACGCAATATGCAGCGGCGTCGCCAACAGCATAACCGTTTTTTCCGGATTATGGCGCGCGATGGATTTGGGCAATACTTCGCTGAATAGCAGGAGAAAAAGCGTAATCAAAAAGGTGGCCACGGCTAAAGCGTAAGCTTCGCGGTAGCCGTACAGCCGCGCAATATCCACACTGACACTGGCGGCCAATACGGCGGCGCCGACATTAAATGCGTTATTACCTACGTAGATACCCGTTAAAAAATCATTTTGATTGGATGTCCAGAGCTCAAGTAGTTTGGAGCGCGTGCCGCCGCGTTTCAAAATTTTTTTGAATGACAGCTTATCTAAGGATAAAATGGCCGTTTCAAAACTACTGAAGAATCCGCCGATAAAAATAAGCAGAAAAAAGAGTAAAATTTCGATGCGTGATATTTCACTCATATCAGGAAGAAGGGAGCGGGATAGAACAAATACGGTTTCATAGTGTGGCGTCATGGTAAACAAAACAGGGTTGAATGTCAAGCATCAGGGTTAGATATGGCGAAGAATTCATGAAATACATAAAATATTCATTGACAAAGTGTGCGGCATCATCTATATTTTCGCCCGAATTTTGAGACTGTTCTTAGACATTAGAGATATTGCTGGTGTAGCTCAGCTGGTAGAGCAACTGACTTGTAATCAGTAGGTCGACGGTTCAAATCCGCCCACCAGCTCTACTTATGCAGTAAAAGTTCATTGGGCAGTTGGCGGAGTGGTCAATCGCAACAGACTGTAAATCTGTCGAGCTATGCTCTACGGAGGTTCAAATCCTTCACTGCCCACGAAAAACCTCGCTACCTAGGCGGGGTTTTATTGTTTACGACCTTATGTTATCTCGACGTTGAACGCATGTTGTTTTGAAATAAGTTTTATTAACGCCCGAGCCTTACGCAATTTGAGGAGGCTGAACCCCGCCAGGTCCGGAAGGAAGCAACGGTAAGCTCACCCTTGGATGTGCCGTAACAGCTTGGGCTTTTTTTTAATTTTTTTGACGCTGAATATCTAGATAGAAGATGATAATTAGTCACTAATTCGTGTTCTTTCGAACAGCTTTATAAAGAACTTCTTACGTATAAAATTCCATTTTTTTTATCCCCAAAATCTTTTATCTTGGCCGGCATTAAATTTTAACCAAATATCTATGTCCTATCTTGTAATTGCGCGAAAATATCGGCCGATGGTTTTTGATGATGTGATCGGTCAGGAACATATCACCACGACGCTGAAAAATGCGATTGAATCCAAGCGCATCGCGCATGCATATATCTTTTCCGGTCCGCGCGGTGTCGGCAAAACAACGTCGGCGCGTATTTTTGCTAAAGCCATCAACTGTGAAAACGGCGGCCCGACGATCACGCCGTGCAATCAATGCCAGTCCTGCCTCGAAATTACCGGCGGACGCAGTTTGGATGTGTTGGAAATTGACGGTGCATCGAATCGCGGTATTGATGAGATTCGCAGTATTCGTGACAATGTACGGTATTTGCCGGTACGCGGCGGATACAAGATTTATATCATTGACGAATTTCACATGATCACCAAGGATGCGTTTAATGCGCTCCTGAAAACACTCGAAGAACCGCCACCACAGGTCGTATTTATTTTTGCGACGACCGAACCCCACAAAATCCTGCCGACGATCTTATCACGTTGCCAGCGCTTCGATTTTAAACGCGTCGCTATCGAGAAAATCATCGGACGACTCAAACATATCTGCCGTATCGAACAAATTGATATGGACGAAGAATCACTGTTTGAAATCGCCCAAATGGCGGACGGCGGTATGCGTGACGCGCTGACCTTGCTGGATCAGGTGATTTCCTTTTGCGGTAATCAGGTGCGTATCCAACGCGTGCGTGAGGCGCTTGGGCTGATCGAAACAGGGTTATATTTTGAACTGATGGCGATCATACGCAATAAAAGTGTTTCCGAAGGATTCAAATTTGCCTCGCGCGTACTGGATGCAGGCCTTGATGTGACGGAGTTTCTGCACGGATTGATGGCGCATATACGCAATGTATTGCTGGCCAAAGCCTGCGGCGCATCGGCATTGACGACGGTGTATGAGAGTTATCACGAAAAATTTACAGACGTATCGCAGCAATTTTCTGAAACCGACCTTATTCGCATGATGAATTTGGTATCGGAGACCATTCAACGCGTCAAATGGAGCCTCAAACAACGCTTTGTATTCGAATTGATGCTGATGAAGCTTATTCGTATGGAAGATTCCGTTCAACTTTCGGAGATCATCCGAAAACTGGAGAACCCCGATACGGAGACCGTAAAAAAAAAAGTAGTGCCGTAACGGCTCCTGTAAATCCTGTAACGCCTCTTAAACCGCCAGCCGTCAAACATTCCGAAATACCAACGCCGGTAGTCGTCACGGAACCGCCCAAAGAATCACCGGTAAACGGTGAACGAGGATTGAGCGAAATTCGTAAATCTTGGTCAAAAATTGTCGTCGAAGTCAACCGCGAGAAGCGTCGTGTCGGGTCCGTATTGGAGTTGGCCTGGCCTTACGAATTGCAAAGCGATTTACTCAAATTGGGCTTTACCACGAGCGGTGTGACACCGTTTCAGGTCGAAATGGTACAAAAAGAACGTGAATTTGTAGCCGGTGTGATCGCTCAATTCACGACAAAACGTGTTCGTTTGGTTCTCGAGCCGGAAAAAATCATTCGCCCGGTAGAGCGCGTAGCCTATCAAGATGAGCCGGTACCTGAGCCGTCGCCCGCCG